>DAHXLF010000290.1 GCA_027371755.1 Acidimicrobiales bacterium
TATATATTTTTGATTTTATATACTAATTAAGATAATTTTTTTTGGTATTGGGTTGAAATTACAATCTAATATCATTATCAATCATTTTAATCATTATACATTTTTTTATTATTTTAAATTTTATATACTAAGTAAGATAATTTAAATCATTATACATTTTTTTATTGTTTTTTTATTTTATATATTAATTAAGATAATTTAAATTATTATACATTGTTTTATTATTTTAAATTTTATATAGTAGTTAAGATAATTTAATTCAATCTAATATCAATATCGATCATTTTAATCCTTATATATTTTTTTATTATTTTAAATTTTATATACTAGTTAAGATAATTTTTTTTTGATATTGGATTTAATATCACTATCTTTTATTTTAATCATTATACTTTTTTTTTATTATTTTAAATTTTATATACTAGTTAACATAATTTTTTTTGATATTAGATCGAAATTAAAGCATAATCGAAAAAATTAATAATTCTAATAATATATATGTTAAAAAAAGATCAAAAAA
>DAHXLF010000291.1 GCA_027371755.1 Acidimicrobiales bacterium
TCTAAAACAATGTTATTAATAAAATTTTTAAGCATACTCGCATATGTAAGACAGTACTATGATGTCAACATTTTCGAATTATATCCAAATATAATAGAAGCATTACAGTCATCGATATTTTTTGAAAAACATTTAAATTCAAATATTAAAATTGAGCACTTAACCAAACAGGTAGATGCATTAAATTTGTCTAATATGAAATTATCCGAGGATGCTGTCCGTATGTATAAGATAAGCGCTGATAATTTAGAGCTTCTTGCGTCCTTTAAAGATTTTTTCATACGTATTTCAGAATCCTTGAAGATAAATGTGAATATCAACGATTCCAAATTAGCAGAATCTCTATCCTCGTTTGGTTAAGTGCTCAATTTTAATATTTGAATTTAAATGTTTTTCAAAAAATATCGATGACTGTAATGCTTCTATTATATTTGGATATAATTCGAAAATGTTGACATCATAGTACTGTCTTACATATGCGAGTATGCTTAAAAATTTTATTAATAACATTGTTTTAGA
>DAHXLF010000292.1 GCA_027371755.1 Acidimicrobiales bacterium
ATTGGAATATGTATGTTTATCCCGTTTTACATCCTTCTTCCCGAACAACTCAAATTCATATGAATGACATTGGTAAATTTCAATTCAAAAAAAATCCCCTCCCCCCAATAATAAAAATAAAAATAAAAATAAAAATAAAATAAATCAATTCATTAAAATCGTCAAAATAAATCAATTAATTAATCTCAAAATAATGTCAAAATAATCTGAAAATAATCTCTATTATAATTGATGCTTATTTATTTAAATTAATTTTTTTTTCATTTTATGATCAGTTCAAAAATAATTTATATCAATAAAGATTATATATTAAAATTAATTTAAATAAATAGATAAATATGAATTATTTTAGATATATTATATAATATTAATTAAAATAAATTAAAATATATATTGGCTTGCTAAGTATATGTATTAAATAATTAAAATATTTTTTGAACATTTAAATAAAAATTTTTATTGAATAATTAAAAATATTTTTATTAAAAATTAATTTTTTTTTTATAAAATATTTTATT
>DAHXLF010000293.1 GCA_027371755.1 Acidimicrobiales bacterium
TGGTATATTCATTAAGCAGGGCTCGATTCTCAATTAGTAGCTTTGCGAACATAGGTCGTACGGAGGTTGCTGTCGGGACAGTCAAACTCTGTTCCATATTGGTAGCAATGAGACCCAGCGGTCCTTTTAAGGCAATAACATCTTTATCAATCTCGATTGGAACAGCTGGGGCTAAAATGGCCTCCTTAATAGAATTATTGACCGCCTTTGCTTGGCTGGGAGTCCCCCGTAGTCCTTGGTAGTCTTTAAAAAATTCCCGCCAATTTTCGCTTACCGAAGTAGGATCACTCAAAAAAGATTGGTATAGCTCTTCTATGAGCCATGCATTAGGGCCAAAAGCACCAGTTGAAAATTTGTCGAAATCGCTTTGTTGAGTATTCAATTTTGTTTCCTTTATTTAAGACACACTAACAATTTTAATGTAGTCGCAAAGGTAAAAAATCAGTTATCTTATACATTTTTCAAATAGCTTTACTCAATTAGCAACATAAATAGTGATAGGACTGAAACC
>DAHXLF010000294.1 GCA_027371755.1 Acidimicrobiales bacterium
AAATAAAATTGAGTATTAAATAAAATTGAGTGTTAAATAAAAAGATATTTTAAATAAAATTGAGCATTAAATAAAATTAAACATTAAATAAAATTGAACGTTAAATAAAAATATTTTTTAAATAAAACTATATTTTAAATAAAATATAGCATTAAATAAACTCTAGCGTTAAATAAAATTCAATATTAAATTAAAATCATATTTTAAATAAAATTAACTGTTAAATAAAATTGAGTATTAAATAAAATAAAGTGTTAAATAAAATTAAGTATTAAATAAAATTGAGTATTAAATAAAATTGAGTGTTAAATAAAAAGATATTTTAAATAAAATTGAGCATTAAATAAAATCTAATGTTAAATAAAAATGTGCATTAAATAAAAAGCATATTTAAATAAAATTGAGTGTTGAATAAACGAGCTTTAAATAAAATCGAGCTTTAAATTAAATAAAATCGAGTATTAAATAAAATTGAGTGTTAAATAAAAAGATATTTTAAATAAAATTGA
>DAHXLF010000295.1 GCA_027371755.1 Acidimicrobiales bacterium
CATTTGTTTTAGATATTATTTCATTATTTAATTCACATATTTTAGATATTTTTCCATTATTTATTTTAGATATCATTCCATTATTTAATACATATTTATTTTAGATATTATTTCATTATTTAATTCAGTTTTATTTAAAACTTCCATTATTTAATCCTAGTTTATTTTTTAGATACAATTTAGTTTGTTTTAGATATTTATTTCATAATTTAATGTTAGTTTGTTTTAAATATTTAAATTATTTTATTATTTAATCATAATTTGTTTTAGATATTTATTACATTATTTAATCACCATTTTATTACATAATTTAATCCAAATTTGTTTTAGGTATTTACCACAAGGGTCTTCAGCGTATACACTAGAAGAAGTACTCTAGAACCATTATTTAATCCTAGTTTATTTTTTAGATACAATTTAGTTTGTTTTAGATATTTATTTCATAATTTAATGTTAGTTTGTTTTAAATATTTAAATTATTTTATTATTTAATCATAATTTGTTTTAG
>DAHXLF010000296.1 GCA_027371755.1 Acidimicrobiales bacterium
ATTGTTCCAGGAGTATACTCCTAGAAGGTTGCGGCAGAAAGTATACTTCTATAAAAGTAAAGTATATACTAAAAGCATTTTGTGCACTAGAATCTTTATATCATTTTATTTTCTCATTTAATCTTTGTATTATTTTATTTTTTTTTATTTTTTTTCATTTAATTTTCTCATTTTTACATCATTTTATTTTCTCATCTTTATATTGTTTTATTTTTTATAACAACTTAGATTCTTGTGGAAAAAATAAAATGATACAAAAATGGGAAAATAAAATAATATAAAAATGAAAAAATAAAATGATATAAAAAAATATTAGAAAATAAAATGATGTAAAAATGAGAAAATTAAATGAAAAAAAATAAAAAAAAATAAAATAATACAAAGATTAAATGAGAAAATAAAATGATATAAAGATTCTAGTGCACAAAATGCTTTTAGTATATACTTTACTTTTATAGAAGTATACTTTCTGCCGCAACCTTCTAGGAGTATACTCCTGGAACAAT
>DAHXLF010000297.1 GCA_027371755.1 Acidimicrobiales bacterium
TTATTTAATTTATTAAAAATATATTAAAATATTTTATTATTAAATTAATTTATTAAACAATTATTTATTAAAAATACTATATTAAAATATTTACTCATTAAATTAATTTATTAAACAATTATTTATTAAAAATAATATATTAAAATATTTTTAATGTATTGTTATTTTATTTATTTAATTATTTTATTATTCAATAGATTATTTTAAATAAATAAATATTTAAATAATATTATTTAATAATGTATAATTTTAATTAAAAATATTATTTTATTTATAACATTATTAGAAATTTTGGAATTAAAATATCAAAATGGAAAGGAAAGTATAATAAATATTATAATATTATATTTATGATAGATTTAAATCAAAATAAATTATATTATGATTGTTATGATTATATTAATAATATTATTTATTGCAATAATGATATAAATAAATGGCTAATAGAATTTAATCATATTAAAGATTATTTCAATTCTAACAATTATAACAATTCTGATGTATAT
>DAHXLF010000298.1 GCA_027371755.1 Acidimicrobiales bacterium
GTGAAAGATGTCGATTTCATCAGAACCGAATCCAACCAGTATTTCACCTATCCTGACTGGCCGGGCGGCCTGTACTTATCCCCGGGAATGGCTGGGTCTCGCTCTGGAGGGCTCATCGCTTCCACTTGGGCATCGATGGTCACCCTCGGGGAGCATGGCTACCTGGAGATCGCTCGAGACATATTCCGAACTGCTGACCTATTGAAGAGGGGCATCCAGGAGATAGCAGAACTTCGGATATATGGGGAGCCAACTTTCTTGGTTGGATTCGGTTCTGATGAAATCGACATCTTTCACGTCAATGACTATTTAAGCAAAAATGGCTGGCGGCTCAACGGTCTGCAACTCCCAGCAGGTCTCCACTTCTGTGTCACTCGCCCTAACACCTATCCGACGGTTATGGAGGAGTTCCTCTCTGTCCTAAGAGATGCCGTCAATTATGCTTAAATAGTCATTGACGTGAAAGATGTCGATTTCATCAGAACCGAATCCAACTAAGAAA
>DAHXLF010000299.1 GCA_027371755.1 Acidimicrobiales bacterium
ATCGAACATGTCCTACCGCATGAACGCTATCAAATCCCAGATCCCTGAAGGTGACCCACATCTATGCCTGGAGTCCCATAAATTAGAACCACAGATTTGAGAAGTTCTAGGTGGGGAATTTCAATTAGCATCACCAGTGGGCATTACTCAAGAATCCAGGTGACTTAAACGACGACCAAGCTACGACTCTTCGTAAACTAAAACACAGGGGAGGCGATCTGTGGCGAGCCTACAAACTAAAGGAGGCACTACGAGCGGTATTTGCTGGAGATCTCACGCAAGAAGAGGTCAGTGAACTACTCGATCGGTTCTGCTCTATGGCACAACGATCTCGTCTAAAACCTTTTGTCACAGTTGGTCAAACTATTAGAAAAAGGAAAGCTGGAATACTGGCTGCAGTGAGACTTGGTATTAATAATGCAATACATGAAGGACTTAACCGCAGGGTGCGTCTAATCATCAATCGTGCATATGGTTTTCATTCCGCTAATGCGGCACTTGG
>DAHXLF010000029.1 GCA_027371755.1 Acidimicrobiales bacterium
CTAGGCCATAAGGGCACTTTAGTGTTTTGAGGTCTATAAACAATCAGTGAAAACTAAGTTATTTCGGTGGATCTAGGTTTAAATATAAATTTATTTGTTTTTCCGATGATAAATTTCACTCCCAATTTGCGAGAGTTATGACCAGTAAGTTTTAAATACGTAACCGACCCTGCTGTCTCAAAGGGCTTTTCCTGAGAGTTGGGACTTTAGTCCCTATTTATTTTTAGGTATTAAAATAACCATGTATATTATGAAGTCTAATGTCGCATTGGGCATGGATTTAGTTGCTTTACAAAGTCAAAATTGGTTAAATTTCCGACTCTCAACTCAATTCGATAGCAAGAAAACAAATAATTTATTTAATACTTCAATCGTAAGAAAAACTCAAAAAGCCAAGATAGCCAAACCTAAAGAGCTAAAGACTCGTATTGATCATTTTCTGTTCCAAAGAAGTCAATATGCCACTGGTAGCCGTCGAATTGCAGCCAACGACGGAAAAGTCGCAATCGATAATAGCGCTATTCTAAGGATTAAAGATTACGTGTCTGTTCATACTTGCTTAACACATATTTTTGGAAGATACGAAGGCGGCCAAGTTGGTAAGCGTTATTTGGATCACTTTAAATTTGCAACTTGACTTAAAAGCGGTGAAATAAGTAGCGTTGGTATGGGGTAAAGGTATTTGCGTCGGGCGAGATAGTACTTAATCATCAAAAGTGTTCGACGGTTGAAAAAAAATTAACTTTAAATTGAATTTAAAAAGTATATACGAATCGTAATTTAATGAAAGGCAATCTAACTTATGAGAATTAAATCCAGAGGCTTGGGAAAACGTGAACTTCAGTTGAATTTGGGTGAGTTTAAAGTCACCACCGAATCAAAAGAAGTTGTCTTGAGCGGAGTTACTCATGCCCCGGTAACGTGGGAAACTACTATAAGAATTCGTTCAGAAGACATGGGTTCTATGATAAAACTGGCTTTTAACCCTCAGGTTATAAAACTAGTGATTCGTTGGATATTTAGGTTGAAAACTCCTGAAATTCAAGAACCCGAACCTGTGTGGGAGAAGAAATCGCAGTCTTCTTCTTTGAAAGAAAGACTATCTATAAATAGCGTTGAAGCATCCGCCACAAATTCCACAAATAATGATTCGACTGGTCTATAGTCCGGTCGGTCGATTTAAATTATGTGCGCAACATTAAGGGATTAAGGAAGTTGTTAAGAACGTTTTGCAAATTGTCATATTGGGTACATAGAAGCTAAAGTTCAATTTGTAAATCTCTGTTTTTGCAGATTTGCTCTAAGAATCGGCCTCTTAATAAGTGACTTTATCCCCTATAAATTAAACCCGTATTTGAATAGCATGTACTTATGATGCCTTATGTTTTGAATTAACCGTGGCGGTTTATCAACAGGCATAAGTCTAAAAAAAATTTAGTTTCGATTAAGTTTCTTTAAATTTAAATAAAAATCTAAAGAAACTAAGTGAGGTTGCAATATGGCATTTAAATTAGAGGGTCCGGAAACTGAAGAAGAACAACAGGTACGGCAGGAAACTCATCGATTCGCAAAAGATGTTTTACGACCGGCTAGTTTAAAACTTGATAAGTTGGATCCCCAGTCCGTAATCGCCAAAGACTCGGTACTATGGGATGTCTTTAGGACATGGTACGGACAAGCAAATCACGTTAGTACTCAGGTGGCTTCAGGGGACATCGGGGTATCGTCAAACCTTTATGCGAACTGCATAGTATTCGAAGAACTCGGGTGGGGGGCTGCTGATTTGGCAATCAGTCTTGGGGTCGCAGGCTTTCCATTCGAATTGGCCACTCCTATTGCAACCCTTACGGGAAATCAGCAGCTACTTGACGAAATTATCGAGCCGTTCCATAAAGACCGAGAAGGTAAGATAATCGGATGCTGGGCCATTACAGAGCCCGGTCACGGCTCCGACACTTTGGGAGTCGGTACGGATCCCTTCTACAAACCGGAAACGGCGGGTAACTGTCGCGCGCGTCAAGACGGATCGGATTGGATAATAAGCGGTCAAAAATCGGCTTGGGTGTCAAACGGTACGATAGCCACTCATGCTCTGCTGTTTTGTACAATTGAACCTACCTTAGGGATGGCTGGAGGCGGGGTATTTATTGTTCCTTTGGACGGTTCAAATGTCAAACGAGGTAATGCCTTAGATAAACTTGGGCAGCGTGCATTAAATCAAGGTGAGATTTACTTTGACGACGTCAGAGTCCCGGCCGGATTTTTACTTGGAGGTCCAGAACTTTATCCCGTACTACTTAGAGCAACATTGGCTTCGGCAAACTCGGGAATGGGAGTTATCTTTAGCGGTTTGGCAAGAGCTGCCTTTGAAGAAGCTCTTGACTATTCCAGAAACAGAGTGCAAGGGGGAAAGACTATTGCGGATCATCAAATGATTCAAGGGAAATTGTTTGACATGTTTAAAATGGTTCAAATGGCAAATATATATTCCAAACAAGCATTCTTGAACAACGCAATTAATGCGGCAACGGATATATTAAATAATTTGGCAGATCCAACTGCACACCTTCCGGCTTTAGCTCACTGCATAGCTTCTAAAGTGACATCCACCCAAATTGCATACGAAGTTTCTCACAATGCGATTCAAGTATTCGGCGGAATGGGACTTGCCAAAGAATCCCTAATAGAAAAGTTGTTTAGGGACGCCAGAGCAGCCTTAATTGAAGATGGGGTCAATGAATTTTTAGGATTGGTCGGAGCTAAGCAGATTATAGAAAGTTACAAAATATGACCAGGCCGCAGGGAATAGTCGAGATATTTTTGAGGCAACATGCCTCACAAAATCCGAATGACACATGGCTGCTTTTTGAAGATCAACAGTTCAGCTGGCAGGAAACCGTAGATAACTGTTTTAAGGTTGCAAACGGCCTTATTGATTTAGGCATTAAACCTAAAGATCATGTCGCCATCATGATGACCAACAGACCCGAATTTTTGTGGAGTCATTTTGCCTGTACTTTTATAGGAGTTACGTCGGTTCCGATAAATACCGCACAGAGATCGGTAACGTTGCAGCATTACCTTAATGACTCAAGAGCTGTTGCAATTATCACCGAGCCCGATTTTCTGCCATATCTGCTTGGAATGAAGTCAGAGCTTGAATTTCTCAAACACATAATCGTAGCCGATATTACCAAGGATACCGATACCTTTGCCGGTAGGGTTTCATTTGACAAAATTATGGAGTTCCCGGCGCACGAGCCTCAGATAGACGCGTCGGATCCGGGCAGCGTCAGCGGGCTTTTGTATACTTCGGGAACGACCGGTCCCCCAAAAGGTGTAGTTAACCAATCCTCTGACAGCAATACGGGGGCGGCTGCGCTTTTGATGGCCATGGGCGTTAAACCAGGAGAAACAATGTATACGGCACTTCCGCTGTTTCACGGAAACGCTTTGCTGGTGTCGGCATTGGGTTCAATCGTTTTGAGTGCGCGTTTGGCGTTGGCAAAAAAATTCTCGGCTTCTAGGTTTTTTGATGACTTGCGAAAATATGATGCAGTCGAGTTCAATGTTTTGGGTGGAATGATAAGTATTCTTTTAAAACAGCCGCCCAGAGAAAATGATCGTGACCACAATGTCAGAACAGTCTTGTCTGCAGGATGTCCTTCAGATAGATGGCAGCAGTTTGAAGAACGCTTTGGCGTGAAAATAGTTGAGTTTTACGGAATGATTGACGCACCCGGATTATTGCTAAATGATGTGGGTAAGGTCGGCTCGATGGGAAAACCGTTAGGATCATATGAATTTAACGTGGTTGACGATTCTGACAATATTCTCGCTCCCAATACGATAGGCGAGCTGGTCTTTAAGAGCCCAAGCGGACCTCAAACCAGTTATCATAATCTTCCGAAAGAAACGGAATGGGCCAACAGAAACGGATGGTTTCACACTGGAGATTTAGCCCAAATGAATGAAGAAGGTTTTTTCTATTATCACGGTCGCAAGAAGGAATCCATTAGGCGTTTGGGCGAAAACATATCTGCTTGGGAGATAGAGACAATTTTAAATCAACATGATTCGATATTGGAATCTGCGGCATTCGGTGTGCCTTCGGAGCTAGGAGAAGATGAAGTGATGGTCTGTATAGTGCTGCAGCCAGACACAACCCTCGAATATAAAGAGGTTATCGAATACTGCAACAATAAAATGGCAAAGCATGCAATTCCTAGGTATATTGAATTTGTGGACGAATTGCCCAAGACGGGCACGCATCGAATTCAGTATCAGGTTCTGAAGGAAAGAGGAATTCAATCAACAACTTTTGATTTTAAAAATGTTGTTGATAAGGTCTAATATTTTAGTTAGGAGATAGTTATGAGAGACGTAATCGTGGCTGGAGTCGGGATGACGACGTTCGGAAAGTTTTACGATAAATCAATCCGGAATTTAGCCGAAGAGGCGTTACAAGAAGCGCTTAAAGATGCTTCGATTGAGCCAAAAGATGTCGGAATGGTGTTTTTTGCCAACGCAGTTGGAGGGGTCATAACCGGACAGGAGATGATAAGAGGGCAGTCTGCATTGCACCATACCGGACTCTTGGGCGCCCCTATAGTGAATGTTGAAAATGCCTGCGCTTCCTCAAGTAGCGCCGTGTCTATGGCGCGAATGGCGGTAGCTTCGGGTTCTGTTGATATCGCAATTGCAATTGGAGCCGAAAAATTAACTCATCCCGAAAAAATTAGGTCACTTACGGCAATTGGTACGGCAGTCGACTTGGAGGACTTCGGCGTAGCACGCGAACCGATATCTAAGATTCTTCTTGGATATCCTAAAGATAATAAGAGTGAAAATGTCCACGAGCAGGCGACAAAAGAGAGTAAGAAACACGCTGAGGGTGATGGAGGATCGCAAAAGTCTGCATTCATGGACGTTTACGGAATTGCCGCTCAACTTTATATGCAACAAAGCGGCGCCACCGCAGAAGATTTTGCAAAGATCGCGTCCAAAAACCATTCAAACGGAGCTTTGAACCCGAAGGCGCAATACAGAGAGGTTGTATCCGTAGAGGAAGTTCTTAATTCAAGAATGATTTCAAATCCGTTGACTTTGTTAATGTGTTCGCCTATAGGCGACGGTGCGGCCGCAGTTGTACTGACTTCTCGAGAAGTTGCAAGAAAGCTCGGAGTGCCGATGATAAAGCTTAGGGCTTCAGTTATACTCTCTGGACGGGACAGAATGGGCGGAGAAGACAGCGTAGCTACGCATAGTGCTCAAAAAGCCTATGAGCTAAGCGGAGTATCTCCCGAAGATTTAAATGTGGTAGAAGTTCACGATGCCGCCGCACCTGCAGAGATGATGCTCTATGAGGAACTGGGGTTGGCCAAACAGGGTGAAGGTCCTGCCTTTTTGGCATCTGGAGCTCCATTTTTAGGCGGCAAAGTACCTGTAAACACGAGCGGGGGACTTCTTTCCAAAGGCCATCCAATTGGTGCTACCGGCTGTGCTCAAATTGTCGAGCTTACCGAACAGCTGAGGGGACACTGCGGCAAGAGGCAAGTTCCCAAGGCCAGAGTTGCTTTGGCCGAAAATGGCGGGGGATTTTTGGGTACGGATGCTGCGGCAGCCGTGGTGAGTATTTTGACAAAATAATCATTAAAGTTTTGCATGAGTTGAATTAAAGGAGTAACAATGGAATTTAAAGAAGCCGCAGGAACCAGGAGGAGCATTAGGTTTTTCAGGCCCTGGCAACCCGTTGAGAGGGAGAAGATTCAAAAAATCTTTGAGGCCGCCAATCGGAGTTCAAGGTCAATGAACGCAGACTATGCAAAGGCAATCGTGGTTAGGAGATCCGAACTGCCGGCCGAGACAATTGACGCGCTGCGAAATCCAACCACAACTGCGTCTTTGGATTTGGCTCCGGTCTATATTTTTTGGTATTTGGACATGGATTATCCGAATGGTGGAGCAGATAGATTAAAAGAGTTGGTGGAGAATCATGTGCTTACGCCCTCACACGGATGGTCGAAAGCTTACGTGGACGAATTTTTGTGGCCGCAGGTATTAAAACCGATCGCAGATAATCAAATGGCTACCATGTTCATGGGGACCATCGAAGTAGGTCAAGCGATCGCAAATGCTCTGCTGGCTGCCGTAGATGAAGGGTTGGGTACATGCCTTCACGCATTTACCGCAGCCGATAAGGTAAAAGATATGTTCCACGTACCAGACAATTGGATACCTATTTGGCTTCAACTTTTAGGTTATCCCGCAGAAGAGGCAGCAGCAGGCGGTCAACGTCCTCGAAGACCGCTGTCGGCGAACTTTTTTGAAGGGTCTGCAGATAAGCCGTTTGAAGAAGATGCAGAAGTAACCGAGTCGCTTAAGCGTGATAAATTAATACAGGATCCGGGACCTTTCCCGCACCGCGAAATGGAAGTGAAGATGATCTCAAGGATGTTTGGGCTGCCTGAATGAGTCAAATCGATGAAGATGTAGATGGCCAGGACAGTTTTGAGGACTTAAGCTCCGAAAGCATTGTTAAGTTCGAATCCGTGGCAAAATGGCTTAATTCGGTCGGTGCCGGCAAAGACATATCTGTGATGGACGAGCAGATTAAGCTCATCGTTGAATTTTGCAACTTTGTAAGGTTTACGCCGGATGAATTGATTTTAAAATGCATACGGACTTTAAAAGATGGAACTAGAGCAATAAGCTCAAAAGGCAGAAATCAAACTGAAGAGTTCATTAAGTCTTTTGTTACCAGTCGCGGTAAGACTGGTAACGAAGGCATAATAGAAGAAAATAAAGTCAGAGGTTTCTTCGTGCATAACGGTATTTTCATGCAAGGTCGCGCCGCCATCTTGTAAAGGAGGCTTCAGGTGTTAAAGCCTACGGTTACGGTGTTGTCGGGAGGGTTTGGAGGAGCCAGATTCGTCGACGGGCTTAAGAGACTTGAAATATCGCTTACCTGCATAGTTAATACGGCAGATGATTTAACTAAATACGGCCTTAAAATCAGCCCTGATTTAGATTCGGTCACATACAGTATCCAAGATAGATTTGATGAAACCCGAGGATATGGGCTTATAAATGACTCATTCGTCTGTGATAAGTTGATCTCTTATATTAAACCTCAATGGTTTCATCTAGGGGACAAAGATTTTCGAACCCACCTGTTGCGGACATTTAAAATGCTTCGTGGCCAAAGCTTAACTCAGGCCACTAAAAGTTTGGCGTCACAGAGTTGCGGAAAAATCAATGTTCTTCCCATGAGCGATTCGACTGTACGTACCGTGATATCGGTTGAAAACTGTCGCTTGAGTTTTCAGGAGTTTATTGTAAAACACAGAGCTGAGCCTGAAATTAAAAGCATTGAGTTAGAGGGGTGCGAGTCGGCATCTCCAGGTCCTGATGTCATAAAAGCCGTTAAGGAATCGGATTTGGTAATAGTAGGCCCGAGCAGTCCGATTGCTAGCATAATGCCTATCCTTTCAATAAACGGAATTAAGGAGGCTCTCATTGAAAGGGAAAAACCGACTGTGGCGGTAAGCCCGGTTATTTCTCATAAGGCGCCTTTTACAGCGGCCGAAAAACATCGCGCTGATCTAAGAGCAAAGTTTATGGGTCATTTTGGATTAGAACATAATCCAGCGGCCGTCGCAGAATTGTATAGTGAATTTATCGATGTTTTTGTAATTGATTCTGGTGACAGCATATTCGCAGAAGCCATAGAGAACTGCGGGGTTGTCGTCATCCAAACTGATCTTTTAGCGAGTTCGGGTACAAATCGCACATTGGCTGTAAAAAAAATCCTAAACGATTCTCTGAATTTAAATGATACGGCCGAAATTGTTTAAACGTAAAAAATAAATTTAGGTTTAAAATAGATTCGACAATGAACCAATCGGCATATTTAACTCGCTAAGCATATCCAAATCTTCTTGCGGACTTCTCCCGAGTGTAGTAAGGTAATTTCCTATTATTAGCCCGTTAATGCCCGAAGTCATTCCAGCCGCTTGTAAATGCTGGAGAGTAATTTCTCTGCCGCCTGCGTATCTTAATATTACATCCGGTAGCGCAAGTCTGGCAAGAGCAATAAGTCTTAATGCTTCAATCGGTTCAACTAGCGGCTGATCTTCAAGCGGAGTTCCAGGTCGGGGATTTAGGAAGTTTATCGGAACCTCGTTGGGCTCGAGTGCCTGAAGCTCAAAAAGGGCTTCAACTCTTTGTTCTTTAGATTCGCCAAGACCAAACAGTATTCCCGAACAAAGTTGCAGCCCGTGTTTTTTAACTAAAAGACAGGTCTCGTATCGCTGTTCAAACGTGTGTGTCGTCACGACATTTTTAAAATAAGACCTCGCGGTTTCCAGGTTATGATTATAACGGTGGACACCAGCCTTCTTCAGTCTTTCCGCCTGCTCGTCATTTAAAATGCCACTTGAAACGTTTATGTTCAAGCCTGTTTTATCGGCAAGCATTGGAACTACTTCTTCAAGTCGTTTCATAATTTGTTCGCTTGGACCCGTAGTTGCTAAAACAATGCAAAATTCGGTTGCTCCCAATTCTTTGACTTCCGTTGCGGCAGTCAGTAATTCTTCGTCAGACATAAAAGTGGTCGCCGGTATTATTGAGGAGTGTTTGGCCGATTGTGAACAAAACTTGCAATCTTCCTTGCACGCACCGGTTTTAGCCGATATGATGCCTTCAATCTCTACAGTGTCGCCGCACCACAAGAGTCTGGTTTCGTGTGCCAATGCTAAAAGTTCGCCCGTTTTCTTTTCGGATACGTTCGAAAGGTTAGTAAGTTCTTCAAAACTCAGTTTCTTTCTTTCATCTATCAGTTTTTGGCGAGCTTCGTTTAAGACTTCTCTGCAAGGTTTTTTACAGTTGTCATGCCCGTCTTTGTGATTGCAGTTGTGGTGTCCTTCGTGAGAATGACCCAACAAGTTTGATTTAATCGGTTTTGATCCAGCGTCTTGAGTTTTATCCATATAATAAAGTGTAGTCTAAAGCAATACGTAGTCATAAACACAATATGTATAGATTAAATATCTATATTTTGCCAGCAATGAGGAATTTCGGAATTCATTGGTGGTATTATTTGTTTATGACGACTACATTAGAAAATTGGGTAAACGAATTTGCCGAGGCTTTGAATTTGGGTTCGGTAAGCCAAGAAGATATTGACAGTTTGTTGGACATCGCCGGAATTGCCGCTCACACTTCTGCGCGTACCGCAGCTCCGATTACCTGTTGGCTGATTGGCAAAAGCGGGAAGTCGCTGCAGGAAGCGCTTGAAATCGCAAGGTCTTTGGAGGCTAAGTTCAGTTCCATTTAATGGTTAGGCCATTGCGGCTTAAGCAAGAGCTCAATGTTAGCATTTAAAATACAATCACTACTTGTAAATATTTTCTGGCATTAATTCGTTAACGCAACTGTGTCTATACAGATGAGATGGCTGCTCGTGCGTATGTAATTTATAATTCTTTTTTTCATTTTTACATTAAACTCAATTTAAGTCACTGCGATTTATGGTTTCTTGGATTTATGGTTTCTTGGTGAAATCAGTCGTGGGTATATACCGTCGGTTCTTAATGACCCAAAACAAAATACGCCGATAAATTAGTGACCGCTGTTCTGAAGTCGGCAATTGTTGCGGTCGTTTTCAAAACTCCGTGTCGCTCACGATCGTGAGCCTCTTCAAATTGCAATGCAAGTGATTATTGTTCTCTTGTAAAATTAAGAATTTTTGTGTCTCTTAAATTCCAACGATAGAATGCGTCTTAATCTAATAAATCCCATCAACTGCGAAATTCATGGCGGTACGAATAGATTGGGACTTAATGCCCTATAAAGAAATCTAATAATGCGATACTACTGTTAGTAGGTATATTTATTTAGCCGTTTTTAGGTGTTTTTTATTGTCTAAAAATATCGGTGCAGAATGAATCAAATTTAGAGAATACCGGATGAAATTCAAGGCAGAACTCTCCGGGAAGAGATTTTGAGAGCTTGGAGGTTACGACATGACTATGACGGAGGCGAATATCTCCATTGGACAAGAAGAGCAAGAGATTTTAAACGTAGTTCACAACTTCGCTGAAACGGTAATGCGCCCAGTAGGCATTGAACTTGATAAACTTTCTGATCCGTCAGAAGCAATAAGCCAAGGTTCACCTTTGTGGCAGGTATTCGATAAATACAGTGAATTGGGAATCGATATGTTTGAACTGGCCAACTCGGGGCTTCCCCCTAACAGAGTTGCTATGCTAAACGCTATGATTTCAGAAGAACTTGGCTGGGGAGATTCCGGTTTGGCCATTTCACTGGAGGTTTCGATTTTCCCCAAAGCTTTAGCTATGTTGTCCGGTGACAGCGAACTGATAGAGCAATTCGGGACGGGTCATGAAGTCGGTTGCTGGGCAATTACCGAGCCCGATCACGGAAGTGACATAATCTATTTTGGCGGTCAACTAAAAGATATGCCCGGTAAGCCTAACTGCATCGCTAAAAAGTCAGGCGATTTTTTGGAAATTAACGGGCAAAAAGCCGCTTGGGTTTCCAACGGCACAATTGCTAAAAATGCCGCGCTTTTTTGTGCCGTGGATATGGGAGACGGGATAAGCGGCATGGGAGGAATTTTGGTGGACTTAACCCAAACTGGAGTTAGCCGCGGAGCACCGCTTGACAAAATAGGCCAACGAGCATTAAACCAGGGTGAAATCTTCTTTGAAAATGTAAGGGTTCCCATTAAAAATATGGTCATATCTCCCGAGTTGGGAACATTTGGATCGGACATTGGATTATCAATGGCCAATGCTGGCATGGGTGCGACTTTCGTAGGAGTATCCAGAGCAGCCTTCGAATTGGCCGTCTCCTATGCAAAAGAACGTATACAGAAGGGAGTGCCCATAATTGAGCACCAAAGCGTCAAGTCTCGGCTGTTTAAGATGTATCAAAAGTTGGAGTCGGCACGATATCTGGCCAGACAGGCAGTATTGAATAACGGTATGGGTGCTCCGGATTTAAAGATGTCGATTGCGTCTAAAGTTACTTCCACTCAGTCCGCATTTGAAGTCGCAAGCGAAGCGATTCAAATTTACGGAGGTAACGGGTTAGCCAAGGCATATCCAGTCGAAAAGCTAATGAGAGATGCTCGTGCATCAATGATTGAAGATGGTTGCAATGAGGTATTGGGGATACTGGCAGCCGAAAAATTTTAAGTATAAGTGTTTTAACCGAAAGGAAATTAAAAATGGATTTAAGTAATTTAGATGGTGCAATTTGGATAAATGCGAGAGTTCTAATTGCAAATATTGCAGTTGATAGAGCTGAAGCTGAAAAGTTTATGCCACCTGAAATTAAATTGAAAGGCGAACCTACCGCTACCATATTTATTGCCGATTATCCGGAAACTACATTTGGATCAGTGTACAGAGAAGCCGCAGTTATTTTACATTGTGAAGACGAAAAAGGCGAATTTAGATACTGTCCGTGGATGGTGGTTGATGATGACACGGCTCTGATTTTGGGTCGGGAACTTCTGGGATTCCCAAAGAAACTCGCCGATATTAAATTGGAAGAGTCGAATAATCACGTTATCGGCACAGTCAGCAGAAAAGGTATCGAAATAATGCGAATTGAAGGGGAGATCGGCGGCGAAATTACGGCTCCTGAACCGGTATTTGGTATTCGAATGGTCAACGTATTTGGGTCCGTTATAGGAGGCATGAAACTTTTAGAGATTCCGCCGTCATCCGAAAAATTTAAAGCGGCAAAGCAAGTTTCGGCGAAGGCGGTTTTAAATTCTAGCGATCGTGATGCCCTGGGAGGTTTAAGTTCGCCTGTTGAAGTGAATGCCAGGCTCCTCACAATGGATTTTGGTGGAAACGGAGAATTGCCCAATTTAACCCGGGATATCGATTTAAACTGGTCATTGGTAAACTTTTTTACCAGGGCAAATTAGTTCCTGACGAACCGAACCTCATTAGAAAGAAGCGGTTCGGTCGTTGAGCCAAAATGACTAATTAATTGGCTCTAATCTAAAATTATTCAATGCCAAAGACAAATCAGGCGGAGATTTTAATTATAAAGTTTGCTGCGGTTTGTAAAATGGCTGATTTTAATTACGTATCGCAGCAGGTGTAGTGTTTGGTTTGGTAATTAATTGGATAACAGACAGACTTGTTACTACGAGCTTGCGATTTTCAAGAATCATTTGAAGCAAGTTGTTTGTTTGATTTAATTAATTTCGTGTTAGCCATTAACGGTGCAATGATCAAAATTAGACATTTAAGCTAGCTCGAAGAAATTTTTGAATTACGGGTTTGCTTGGATAGCCAATTAGGTCGCTTTGCCGTAAATGCTAACAGATTGATTTGTTAACTCTTTTTCAAAAGGCATACGGTAAAATAAATATTATGTCCTACGGCAACATATCGGATCCACTTGAATTACAGGCATTATTAGATTCGATATTATCCCTGGTGGGTGAACCTGATTTAAATTCTGCATTAAAGCAAGTAGTAAAGTCGGCTACTGACTTGTGTGGCGCAAAATATGGTGCTTTGGGCGTATTAAATGAGACAAAGGATGAATTGTCGGATTTTATTACCTATGGCTTAAGCGACGAGCAGGTAAAATCGATTAAAAAGCTGCCGACTAGACACGGAATTTTAGGCGTTATGATTACCGAACTTAAACCGGTTAGAATTTCGAGTATCGCAAGCGACGACAGGAGCGAAGGTTTCCCCAAAAATCATCCTGCGATGAGTTCGTTTATGGGCGTTCCAATTTTACTTTCGGGCTCGGCGTTTGGAAATTTATATTTAGCTGATAAAAATGACGCTACCGACTTTGACGAGAATGACGAAAAGCTACTTGTTGCTTTTGCCAAAGCGGCAGGCACGATTATTGAAAAAGCTCGTTTACACGATAGGATAAAAAGATTATCGCTAATCGAAGACAGGGAGCGCATTGCTAGAAGTTTGCATGATAATGTCATTCAGCGCTTGTTCGCAATCGGTATTAAAATGCAGTCTAAAATATCGAAAATTGAACCGGAAAGCATTAAAGATCTGTTTGAAGATTCGGTTAACGAAATAGACGTAGTCATCCATGACATTCGTAAAACCATATTTGCAATAGATCAACAATCTTTGTTAACGGGACGAGATATATTAAATGAAATAGATAAGATTATTGAAGACTTTGAAACTGGATCGACCATTAATTTTGCGGTAACTCACAGCGGAAATCTAAATAGAATAATGGACGGAGCTATTTTTGACCATGTAGTATGCATTGCAAGAGAGGCGATTACCAACGCGGTCAAACATGCAGATGCTCAAAATATTAATGTAAGTGTACTGCTTTCTGATTTTATTGAACTTACCGTTACCGATGACGGGATCGGTTTTGATGGGTCAGTTGATTATACCGGTAACGGTCTTAAAAATATTAAATCAAGAGCGAATTTAACAGAGGGTGAATTGTCGATTGAAAAGGTAAATCCGAAAGGGGCATCAGTTATGTTTAAGGTGGCTACTAATGAGTTTTGAAGACCAAAACGAACAAAAACATATCAAAAAAGACAAAATTAAGGTATTTTTGTTAGATGATCATGAGATTGTAAGGCATGGGGTTGCTAACTTGCTCGAATCGACGGATCAAATTGAAATAGTTGGGGACGCGGGAACAATAAGCGATGCCAGGAACAGAATTAAGTTGTCTATTCCCGAAGTTGCGATATTGGATATTCAGTTACCCGATGGCGATGGAATTCAATTCTGCAGAGAGATCTCTGAAAGTTACAATCAAATTAACTCTTTAATTTTAACTTCGTATGCTGACGACCAGGCTTTGTTGGCGGCAGTTTTGGCTGGAGCTAAAGGATTTATCGCAAAACAGATTAAGGGAACTCAGTTAATCGATGCAGTTTTGGATGTGGCCCAGGGTAAGACGCTTTTAAAGGCCGAAGATCTGGATAGAGTAAAAGCGAAGCTCGAGTCACATGATCCCAGACTGGATTTATTAACCGATCAAGAAAGAAAAATACTTCATCTGCTTACGGAGGGATTGACGAATAGGGAAATTGCAAATCGTCTGTATCTGGCCGAAAAAACTGTTAAAAATTATGTTTCAAACCTGTTAATGAAGATGGGTTTTGCCAGAAGAACTGAAGCTGCGGTTTGGGCCAGCAAAAATTCCATTTAGCGGCTACGAAAGTTATATGAAACCATAACTTAACTTCGTGAAAGACTTGCCTTAGGCATATAGTTGCAGGACGGGTCATCTCCTTCATAGTCTCCTGTCATTCCAAATGATCTGGATCTGCTTCCGCCGCAAATATCGAGATATTCGCATACGCTGCATTTACCGTTTAGTTTGGCGGGGTTCCTTAAGTCCGTGAAAATGGTCGAGTTTCGGTATATTTCGGCCAATGGTGTACTTCTGACATTTCCCGCCACTTTTGGCAAAAAACCCGAAGGACAAACGTCTCCTTGTGCCGAAACAAACATAAATCCATTTCCAGCATTTATAACGAGAGGCGGCCTTTTTACGTCAGATAGTGCGAATTCAGCGAACTCGATGGTATCGTTGATTTTAAGGAGTTGCTCAAAATCCGACGAAAGTTTTTCATAGAGTTTCCCGGGTTTCAAAAACTGCTTCCAGTCCCTGCGTTCATAGATTGCTTCCTGTCGCATCTTTAAAACTCGCCGAAAATGCGGAGCTTCTGTCACTTTAATTGGTAAGAATGACGATAGATCTACGCAAAAATGAAAGACGTCTTCCACCTCTTCGCTGTTTAATCCGTTAAGTTGAACACCGCGTCCAGTGGGAACCAATAAGAATAGACTCCAAGTTACGACTTTAAGCTCATGGGCCAAAATTGCTATTTTGGGAAGTTCTGTTACGTTCAGTTTTGTAAGGGACGTATTGAATTGAAGTCTAAGTTCGAGCTCTTTGGCTACCCTGGCAGCTTTAACCGTTGTTTCAAAGGATCCCTCTACTCCTCGGAAGCCGTCATGGACTTCAGGGGTGGCTCCGTCGATTGAAAGAGATATCGACGTAGCACCGCTCTGCTTAATTTTGCTTAGTGCATTTAGGGTCAGCCTTGGGGTGCCAGATGGTGCAATTGCTGTGGCTAAGCCGAGATCCCTGGAATATTTGATGAATTCAAATATATCCGGTCTTATTAGCGGGTCCCCTCCCGTCAATACGACAACGGGTTTGGGTAAACCAAATTCGGAAATCTGATCTAACAGGTTTTTACCTTCTGAGGTATTGAGCTCATTGGGTTTGCGTTCTGGCGAAGCTGAGGCTCTGCAGTGTTTGCAGGCCAATTCACATGCTTGAGTGAGTTCCCAAATCACAATAAACGGTCTTAAATTAAGATCAAACTTAACGTGTCTGGTACTTGTGTATCTTCTTTGGGGCAAGTCACCAGCTTGTTCTGAGTCAGTTGCAGTAAGTGACTCGCTTTTGTTTTCCACTTTAAAATTCCTGTTTGCTTTCTCTGTTTAAATGTATCATTTGGCAGGTAGATTAATCTGCTACAATTTGAATGATTTGTCCGGCACAGTCAATGCGGACAATAATTACGGCTGGATATAGCTTAGTTAAACAAAAATAAAGACCTTAGGGACTAAAGTCCCAAAGGTCTTTATCTGTACATTAAATCCTAAGATTGCTATTGTTTGATTCTTGTGCCTCGCTGTACGCTTTGCGCGATGGATTCGCCGATTTGTCCGTATCTGATTATTGGCTCAAACAGGTCGATTACGGTTCTATCCGGGTCCGTAAATAGCTGCAGACGATCCTGAGCCAAATGTATTTTAGCAAATCTGTTTGCAATCACTGCCTTTCTGGCATCATCGGATTTTAGGCTGTAAACAGCTTCATCCAGCAATACTGCCAAAGATAGCAGATCTGCCATATGGTAAGCTACTTTTCTTGAATGCAATTGGGATTCATCTTCGAAGGAATGTTCAATATGGTCTACGGCTATTTTTAGATCGGAAAGTGCCGTTTTTAGAAGTGCTGTTGCGTAACTTAAAATTGAATAGTTCTCCGCCTCCGCCAAGCTAAGTTCAATTTTTTTATATACTGCTTCGTGCGCCCTTACAGATTTTATTGCTCTAAAGACATCTCTGCAGATAATATTTTCTGTTCCTTCCCATATCGGATGGCATTGAGCGTCTCTGAACTGTCTTGCCATGGGCCAATCTTCCATGTATCCGTTCCCTCCGAAAATTTCCAGAGCTTTTGATGCCGCTATTAAACCGTATCGTGTGCCTCGAAGTTTGGCCAGGGGAATTTGAATTCTAGTCAGTCGACCGATAAGGTCATTGCCAAGTTGACTGTTCCTGTTCGTGACAATGTCAAATGTTAAGCCCAAACCAGCTTCTAATTCAACTGCTAAATCCACTAGCGTCTCTCTTACCAATGGAAAGCTGTCGATCCTAACTCCAAACTGCTCCCGATTTGCCGCATATATAGCTGCTTCCAAAAAGCATCTCCTATGAATTCCTAAACCCATCAAGGCGACCCCGTATCGGGATCCGTTTACCATCTCCATCATTCGGTTAAGCCCTTTCCCGTCTGTTGCCGCCGAAATTACGTCTTCTTGAGACAACTCAGACGCTGATGCGGGTAATGGGGAGGCCAGCCATGCCAACGATCCGTCAAGATGTACCTCACCGGTGGGTACGCCTACAGTACCCATCTTTGGCTTAAGTCTACGAATAGTAAATCCGTTGTCGCTTCCGTCGAACAGCTTTCTGGGCACTAAAAACGTTGAAAGACCTTTTGTCCCACTTTGTGCCCCTTCGGGACGCGCCAAAACCACGAACAGATCCGCATCGACGTTTGAACAAAAATGTTTGTCTCCGTAAAGTCGCCATTCGCTTCCGTCAGCAACTGCTTTTAGGGTGTTGGCTCCCACGTCCGACCCTCCTTGGCGTTCCGTTAAAAACATGCCGCCTTCCCAAGAATTCTCGGGGTCGTCTGATCTCAAAAGTGTCACGATTTTATCTCTGACTTCTGGCGGAGCATATCTTTCGGCGATGTCGGCGGCTCCTGCTGTCATGCCCAAAGCACACAGTAACGCTGTTTCCGCTTGTGATACCAAATAATAAGATGCAGATGACGCCGCAGCCGGAACGGGGGTGTTAAAGTGAGTTTGGAGACTGCAGATGCCGATTTTTACAAGATCTGCCTTGTTGTCAAGCCACGTGTCGCTGTGAATCACTTCGTTGAGGGGATAACCCCATTCGTCATATGACTTGAGAACCGGTCCGTGTCTGTCCGTGAAATCCGCCCGAGGAGCAATTTTTTCACCGACCACTTGCCCGTAGGTGCTTGCAATCGTTTCGGCTATCTTTAGTTCCTCTTCTTTGTTGAGAGTTCGTTTTAGTATAAATTGTAGATTCGGATCCAAGTCAAAAAAGTTATTACCCTCGGCTTTTTTGTAGATTTTGTAATCCTCTAGCATTTGAGGGAAATCTGATTCGGTTTGATTCTCGTTAATTGTGGTCATAGCTATATTATACTACATAAATATAACACGTGTAATAAAACTGTAATATTTTATATTCTGTGAAGTGCTTCGTGTTTTGGCATCTATAAAATGAAATAAAAGCCAACTAAATTTATCGCGTAAACGGTCAACTTGAAATTTAATTTCTATAATTTACGGGATAAAGCAGCCGAGAAGTTACCGCGGGTAATAAAGAAGTTACCGCGGGTAATAAAGAATTAAACTGAATTAATCTATGGTGGTTCGTGTTGTATACTTTGATTAACATGAAATCGAAGCATATTTTAAATCTTAAAACCCGAGTCCAATCTTTACCTGCCATCATACAAGGTGGCATGGGAATTTCGGTATCAAACTGGAGACTTGCCCGAGCGGTCTCGCTAGCCGGTCAACTGGGTGTCATATCAGGTACGGCCATAGAGGCGGTCCACGCTCGAATTCTAAGTTTGGGTGACCCAAAAGGAAGACTGCGTAAAGCATACGCCTCATTTCCTGATCAGAAATTGGTTTCAAGGGTTATGGCTAGATATTTTAATGAAGCCGGGAAGAAAGCTGACGATCGTTATCATTCTATTCCGATGTTCAAGTTGCAGCCAAGCCAAAATTTACTCGAATTAATCGTACTTTCAAACTTTGCTGAAGTACGGATGGCAAAAGGTGATCAAGACTTAAACATAGGTGTAAATTACCTGCAAAAAATTGAAGTTCCAACACCAGCTGCCATCTTTGGGGCAATGCTCGCTGGAGTGGATGTTGTTCTGATGGGTGCTGGCATACCGTCACAGATACCGCAGTTGTTAAATGACCTAAGTGATTTTAAGGCTGTCGAGTATCCCGTTAAAGCTATAGACGCTCCAAATGGAACATCATACAAGACTGCATTTGACCCGTCACAGATTTTGGATATCGAAAAAGCCAAAATCTATTTTGAATCCGAATCTTTGAAAAGGCCCGTATTCTTGGCCATAGTATCTTCTGACGTACTGGCCTATTTTTTGGCAAAATCTGAAAAGACTAAACCTGACGGATACATTGTGGAAGGTCCTACCGCTGGTGGTCACAATGCGCCGCCAAGAGGAAAAATTGTTTTGGATGATTCGGGTCAGCCAATTTATGGACCCAGAGATATTGTTGATTTCGATAAGTTGGTTAATCTTAAAATACCGTTTTGGATGGCAGGTGGTTATGGAAGTCCTGATAAGTTTAAAGAGGCTTTGTCGATTGGTGCCAACGGTATCCAAGTCGGGAGTGCGTTTGCGGTATGTACTGAATCCGGCATGGAATCGAGCCTTAAATCAAAGTTAATACAAATGGCACTTGACGACTCTCTTACCGTTAGAACGGAACCTTACGCTTCGCCGAGTGGTTACCCATTTAAGGTCGGACAGGTGGAAGGTACCTTGTCTGAAGCTGAAGTCGTCAATCAAAGACCACGACGCTGCGACTTAGGCTATTTACGTGAAGCTGTTTACATCGAAGGTAGTGGATTAAAATTTCGATGTCCTGCGGAGCCGATCGGACATTTTGAAGCAAAGCACGGTAAAATTGAAGAAACCGAAGGGCGAGTTTGTCTGTGCAACGGTCTAATGGCAACAGCGGGTTTTCCACAGATCAGAATTGACGGTGACGAGCATTTTGTTGAACCGCCCGTGATCACCATAGGAGATGATCTAATAAAAGTCTCCAAAGAGATTGTGGAATATCTCCAAAATAATGTAGATTTGAGCGATCATTCAATCTTAGACATGGATCAATCTGATGACGAAGTTGATTCCACTTATTCAACTCCAGAATGGAATGCCGCTCAGGTTATTGAGTATCTGTTGAGCGGACTAAATATTAAAAGCAATATTTCAGAAGGTGCGCTTGAAGCCCTCAAGTGATGTTTTTAAAATGACTTTGCCGATTTAATAGCAACTCAAACGATTTTTCGTCTAATTTCGTCCTGCGTCCTTAAAGTTGTACTGTTTTGGCTGGCGGCAGAAACATATAGCTGGTTTATTTGTACATATGCAGTAAATCGTCTAATTTATAGTGGGCGAACAGGTGATTTACAAAGGGCCGATCTTTTGCTGAGGGATTGCAATAATTTCTAAATGACACTGCTGCAATATTTTTTACGAGGCATAAAGCGAGGTGCCTCCTGCCTGCAAAGCGTTTGGGGTTTTGGATTATCCAAGGAATTTTCTAAACAAATATGGTAAGCTGATTATAATTTAATTGAGCAATGTGAGTTTCAATGCTTAATTGTCGTTTCAATCTGTCATTAATCGTTCGTGACGATGAATTGCGTTGATTGTTTAATTTGGATTTATCCGAATTGATTTACTTTAGCAAGGTAGTTGGACATGTTT
>DAHXLF010000002.1 GCA_027371755.1 Acidimicrobiales bacterium
AAAGAAAATAAATTACATCCTCACTGACACTGACGAAAATCATACGTGCCATAATCATTTAGGGAGTCGCCTAACAAACAAGAAAATGAAGCTATTAAACAAGCTAGGGAGAAGCATGCAAAATATATACCAACTGTTTATGACAATGGGGATACGAACAGACAACTTTTAGCTAGAAGCTGTTACCTCTTATTTAAGCCACCCACCAAGTGGACCGCATCTCAGAAACTACGAGCCGACATCGTCTTCAAAGAATATCCTAAATTGGAAAGTGCCTATAACCTTTCAATGATGTTTCGTTCATGTTATGAAAATAGTGGCTCAATAGCTGAAGCAAAAAGGAAACTCCAACAATGGTATGAAAAAGTTGCAGAGAAAAATATTGAATCATTCAATGCAGCAGCAGAATCTATCTCATTACATGAAGATACAATTTTGAATTATTTTATCAATAGATCAACCAATGCCTCAGCTGAATCATTCAATGCAAAACTTAAAGGATTCAGATCTTTAGTAAGAGGTGTGAGAGACAAGAAATTCTTCTTATTCCGTGTCTCAAAGCTATATGGCTAGAACCATATATTGCGTATGATCCATATCGGGTCATACCAAATATATAGTTCTGAATCGGAATGGGTGGCGGTTTGCATCGGAATATGCAGTTTCTTAAAATTTCTTGCATATTTCTCTCATTCCTAACGGACTCATTAAAATTGAATGAATTATATTTTATCCTAATATAACTTTTTGAGTAACAACCATGATGGAGCTTTATTTGAACTAATACATTTTCCGTTGTTAGGGATATATGTTCCGTCACCTTGAATATTTAACCCTGGCTCGGTTGTATCTTGATAAGGACCAAGATACGGATAATTTTTCCCCCATAATGCGGATTTTACAACTTTAGGTCCAGAATAAGAAAGCAAAAATTCGACGCAATAACCTTTATAATATTCGGCCAGAACTACAGCACCATAAAAGGGATTGGCTTTCGTACCGCTATTAAATATTGATACGGTCATAGAAAATATTGAGTTCTTATTGGTTAGCGGGCGAGATTGAAAGTGAATTCCGGCTCCCCATGTGTTCAAATATTTTATTAATAATGAAACTGAGATAAACCCATTTTCATAAAAATTAGCATCTTCGTTGACATAACCCCCAACATTAGCAACTGGTAGTCCAAACTGAGCAAACCATGCAGGACCACCCATCGGGGCGTTATTTGCTGTTACAGTCGAATTTTCATATCCACACCAAACAAACCCACCTACTAAAATCAAAATAACCAAAATCCCAACCAAGATTCTCTTTTTACTTTTAGATTTTATTTTTAACAATGTAACCATTTACCGTTAAAAGAATTTAAAAGCGGACCATTTAGATTAGAAAGTGAGACTTGAGGATACCCCGAATAGGTCGGGATTGAAGATTCTCCAGCATTCTTAATAAGTTGATAAGGTTTAATCCCTATAACACTAAGAGTTCGGGAATTAGCCCCAATACTTTTCCATTTTACGGTATTGTTAATTCTCCAACCTATATTGGCATTTGTCATATATTCTGTTCCAAAATCTACCATAGGTCTTCGACCTGAATACCCACCCAGACCTGGAATACCGTGGTTCATTTGAGGTGCTTCAATTGTAACTGAGGCTCCGTACGGATAAAAATAACTGTTATTTTTATTAGCTGGATCCACGGCATCGGGTATTGTTTTAACCACAGTAGGATGTCCTCCGTTTTTATAAGTTACAGATTGATTTGATAGTATGAACGCAAGTTCATTTTTATATGGTTTATATGCCATATAAGCTGACATTTTGTTACCGGGAGAATCTGGTATCGCTAAGGCATTCGCCTTATTAAAATTATTGACACTCAAATATTCATAAAATGGGACAATGTTATTCTTCAGCCCCGGCTGCACTTCAGAACCAACTTGAGCTAAGGGATAACCGGCACCTGGTAAGCCTTGAACTGGCTGATAAGATATCGGAGAATATCCGCCAAATCCAACCCATGTAGATTCAGCGGGATTGCCACAAGGTGTTTTATGGGATGCAACTTGAGTGTATTCTGCTGTGATTTTTTGGATATAGGGTCCGGTAGGAGGGTAGGTATTGGGAGCATTGGGATCAGGAATTTCGTTGCCTGCAGCATCAGCAATATATCCTGAATCGTTGGGGAAGGAATCAGGGGTAATACAGTAAATCCCACAAGAAATATCATTATAATCTTGCGTTTGATATTGTGTCTTGTTATCTACAATATCCATTGAACTTACAAACTTAGCCCAACTTTCATATGCAACCTGTTGTGATTTATCGGGTGGTGTCGGGAAACCATATTTTTCTAACTCTGATTTTGTTGCAGTTAATGGATCAAATCCGTTTGGAGGTATTGGAGAATGAACTGTTGTTCCGTTTATATTATATACATATTCTTTGCCTCCGTCACTAAATCTAATAGTACGTATCGGTGTAAATTTAGTCCATTCTTTTTCCGGTTTAAATGGAACATGAATTCTCATTACTTTTCCTTGAAATTGAGAATAAGGTGGATGTTGTACTGGTTTAATATGATCACAGTCATGTAAAAACATTAACGACAGTGAAAGCAATCCTATTGCTTTAAATTCATTTAAATTTCCTTTTTATTATTTATAAGTAAATTTCTGTTTATTAAGAATCTTTAACGGTAACTATTAAGGTACTATTTTATCAAAATCCAACACTTTAACTTTCATTTGTAGTTTAATGGATCATGCTGAATTCATAGTTCTAATCGTATAGCGTAGATAAAGAAGATGTATTTAAACTAATCAATGGAATACAAAGTGAATCGATGCAATATTTCCGTAGACTCCCTCTCGCTAAATAAGTCAGTTTGTGTCTAAAAAATGTCTAAAATTACTCGTGATCAGTCAAAGTTAGGCGGTGTTACTCATCTTACAAATCACGTAGATATGCGGGTTCTGGGGCTAGTCGTGGTAAATGATAGTACGATAAACTTGCATGTATTAATAAGTGTTTCACGGATTCTCAACAAACGTGAATAGCCTTGGTCTTCCGGTATGAATGTGGATCAAGTTGAGATAAGCTGAGAAACATAGCGGTCGAAGAAATAAGAACAAGCGGCACAGAGATAATAATCTAACAAAAGCGACAATTTGTCTGATTGTTACCGTTTACCTAAACATAGAAACACTGAGTTCTTAAAGTTCTTAAGGAAAATAGACAAAGAAGTTCCAAAAGGATTAGAAATTCACTTAATACTTGACAACTATGCAACTCATAAACATCCAAATGTCAAAGACTGGTTAAATAAACATCCAAGATTTCATCTACATTTTACGCCAACTTCAAGTTCCTGGTTAAATCTTGTAGAAAGATGGTTTAGAGATATTACAGATAAAGCAATAAGACGAGGAGTATTTAAATCAGTTCCTGATCTAATAGAAGCAATTGAAAAGTATCTAAATGCAAATAACAAAAACCCAAAGCCATTTATATGGACTCAGAGTGCAGAGACCATCTTAGAAAAAGTCAAGAGGGGTAGAGTGGCACTAAATAAAAGTACCAGTTAGTTACGCGACACTACACTAGCAGTCGAAAAAAATTGGAATGAACTTAATTTAGGTATCTATGAAAGTGAACTTGTGTTTGCAATGGTTGATGAGGCAAGCTGGCGCAATCAACTCAACGAACTGATCAATACGTAAGCTTAAAGTTGTTTGTATCGGGTATTACGGTGGATAATACGGCGGCTTATGTATTATACGGTCGAATAACCGCGAGTCGGCAAGGCGTTAGGCTTCGGCAGATACGTTATCGATATTGAAAAACTGATATCAAATTGTGATAATTTCCGACAATTTTAAGTTGTCTGTTGCCAAATATCACTTTAAAAACTCGATTAACTTATGTTAAGATGGGACTGCATTTAAGTGGACTTTGATTTAGAGTCTTAAACGTATTATTTTAATTATTTAAATTGAAAAGTGCGCTTTTGAATATTGCGAGATCGATAAGTAATCATAAAAATTAGTCGATTTTCCATGGTGCAAATCCGCCGATATTGTTTTTAAATAAAGTTTAGGTAGGTTCGATGAAAGTAAATATGATGCTTTGCGATGCGGCTCAAGTTGCGGACGGCAAACTGTATATTTTGGGCGGAGGATGGTCGATACTTGTACCCAAGCCCATACCTACGGCAATAGCCTTAAGGTTCGAAGTCGACTGGATGGAGGCCGATATCGACCATCACTGGAAACTTTGTCTTATAGATGCCGACGGTGAACCCATGAAGATAGATTCTGGAGAAGGTCCAACGCCCATTGAACTTGAAGGTGACTTTAGAGTTGGGCGCCCTAACGATTTGCCACCGGGGGCTTCGATCGATATGGTAGTTGCAATTAACTTGTCTCCATTGCCATTTTTGCCGTCCACCAGATATTCGTGGGTTATGAATATTGACGATCAGACACACGAAGATTGGGCAGTAACTTTTACCACACGGGCACTCGACTAATCGACGCTTTAAATTAGCAATAAGTAGACATTCTCTGGTTTGCATTTACGTATCTTTTGAAACTGATTGTAGAGATTCCTTGGGCGACGGTTTCGCCAGAGTTAAACAGAGTTAAACCGTCTATTGAAAATATAGTTTTTTTACGCAAGTTGATTAAACCAAAACGTCGTGTTATTTGTTGTACTTTTTACTACACATGTGATCTATTGCATGTTGATGTTGTGATCCATAAATTAAATTGGCGAATAATCCAACAATCTAAAATTCGTCGTCGTATTGAACAAACGCTGCTTTTTTTAAAACAATTGGCACATACATAAATACGTAGACGCCGCAATAATATTTAGACGCGGTGATGAAATAAATATCTTGTTTTCTATTAATTTAAAACCATATTTTGCTTAGGTTCTTAATACAATGTGGTCAGTTTCTTGATAGGTGACTTTAGTTTCAAAATTAATTGAACGCAGTTTGATTTAAATTATGAAACCTTATAAGATGGTTAGCTAACGGTTAAATTTAGGTTAAATGAGGTGATATTTTAAGTGTCCGAAAAGAATAGTTTGCCTGTTAAAGAACGTTCGCAAAGAAGGGAAAGTAGTTTAACTATTAATAGTTCATTTAAGTCTTCAGTAAAGTTAATTGCTGTTTGCATAGCGATATTCGGATTGGCCATTCCTGCAGGTATCTTGCTGTGGGGTTTAAATAATAGTGCCGATTCAAACGCAACTACCATAACCTCTCATAGGTCAAATGAGCAAATAGCGAATTTGTTGGTTGCAAACCCCAGATCGGTAAGTTGTGTTACCCTTAACTTTTGTATGGCAGTCGATTCGATAGGAGATGCGTCCATATTTAATGGGACAAGTTGGTCTCAAGTCGTTGCAGCCGATCCGCACAGCTTTCTTACCTCCGTGTCTTGCGTGACAGTAAAATTTTGTGTTGCAGTAGACGGACGGGCTGATTACGTTATATACAATGGCTCTACTTTTAGTTCGCCTGCGGCAGCTTCGGCGGGGCTTAAACAGACACTCACTTCAGTATCGTGTGCCACGACTAAATTTTGTGTATCAGTAGATTCTAACGGCGACGAACTCACCTTTAACGGTACCACCTGGCTACCTCTAAAATCGATAGACAACAAAACGCAGTCTACGGCAAATTACATGGTACAGGTGTCTTGTTCGACTTCGAACAGTTGTGTTTCTGTTGACGATGCAGGAAATGCGGTGGTGTATTCAAACGGAAAATGGGGCAAGCTTACCGCAGTCGACAAGGTCTATCCTACGGGTATATCATGTTATGGCGTTCAAAAGTGCGCGTTAATTGACGGCAGCGGGTCGGTTGTAGCTTATCAGTCAGGGAACTGGAGTTCTTCTACTTTAATTGACCCTCAAGGTCGCTTAAATTCAATATCGTGCAACAGTTCGGGAAACTGTATGGCTTCAGACCAGTCAAATAACTTATTTGTGGGCAGCGCAAATTCAGGAAGTTGGACAAGGATTCCGGTTAGCAATCTGACCTTAAATGCCATTTCATGTAGCCCAACTTCTGCCTCCTTGGCTTGCGTTGTTGTGGGTTACGGCGGTTCTTATGTGTATTCAAATTCACATCTATCAAGTCTTATTTCAATGTATACCAACGTTAATTCGTTTACCTCGGTAAGTTGTGTAAGTTCCGCATTTTGTATGGCCGTCGGAAATTCGGGCATGTTTTCGATATTTAACGGTACGACAATACCGACTATGGGCTATGTTAATTTGAAGGAGCATGGAATATACGTAACTTCGGTGTCTTGTGCTTCAACTTCGTTTTGTATGGCGGTTGATCAAAACGGAAATTCAATAACATATAACGGAAAGTGGCTGAACTCTCAGACGATAGATGCCAACGGATACTTAAATTCGGTTTCCTGCGTTTCCTCAACTTTTTGTATGGCAGTCGACGGATCGGGCTACGCTCTGGAATATCAAGGTTCAGCAAAAGGCTGGTCGCAGCCCACAGCGATAGATGTGGCAAATATGGGATTGAACTCGGTTTCCTGCGTTTCCTCAACGTTTTGCATGGCAGTCGATGATTCAGGCAACTATGTGATTTTTAATGGCACGGATTGGTCTAAAACTGCCAGTTTTGCCTCGGTAGCAGGTTTTGATTATGTTTCTTGTTTTGCGGGAAATTCATGTACGGCAGTTAATCAGGCAGGGCAAAGTTGGTTAATTAACCCCACGGGAACTACAACAATTCAACCGCAGCAGCCTGCTGTAGGTGTCAACGGCACCGTTAGAGGAATCTCGTGCAATTCTGCCACAACCTGTAACTTTGCTAGCTCATCGGGTTCTAATTTGGCAACCGTTGTCCCCGAATTGCCTATAGGTATTTCTTGCCCGAATTCGTCGTTTTGTTTAGAGGTAACGGTATCAGGAAATGCAATTGCAATTGCATCTGGAGCCAGAACGTCAATTTCGAATTAGGCATCTGCAGATATTTAATGTGAAGTCGTTTGTAAAAAAGTATTGGATTGGTAGACAGTAATACATTTGAATACTTGAATACCGAAGTTAAGAAAAAAATAAGGAAACAGAAACATGCCAGACAGAAACACTAAGAGCTCATCGAGAAATATTGTTGCCGCACTTATAATAGTCATACTTATAGTTGCAATTTTGCTTGTAGTGCGAGGTGGCACCAACAATTCGGGTTCCGTGGCTCAATCCGTTCCAAAAACAATAATATATTCGTTAAACGGTACACCAACAGCTACCAATGGGCCTAGAATGCCAGTTGGGTGGACGCTTCAACCTGCTGGAACTCAGATACAGACTCAGGCTCAACCGTCGGGGATGTCGCTTTCACCTAACGGTAAAAATCTTTACGTTGTTAGCTCGGGTCAGTGGGATGAAGATTTGGGGGTTGTTAATACTTCTACGCTAAAGATCACAAATTCACCCGCGGCTTCTTCTTTTATGGGTGTTCAGGAAGATTCAAACGGAAATATTTATGTTGCTGGCGGTGGAAGAAACAAGGTATACGTCTATAAAGATAACGGAAATTCAACGGCAACTGCACCGGCAAATTCTTACAGTGCGGCGATTCCTCCACTGGCTCAACCGAACGGGATTTTCACGCCAGGGTATCCGTCCAATATGTTAATAGATAAGAATAACGGTTGGCTTTATGTCGCTGGAAACTTGTCCATGACACAGTCTGCGATAAAGGCGGCAGATCCTAACGCAGGCAACTGTCCCAATGCGTCTGATAATTTTGTTTCAAAATCTAACTCACCAAACCCGACAAGCTGTTCGGTGGTGGTAGGTATAGATATTGCCCAACTTAATTCGACATCGCTAACGGCACCCGAAGTTCTGATTCCTGTGGGACAGGATGCTTATGGAATCAGTTTCAATTCGTCAACGAACATGCTCTATGTGTCAAACTGGGCCGACGGTTCTCAGCCCGCCAGGGGAATTAATCAAAACGGTACGGTGTCCGTAGTAAAGATTAACCAAAACGGGACTGGCCAAGAGGTTCAAAATATATTGGTCGGACAGCAACCTACTGGAATTGCTTTGTCGCCTAATGGTCAAGAGTTGGCAGTCGCAAATACAATGTCCGATTCGGTGAGTTTAATAAAGTTCAACTCTTCTGGTTTGGCCGCTTCGGTGAACAGCTATCCGGTGGGTACATCTACTTTGGGAATATCGGGCTCTCAGCCGGTGGCAGTACAATTTAGTCCGGATTCGACTAAATTGTTCGTCGCTTTATTCGCTTTAAATTTGGTGGAAGTTATGTCGTCAAACGGTTCGCCGATTTCCCAGAAAATTAAATATAATCAATCAGGTGTCGGAAGCGGCACGATTACTATTCCAGAGACACTTATCCCAGTAGGGGACATGCCCTTTGCTCTCACGGTTGGAAATAATCCCACTGGCCACGGATATCGTTTATATGTTGATAACTATCAGGGAGAGGGGTCTGGTCCAGGATTTTACTTCCCCGCGTCTAACACTTTGGGAAGCAAGCTTGTGCAAGGAACGATATCTGCAATTGATTTAACGACAAATTCTTCGAACATGTTCAACTTCTATACTGCTCAATCGATCGCAGCAGATGATATGTTACCTCTGTTTAGTTCGGCAATAAAGTCTCCTGAGACCAATGCTTGTCTTTCCACTCCAAATCCGAACGGTACCTCGTCGTATTCGGCACTGATTTGTAATGCTTCCAAAAATAAAGTCCAAAGGAAAGATCTTCATGTGGTAATAATATTAAGAGAGAATAAGACAGTTGATTCCATGTTGGGCTATCTGGGAGGTCAGCTAAACATGAATACCAGCCAGCAATATCAGACTTACGGACCGGACATTACCGCCAACCTTTCTTCAATTGCTTTAAAATATGGCATGAACGACAATAACTATGTAGCGGGTGACGAATCTGGAACGGGACATCAGACATTAACTTCGGGAATGTTCCATTTAACGACCGAATTATTTGTGCATGTTAACAACGATTTTGGTCTTAGGGGGAATAGGAATAACGATCCAATAAACCAAGTGAATTACACTCATACGAGACTGGCAGATGAAATGCTAAATGCTGGCTATTCCGAAAGAACTTACGGAGGGGATCTTAACGCGAATTCTCCGGCGCTGACAAATGAGATACCAGAGTCAATATGGGGCAACGCTACTTCAAATGTGTTTGCTGGTACGAATACCGATTGGCCTGATACCAGCAGATCGGGTATATTTGACACGGGTACTACCGTAGACTATGGATGGGATACGTTAAATTCATCGACTCCACCGCCAGATTTTGGTAAACAGATTGGTTTGTGCGGCGGGCCCACAGGATTTTGCAACTATCCGGGCGCATCTTCGAGCGATTTTTCCAAATACTCTGTTGCCGGTTGGACTGACAATTACAACTCTTGTGTCTCTAAAGGAAAATCTAATTCCGCATGTCAGCAGGCAATGCCGTCACTGTCGATACTTGAAGTTCCCGACGACCACACGGATGTCTTTAACAACGGAAACAATCCAATGATGTGGTCACCTCAAAACATGGTTGCGAACAATGACTATGCCACCGGACAAATCGTGCAGACGCTGTCCAGGTCACCTTTCTGGAAGAATACATTGGTGATGATAATTGAAGACGACACTCAATTTACCGGAGATTCTATAAATGCTTTGAGATCATATATAGTCACGGCGGGAGGGCTGGCTAAGTCTTTGGGCCCCAACAAGCAAGTGAGCTATCAGGTGTCTTCGTTCTGCTCAATCGATAAGACAGTAGAAGATCTGTTCGGGTTAAAAACTATGGCTCCTTGTGATGCCACTGCGATGCCTCTCGATTCGTTGGTCGTTAATTCTATTCCTACTCAGTCGCCGGCGACCTATACTGCGATAGTTCCAAGCACACCGCCATTTAATCCCTATCCGAGTTCCGGGTCAGAAAGGTTAAAAACTTGGTGTTCGACTAATGCACCCAATGGGATCGGGTATTACTCTATGTTGCACAACAAATTTGTGGAATGTTTGGGATCTTACATTGGCGGATTGGCGGCAACTGTAAACATAAATCATCTTTAAAAATCATCTTTAAATATATTTTGAGATTTAATTACAATGAATTATCTGTATGCAGATTGTGATTAAGCGATCTTAAACATTCTAAGTTTTTAGTGGATGATTTCGTCTAAAGACAATTCAGGTACTGTAAGCATACACTTATTAATCGTGTCTACTTAAGTCCTTTTGAATCGATGACTTTTTACCGGATTTTTTAGACCATATAAAAAATGAGCTCATTAATAAAATCAAAATAACCGCAAATATCTCGTCGGCTACGAAATATTTAACATATGAAGGCATATAGTATACTCTTACGTGCCACTTGCCTTTGGGAATATTGACCGTCTGTATCGGAGTATCTTGTTTGACTTTAATAGCTACAACCGATCCATTGGTCAGAGAAGTTGCGGTAGCTTGAAATCCCGGAGCATAAGTTTGGTTGATCATAACCATTGTGTTTTGATTCGAATCAACGTTAAAATTTAGCGTTCCGTTTGCGCTCATGGTCGATTGACTTATTTTGACCTGTTTTGAAAAAGTTCTTAAAAATGGTTGTGCTTTCTGGGTGTATAAACTTATCTCGTTTGTGGTGGAAACATATTTCCAGGTGGGATAATACAATTGATTTGAAAGGGGCCCGTTTAAGTAATTAGGCTGAAAACTTTCGTAGGAATAAAACTTCGGTGGGATGTCTGATATGTAGTTTGATCGGTAAGTTCCGGCGATATAGACACCTACTAATTTAAGGGATTTATTGAACTGTAAAATTGAAAGTTGGTTATGCCTACAGGAGATGCTTACGGGATTGACCGGATTAAGCTGCCCTTTGGTATCGATCAGGTAAGCTTTGGGAACTGAACACTTTGCTACTTTGACGCTGAAACTTTCCAAAGTGGTCGGAATACCGAAATACCAGCTTGAAGGCGCACTGGGATTCATCTTAATCGCGTAAGTGTTTGGGTTTGATGGGAAATATGAATTAAAGTTTTGAGGCGGACTGTAAGCTTTGGTTACATCTAAAAATTTTAAAATTCCGTTGGTAAAATCCTCGGGATTTAGTACCATATTTCCGTGGGTTTGGGTAATGCGGTCGTAATTTTCCAAAGATAGCGATTGGTACCCTTGAGCTGAAAATTGTTGTGTGATTACGTTGATATCGGGCCAGTTTACGTTTACGAGTTCTGCTGCAGGATATACGTATGGGTCATCTATTACGAATTTGTGGATTTGATTGCTGTTCGTAGACTGTAGGTATTTTGCTCTATTTAATATAGCCAGTTCGTTGCTCAATACCGTGGGGGACTGACCTTGTCCGGTGTCCACGGTTATTACGGCCGTAAAATTGAACAATAAAATATCGCCTGCGATAAGTAATGCCGTTACAATGAGTCTAGTTTTACTGAGGGTAATTTTGTGACGCGAAAAAAGGAGCAGTAGTATAAAAAGGTCAACAATCAGTTGTGCAACAAGCCACGGTCGAAGGGTGGTGGCGGTTGAATTAGGTAAGATCGACGTTCCGACAATTTCAGTGACTTTTATCGGATCAATTATTGCGACAATTAGAAATATAATAGTACCCATGCAAAAATATTTTGCAATATTAAGTCTGGAGATGTTTTTTGTTATCTGTTCAATAATGAATGCCAGGAAAAATGTAAAAGCAAAGTCGACTTCCAGAAGATTTCTGCCCTGGATTCTTTCCGAGCCATAGATGGGAATATGAATCATTATCCCGCCGAAAAGATTACCCGCTATATATGCTAAAAATAGACCCGTTAAGGCGACGTAAAAAAATGGAGTCAAATAATTTGATTTCGCTCTATAAAGACGGTGTCTAAGGGAATACTCAAAAAACCCTAAAGTGGCCAGTAAACCCATATAACCGGAAACTTCAACAATATTGGTTATGGCAGTTCCGAAAAAACCCGGACCTTCTAAGCTTTGTGAAGTACCCAAAATAGCGGGTGCAAATAACATCGAAATCCAACCCGGGAACGGAGATGATTGATTAAAAAATCCGATTGAAGCCGAACTTCTTTGTGACTCGCTTATAAATATGAGTCCGAGTCCGCTTTGCAGGCTTGAGGCCATAATTCCGACACAAAGTGCCAGTAAAATTGTTAAAGCTAAGTCAATCCTTGTTTTATTTGGGATCCTTCGGATAAAGTTGCGATTGTCATTTTCTTCTGACTCCGTAACGTTACGTGAAAACAGTACGTATGCTACAAATATTGTATAAATTATCAGGTCATCGGTAATTGCTCGCGTGGATCCCGTTAAAAAAATAAAGCCCCACAAAAGTGAGGTTAATGTAATTTCTCCAATTGTTGCCGACAAAATACTTTTAATGTGTAGGTTCGAAAGATGATTTAATTTTGAAGTTGTCGAGCCGAGCACAATTAATAACCATGGCATGAACGACATCGCTTGTATCAAATCCAAATGCGCAACTTGGATTGCCATTGTGCCCGAACCCACAAAGCAGATCGAAGCGATAACTGTTGTAACTTGTGAAAATCGATAGCATCTCAGCAAAATATAAATTCCTGAAAGCGCAACAAAATAGGCAATAATTTCGTTTAAAACCCAAGCTGCCACTGGTGAAAGAAATGCAAATAGGAATGTTGTGGGGTATAGCGATCCTGCGTTAAACCCAGCTAACAACGGAGTGCCGGAGAAGCCGTAGGGATTCCATAAGGGCAGGTGAAAAGATGCAATCTGTTCTCCAGAAAAAATCCTGAGAGGGAAATTTTGGATAACATCGTCTCCGGGCATTATCGGGCGATTAAAAATTGCCGGTATTGCAAATACTGCGGTTACTGCGCAAAAAAGCGCAATTAATATCCAAAGATCGGCTTTGTTGAGATATTTTTTTAAACTAAATTTTGGCATAAATCAGTTGATTGTGCAATGCGTAAACCATTTAGGCGGCAAAACCTCAAAAAGTACATTATGCATGTCAAACTATTCTAAGGTCCTTGATACGGTATTAAACGGATTATTGTTTCGATACTCCATTTTAGGTGGTTAAACTGCGGGGTTGTTATAACCTTGTGACTAAGGCGAGATTTCATAGAATCGGCGGTGAAGCCGGAACTTTCGATAAAATTAAACCCGCCAAAATGGTTAATTTAGTGACTGATTAATTGATTGAAGCCAGATAGGAATTAAGATAGGTTTCAGTTCTAATCCGCTCGCTAACAGCTGACCGATTACAAACAAAACCCCTTTAGGCAAATTTAATTGGCAATAATATAAATTTAAGTCTAAACTAGTTTAAAACAGTTTTTTAATTAGCCTGCATTAAGTAAGGGTCCTTTTAAAGTTTAATTTATCACGAAATATGTTTAACCTTTAATTTCGATTTGCGCCTAAAGATAAAATTGGAAGTTAGACAAAGTTAGGATTACTTAAAATTTGATTTTAAGTAATTACTTAAGTAATTACTTCTGGGTGCCAGTGTCTTTATGATTAACGGATCTAATAGTTTGCATTTTTAAACCGAATTGATCAGTAGTCACGCTGACTTAACTAATAACTACAAAAAATTATACAATATGGAAAATCGTAAACTGAAAATAGCTTATCTGGTATATCGCGGCAATCCGCGTTGCGGGGGGCAAGGTGTATATACTAGGCATCTAACAAGAGAGCTGGTTGAGATGGGACACTATGTAGAAGTGTTCTCTGGGCCCCCATACCCAGATCTTGACGAACGGGTGAAGCTTAATAAAGTTGAATCGCTGGATCTGTATCGTGAACCAGATCCGTTTAGAACACCCAAATTAGGTGAATTTAAAAATCCGATCGACGTGATGGAGTATTTGATTATGTTGACGGCGGGTTTTCCTGAACCTCGAACATTTTCGTGGCGAGTGAGAAAGATGCTTAAACAGAGGTTGGGCGATTTTGACATCGTACACGACAATCAGTGCATAGGATCCGGTCTGTTAGGGATAATGAAAGACGGCTGGCCGTTGTTGGGAACCATACATCATCCTATTACTGTAGATCGAGACTTGGATTTAAGCCACGCAACTACATTCAAGCGAAAATTGTCTTTGCATAGATGGTATGGATTCTTGGGAATGCAAAAGCGCGTAGGACCAAAATTACCGAGGGTGGTAACGGTTTCTAATTCGTCGAAAAAAGATATTCACGCACAGTTAGGGGTACCGCTTGAAAAGATGCACGTGGTGCCTGTGGGCGTTGATCACGAACTGTTTCGGCTAAAGTCTGAAATCGTAAAAATTCCAGGACGAATTATGACTACCGCATCGGCCGATGTCCCCATGAAGGGCCTAATTCCTTTGCTGGAAGCGGTGGCAAAAGTTAGAACCGAAAAGGAAGTTTCTTTGGTGGTTATCGGAAAACTGAGATCCGAATCCGAAGTTCCCAAAGTTTTAGACAGATTAAATATTTCCGATGCAGTCGAGTTTGTTCACGGTATCACTGACGAGCAGATCGTAGAACTGTACGGACAGTCGGAGATGGCCGCCGTTCCTTCTCTCTATGAGGGTTTTTCATTGCCTGCCATAGAAGCGATGGCTTGTGGAGTGCCTTTGGTAACTACCTCTGGGGGCGCTTTACCCGAAGTTGTCGGCAATAACTATGAAACCGCAATAATCGTAAATCCAAATGACCCTTCAGCTTTGGCAATGGCGATCATCGAATTGTTGGATGATCCAGAGCTTCGTAGGCGTTTGGGTAAAGCCGGCAGAGAAAGAGTCATGTCAAAGTATACTTGGAGAAATACCGCAGAGGGGACTTTAGAACAATACTACAAATTATTGAGCCTATAGATGGAATATTAACAAAGTCGTTTGTAGTGCGGTTCAGTTATTTTGTATGACCAGTCAAAGTTGCTAGGTTTTAATTTTAAAAATATCAGTATTTAGGTAAATGTAATTGTGTTAACTGTAGAATACCAAAAGTTGGGTCTAAAGCCCGGAGAATTAATTTTAGATATGGGCTGCGGAGCGGGGCGACATGCTTTCGAGTCGTTTCGACGCGGCGGTAGAGTTGTAGCCTTAGATACCAGCGATACGGAACTTAAAAATGTAGCAGGATTATTCGTGGCCATGGGTCAAGAGGGACAAACAACCAAAGAGGGCAGAGCGTCAGTTGTACAGGCCAGCGGTCTGGAACTTCCCTTTGTTGACAACTGTTTCGACCGAATAATCGCCTCAGAGGTCTTAGAGCATATCCCCGACGACGCCGCAGCAATGGCTGAACTCTATCGAGTCCTAAAGCCTCGAGGTCGAATTGCCGTTACAGTTCCGCGATTTTATCCGGAATTGATTAATTGGGCACTTTCGAATCAGTATCATGAGGTACCGGGAGGGCATGTAAGAATATATAGAAAATCCGAGATGATCGAAAGATTAAGGTCCGCTGGTTTAAGATATTTGGGTCATCATTATGCTCACGGTCTTCACTCTCCTTATTGGTGGCTTAAGTGCTACGTGGGAGTGAATCGAGACGATAACAAAGCGGTAAACTCATATAAAAAGTTCTTAGAATACGAAATTATTAATAATCCAAGTTACTTGTCTTATGTTCGTAAAATTGCCGATCCACTGATGGGCAAAAGCATAATTTTTTATGCGGAAAAGGTATAGATGTTGCTCGATAGTAATCAAATAGATTTAACAGCGGATTGGATCTGTGACCAACAGACCAAAGAGGGTCTAATTCTTTGGTTTAAAGGCGGGCACGGTGATCCTTGGAATCATACCGAGGCCGCTATGGCCTTGTCGATATCTGGGAGAGTCGAAGAGGCTGAGCTTGCCTATGAGTGGCTCAGGATGAATCAACTTGACAACGGCGCTTGGTGGAACTACTATTTGGCCGATTCCGTAGAAGATTTCAGAATTGATACCAATGTTTGCGCTTATATCGCTGTTGGAGTCTTACATCATTTTAAAGTTACCAAAGATATTAAATTTTTAGAAAAAATGTGGGACTGTATTCACAAGGCTCTTGACTATGTTCTGTCGCTTCAGACTGAAGGGGGAGAGATCCTGTGGTGTGTCGAGTCTGATGGCTCCTTCGGTAAATATGCTTTGTTGACCGGCTCTTCTTCGATTTTAATGTCCTTAAAGGCGGGGCTGTTGATTGCGTCTGAACTTAAAATTAATATGTTGAATTGGGTGCTTCCGCTGTTGAAGTTGAATGAAGCCATTAAATCAAAGCCGGGGAACTTTGAACCAAAAATTGAGTATGCTATGGATTGGTACTATCCGGTACTAAGCGGTGCGATGCAAGGCTCTTTGGGTAAGTCACGAATTGACAAAAGCTTTAAAACATTTGTCGACGGTGAAAAGGGCGTCAGGTGCGTATCGTCAAATGAATGGTTTACGGTGGCTGAAACGGGGGAACTGATCTTGACTTTAAATCAAACCGGCGAGGCGGATACGGCTTTTGAATTATTTGAGTCAACTCATAAATTTCGTCAACCCGACGGCTCGTATTTAACTGGCATAGTCTATCCAGATATGTCTACATTTCCCAAGGACGAATGTAGCACCTACTCTGCTGCGGCTGTTCTCTTAGCAAATTCTGCTTTAGATTTAACGCTACCAGGATCCGATTTTTTCAGATTTTTAAGCAGCGATTTAAACGCGCTTGAAATTTTTTAATCGGCATAGCGGTAAATTTTTTATTTTGATTCGGGCTATAATTTCGTTTAAATCAATACGTACGCATTCACGATTGGCAGATTTCCAGGCTTAATTAGTTTGGTATAAATACTATATTTTGCGTTCAGCGTTTGAAACGACACGTAAAGTGTCAGAATTCAGGATTTTAATATCGCCGTGTGGTTTTATACTCACTTAGCGGCAAAGATTAGTAGTTGCACTTGTCGATTACACTTTAAAATGTTACATTTTGCATGATACTAAATATTGTCAATTTACCGTTTTAACAATTAAATTCTTTAATTGCATCCATGCTTTAACTTTTAAGTATTTTGATAATTCGTTTAATTGTTTAACTGGTCTAAGTGACAGTTTTTTATTCAAATAAATAGTTTGAAAAGTTTTTTGAAAGTTAAAACTTTTCAAGCCGAAGAATCGGTATAGTTGCCGATTTAAAAAGTAATATGAAAGGAAATATTAATATCATGTTTAAAAACAGACAGCAGAAGCATAGAAAGATGGCTTCTAAATTTAGACTTTTAGCATCGGTGGGAATTGCGATAGTGCTTTTTACCGGTATGGGAATGGTGTTTAGCGGTAAGGCGGCGTTGGCCGATACCATTATTCCTTTAAATGGCTCGGTAAATGCAAGCACTTATATTGCCAGCTTGAATACAACTGCCAATTTGCCAAACGGCTCATTTGGCGGGTCGGTTGATTTGACAAATGACCAAATTACGGGTAATCTGTCTTTGCCGGCTGGTTCGATTAACACCGATGTATTCGGATTTGTGCCGATGTCGGCCACGTTTGAAATGGTGCCTGTCGGGTCAGTTACTGGAACCGTGGATCTGAAAACCCTATCGGTGAACGTTACCAGTGTTTTCAATATAAAGTTGACGAGCGCCGAAGTGTTTGGCCTTCCCTTTAATATCGTTGGGAATCAATGTGAAACTTCGACTCCCGTATCGGCGAACCTGAATGGTCAAGTGAACTCGAATCTATCTGTGGATTTAACTGGTACCTATACCATCCCGTCGTTTGAAAACTGTGGATTCTCCACATTTTTGGTTAATCTACTCGTACCTGGCAGCGGCAACACAATTACTGCTCAAATTTCATAGTCAGTTAATAGAAAAATAAAAGAGAATTAGGCGGAAACCGGCATAAACAATTCAGTTATGCCGGTTTCCCCTTTGACTCTTAATTCGATAGATCTACATGATGAGGTTAAATAAAATTATGCGGAATGTAGCTATGAAACATGGTGAACGCAAACGAATTTAAAAAGGGATTCTGAAACATCTCTTGAATTTATACAGTAAGCCCAAATTGTTTCCTAAGGTTCGTATTGCGTAAGGCCCGTATTAATAGTGCCACTTGCTGTTACTTTGAGTTAGTCGGCAATTGGGCCGTTCTAACCGAGTCACTTATTCCTGGTTTATAAGTTCATTTAAGCTATAGCTTTTTTAATATTTTAAGACTGCCTACGGTGTCGATCTGTTTGAAGGATTTAGAAGAGATTGCAGCAATAAATACTTCGTAAGGTGCTCTTCCTCCTTGCGACTCGTCTTCAAAGACATCGTGAATTAATAATAATCCGTCGCGTTGAATGAATTGTGACCACCCCCGGTAATCTCCCATCGCTTCAAATATAGAATGCCCACCGTCTATAAAAAGCAGAGATATAGGAATGTTCCAGTACCGTGAAACTGTCTTGGAGTTGCCAATAACCGCAATTACACTTTCGTCTAGTTTGGCCAAAGTAATAGTTTTTCTGAATAGCGGTAACGTCTCCAATTTTTCGGTTGTCGGGTCATAAAGTTCAGGATCATGATGTTCCCAACCAAGCTGATTTTCTTCGGAGCCTCGGTGGTGATCTATTGAAAACAATACTGACGACTGTTCTTTTGCTGCCGCTCCCAGGTATACCGAAGATTTCCCGCAATACGATCCGATCTCTATCATTGGGTTTCTGCTCATAGAAAGCATGTCAAGCGCATAGTTGTAGAGTGCCATTCCTTCGTCGTCAGGCATAAATCCCTTTGTGTCTTTTGCAATTTGGAGAAGTTCTTCGTTCATTCTGACGTTAGGCATGCGTTTCCTATGATTGTTACGGCTTAACCGTACTATCTAAATATACTATAGAGGGCATAAAAGAAAAATCCAATAAATATGATGCCTGCCAGTTTCCGAATTCTGTTTGTGGGAAGAACCTTAAGAAGTGATTTACCTCCAATAATGCCGATGGATACAACGGCGACAAGCCCTAAAAAAGCTCCGAGCGCGACAGAAAGAGCCTGATGATATTTTGCTTCAAGATTAATGGTCGCTATTTGAGTTAGGTCCCCGAATTCACCTAAAAATGTAACGCCAAATGATGTTAATAGGACTTTTTTCATGTGCTTTTTCGGAGTTTGAGCGAGTTTTTCACCTTCTTCTATCTGTTCTTTTTCATTTGTTAGTATGAGATAGATTCCTCCAGCCAGGAATACTGCCGCAATGATTCCTTCAAGAATATTATGGGGGATTAGCGTTATAACCGTACCTACGGTTACCGATATGGTTACCTGTATTGCAAATGCAAAAGCAGCGCCTAGCCAGACTAACAACCCGTTGTATTTAGATCCCAGTAATATCGACGAGACCATAGTTTTGTCAGGTATTTCCGCTACAAATATGATTACGAAAACGGTTAAAACTGTAACAAAGTTCACGGATCTATTCGGTTAAGTTACTAAAACCGATTACTGCTCTTCAATAGGGAGTGTCACAGTTATAACGTCTTCGACAACATTTGCCGGCACCGGTCTTGAAAAGTAGAAGCCTTGGATTGTATCACAACCAAGTTCTGATAATCTTTTGAGTTGTTGCTCGGTCTCTACGCCTTCTGCAATAACATCAAGTTTAAGCGTGTTTGCAACTTGGATAACGGCAGTAACGATGGCTTCATCGTCTTTGTCCTGTCCCAAGCCTATTATAAACGATCTATCGATTTTAACTGACTCCACCGGGAATTTCTTTAGGTAGGTGAAGGAAGAGTATCCAGTACCGAAGTCGTCGATGGCTATCGACACCCCCATGTCGTTAAAGGCCTTTAAAATTGTAACGGCTTCTTCGGGGTCTGCCATCAATGTGGATTCTGTTACCTCTAAGACCAGTCTGGTCTTAGTAAAATCTAGGTTGGAGCCTTCCACAATGTCTTTTACTGTATCTATGAGGCCTGTATCTAAAAATTGACGGGGAGAAAGGTTAACTGAGACCTTAAAAGGTTTTTTGATATCCGGCAGCGATTCCCACTCTTTGGCATTTCGTAATGCCTCAGCAAGCATCCAGGTGCCTATCGGTACGATAAGCCCAGAGTCTTCGGCTACGGGGATAAAGGTAGCCGGTGATTCAAGACCGTGTTCTCTTTGCCATCTCACAAGCGCTTCAACTCCTATCGCCCGCCTAGTGGTAGCGTCGACTACTGGTTGGAAATAAGCCCTAAGTTCACCTTTGTTTATCCCTTGCCTTAGCGCACTTTCGAGTTGAAGCCTTCCAGCTGATTCAAATCCGCTGGTTTCGTCCATGATAACATAACGTTTTCGTCCTCTGTCTTTAGCTCTGTTCATGGCGGCGTCTGCATTCCTTATAATGTCATCAGCCAATAGCGTTCTCTCACTTGACTCGGCAATTCCGACCGACAGGGAGATGTGATAGGGTTCGTTGTTAATGACAATCGGTTCATCTAGACTTTTAATGAGTCTGTCTCCGAGTGAACCTAATGACGTGAGATCGTCAGCTTCGTCGCACAAAATTACAAATTCGTCTCCACCAAATCTAGCTACGGTATCTGACGGTCTGAAGCATGCCTTTATTCTCTGAGCAACGGCTACCAATATTTGATCACCCACAGAGTGGTTTAACGAATCATTTATTATCTTAAACCGGTCGATGTCTGCCAACAAGACTATGATCCTGCTCTTGCTTTTCTGGCTTCTAAGAAGTGCCTGCGAAACTCTGTCTACGAAGAGTGCTCTGTTGGGCAGACCGGTCAGCGGATCATGGAGAGCCTGATACTCCAAAGCAGCCTTAGCTTGCTTGGTATCCGTGATATCTCTAATTACAATTTGAACCCCTGGTTCCCCGTCATAAACTATGGGAATCCCGATTACCTCAACGTGGATCACCTGAGCGTCAAGACTTAAAAGTCGGATCTCAATCGGGTGCATTTCTCCGCCTTTGTCAACGGGTTCAAAAGCGATATTTGCTAGTTCTCTGTCATCCGGATGTACCAAATCGATTATAAGAGTTTGTTTGAGCTGCTCTAACGAAGTGGCACCGATAAGTCTGAGGGCGGCGGGATTCGCATATACAATGGAACTTTCTTTATAAACTGCCATGGGTTCCGGTGATCTTTCCACCAGTCTTCTGTATCTGCCTTCGCTTTCGGCAAGTTCGAGTAAGGCTACGTGACGACTTGTAACGTCTCGGGTTACCGAAAGTATCGCTTTAATTTCAGGGTTGTCCGTTAGATCATAGGCCGTAGTTTCAACGGTAAGCCAGGTGCTTTCGGGACTCAAGAGTCTAAATGACACCGGACCGAAAACCTTCTTGGTTTCTTGCCCAATTTTACTGAACTCTATTACAACCCTGTTTCTGTCCTCTGGATGAATCTTGTCAAATACCGGTTGAGTTGTAAAAGATTCCGAAATGTCTTTAAAAAATTCAAATGCAGACCGGGATGCCCATATGACTCTTCCATCCAAACTTAGAAGAGCTATGAGATCGGGGGTATTTCCTGTTAAAAACCCCCACAGCACCGCTTTTTGGCTGTGAGTTAGTCTGCCTTCGATATGTGACATTTCATAGTCGTTTTCCAATTTGAATCCTAAGTTTATATTCTATAGTAATTTATTATGCTTTTGCCCTTACGGAATTTACTTGATTTATATTAACGACCCTAAATAAATCTATTGATAAGGCTTAAGTTGTAAATTGACAGGTTAACGAACCCGCCAAAAGTCTGCATCTAATCGGCCCAAGTCCAGACTAATATCATTTCTCTGTTTTTAGCGTTCCGAACAAAAACACGTGTTATAAAAATTTCGTTATAAAAATTATAGGGTAAATATATTTTAATAGTGCCGTGAGTTTAAATTTGCTTGCATTTCCAGTCGATCTATTGTTAAACGTTACAGTTTAAACTGTAAGAAGCGACTGTAAAATCTTAGCACCTGCCTAATCATATTTTCAGAGTATTCGATATTAATTTCTGTCAAATTTTTAATGTCAAAGCCAACTCAGTTACAGCAGCGAAGGCTCTCAGATCGTCTCATCGATTTGTTTTAATGATTCTCTGATTCTGATATTGAATTTAACCGCTATTTCCAATCTTTCCCTTGCTTGTTTAACCGTTAGGTTTGATGCCTCAACGGGGTGTTCGGCTAGAAAGTGATCTACTTTGTCTAAATAAAGTGACTTTGAATCCGAATCAATCGAAGTTAATCCGCGAATTCCATCAAGCATACGCGGAATCGTGGGGCTTGGATATCTTTCGAACATCAAACTGAAGTTTTCTTTCATAAAGTCTAAAGTTTGTCCCTGGGTGTTTTTGTCGAACAGCATTGACTGGATTATAAAAGGTGCATTTTGTGTTCGAATCTCATCTAGAGTCATATCGAGAGTTCTTTGTATCAGAGCTTTATCGCAAAATGACGACATTGCATTTAAAAATCTCATTTCATCTTGAGGGCTTTTAGGATTTTGATAACCGTGATATACGGATTCATAGTCTTGAGTCCGATTTACATCTGCTACTACATCGAGAACCGCTCCTACTAGATCTGGATCCGGCCATTTATCTTGATTTATCATAAGATCAAATTTCTCTAATGCGTCGTTCCTAATCCTGTCATTTTTCCCCGTCACGCCCAATGTTCTATAGATTAGCGATCTAAAGGATTTCCGATTTTCTGGTTCGTCTATTTCTTGGTCGATTCCAATATTGTTGATTACGGGTTCAAAAAGTTTGTTGCAGGTCTGACTTATTTGATCGTCGAATGTCCCTGCACTTGCTTTATATAAAGAATTGATAGCAGACGATACTATTGCCCACATATTTATGTCATATGTTTTGGAGTCTCTTATCAATCTGGCGATTTTTAAGAATTCATCTAAATCTGATTTCTCTCTAATCGTGTTTGACCAACTGTCTGAGACTAAATTGAATTGCTCCAAAGTGCTTAAAGACGACCAATTGTTTAGTAGGTTTTCAAAGATATCGTTTGAATAGGATGTTCTGTAAAAGCCGTAACCGTTACCGTTTGCGCTTAAAGATTCCGATTCTCCCAATTCAACGTCAGAGCTTTCTGAGCTTAAAGCAAGGTGGAGGTTTATTAAAGACTGTTCTTTTGATTCAATGGGCTTGACGACTAAAGGTACCATCCAATTCGATCCTATCGCACCTTTAGTTTCGTAATAGAAAGAATTTTGCGAAATCTCATATGATTTTGAATCCGTCTTTTTTACCGAAATCAGGGGATAACCGCCTTGGAAGATCCAAGTGTCCATCATCTTTCGTACCGAGAATGATTCAATTATTCCATTTGGCAACGGGTGTCTTTTGGTGGCAGCTTCCAGGGCATCCCACAGGTCTGATGTTTCTGTGTTGGAATATTTGTGAGTTTGCAAATAGTCTCTTATCCCGTCTTTAAAAACCTCCGGTCCAATAAATTGTTCCAGCATTCTAAGTACTGCAGCTCCTTTTTGATACGTTAGTACGTCAAACATGGCTTCGGCTTCTCGCGGATGAAATACCTCAAATTCGATAGGCCTGGTAGTTGATAACGAATCCACACCCATCGCCGCTTCCCTGGAAAGACCGAAAGTTACCCATCTGTCCCATTCGGGTTTAAAGCTGTCAACTGCAAGCATTTCCATGAAAGTTGCAAACGCTTCGTTAAGCCATATCCCGTTCCACCATTTCATGGTAACTAAGTCGCCAAACCACATATGGGCTATTTCATGGGCTACTACGTCGGCCACTCTCTCTAAATCTGCCCGGCTTGCATTTTCTGGATTTGCTAGAAGCGCCGTTTCCCGGAAAGTCACGGCGCCTAAATTTTCCATAGCCCCGAAAGCAAAATCGGGTAGCGCTATCAAATCCAGTTTCTTGCCGGGATATGGAATTTTAAAGTAGTCGCTAAAAAACTTTAACGAGTGTTCTCCCGCTTGCAGTGCAAATTCCGTCATGGAACCTTTCCCCGGTACATGAATAACCCTAAGCGGGATACCGTCAACGTCAACCTCTCGGCTCGATTCAAGATTGCCGACGATAAACGCAACTAGGTAAGTTGACATTTTCATTGTTTTTTGGAATTCGACTAATTTTGTACCAACGCCGGTTTCGGTCTGTTTTTCAATAGGCCAATTTGAAATTGCCATTAAGTCGCCATCAACTTCCAAGGTCACTTTGAATGTTGCCTTTAGCTGAGGTTCATCGAAACATGGAAATGCCCGCCTGGCATCGGTAGCTTCGAAATGTGTCGTTGCAATTACCTGTTCGGTCTCGTTCTCGTCAATAAAAGTTGATCGGTAGAAACCCCTCAGTTTGTCATTTAAAATGCCCTCGAAGACTATTCCTAAATATGTTTCGGCGTCGTAGTCTTTGGTTGTATTAAAAGTTATTCGCTCAAGTTCTGTGTCTAGAGACGAGCTTACCCACTCTAATGCTGAATTTGGCTTAGATCCAAGCTCGTCTGAGTTTATATTGTCTATGGCGATGCCTTCAAATGTGCTTAGACTTTCGCTTGAGTCATTTGTCACAAAAGCGGCCATGACCTTCAACTCTGCACCGTTTAAAGTAATCGTCTTGGTGGGTTCGGCAATATTAACTTTAATGAGTACTTTCCCTAAAAACTTTGCGGCAAGTAAGTCAGGTTTTAAATAGATATCGTAGGATTCGGGTATTACGTTGACATCAAGGCGATAATCTTGCGTGCGAAGTGATTCATTAGATAAGTTTTGCATAATTTAATATTAGTCATCCGATCGTGACGGAAGTTTCTATAAGCTCAAGACAAACTCATCGAACCTAAGTTTTGAATTGTGATTGATTGAAGAACAGATGCGACTAACCCAATAGTGGGATCTGTTAATGGTACAAAAAACCCTTAATATTTAAAAATTGGTCTGTGAAAAATTGTATCTTGTATATTAGGGTTGGCAATCAGCGATATTTTCGTTACTTTTTATTTGAACTACTGCGTGACTTTGAGTGTCTAAATGGCGTTTATAAAAGGGGTGTGGGCCAGATAGACCCCTGAGAGACTGGAATCCAAATCCGCCCTCGTTTTTTATGGTTAAGTTGACAATTATAAACCTTTTAGGGTCATTTTGAACTAAATTATTAGGATTATGACATTTAACTCAAATGACTCACCCAACGACGCCATAAAAGACGGAAATTCAATAGTTGAACAAAGCGATTCAAAAGAACAGTTTTGGCCCATAAAGATGCGGCCGAAAGAAAGTTGTGAATTTGACGTAGTTGCAATTGGGCATGCCGTTGTAGACATAATGGTGAACGTTTCAAAAGAAAATCTTCTTGACTTTGAACTTAATAAAGGGACGATGCAACTCACGGATTCAAAACATCTGGGTGAACAGATTTTAGAGAAGCTTCAAACAAGCGAGGATTCTTTTGAAATTGTAAAATCATCTGGTGGTTCGGCGGGAAATACCATCTATGCACTGGCAAAGCTTGGTATAACAACCGGATTTTTAGGAACGGTGTTCGACGACGAATTAGGAAGGCACTATATTCAGGACTTTCAAGATTCATCTGTAAAGTGCTTTTTTTCACCGAAAAAGTTGGAAAATATGGATATAGGTTCGATAGACGAATCAATTGCCACCGGTAGATGCAATGTATTTATAACTCCCGATAAGGATCGAACGATGTTAACTTATCTTGGTGCTTCAGCAAATTTTGACATTGAAGATGTTAATAGCCTGAATTTTTCTTCAACGGGGTTAGTATATCTTGAGGGGTATCTTTTTGATTCGGTTTCCGGAACTGCAGCCTTAATGGAAGCAATAAGTAGGGCACGGCAAAATTCTACTTTGGTTAGTCTCTCTCTTTCGGATCCTTTTGTAGTTGAACGATATAAAGATGTGATTTTGGATTTGATCACAAATAATAAAATCGATATACTTTTTGGAAATTTTACGGAAGCGAGTATTTTGTCTTCATCGGATTCGATAAATGGTATTGCCGAATTTTTAAAAGTTAATTCTCAATTCGCGGTAGTTACAGACGGTTCTAACGGGTCTTACTGTATAGACGAATCGGAACTTATCTTCGTTCCCGCATTTAAATCTAATAAAGTGGCAGATACGACTGGCGCAGGCGATTCGTTCGCCGCTGGGACAATTGCAGGGTTTATCCGAGGATATTCTATTCAAGACAGTTTGAAAATTGGGAGTTTGCTGGCTAAAGAAGTAATAGAGCACGTCGGTCCGCGCCCGACCGATGACGTTCACGGTATTTTAAAGCAGTTTCAATATGAGTTTTAGGCTAAGGTTGCTTGAAATATAGTTAAGTAAATTGTTGGAGTCTAATTACACATGGGTATCTCAAAATAGAGGAATTTAAAATGCATTCAGATAATATTTGGTTGAAAAGACGTATTTTGTCCTATGCGCATCAAGGAGGCTCGCTTGAAGAGCCTTCATCGACGTTGTATGCAATTCAAAAGGCAATTGACAATGGGGCAACTGCCATAGAGCTTGACGTACACTGTACCAAAGACGGGCAAATTGTAGTATGCCATGATCCTACCGTAGACAGAACAACTGAAGCAACCGGGGAAATTGCAAACTTTACTTTGTCGGCTTTAAAAGAATTAGACAATGCCTATTGGTTTGCGCCCCATAAAGCAGAACAGAGAGATCTGGATGTAAATGAGTATATATATAGAGACAAAGCCAAGAGCGATAATAGATTTAGGATAGCTACTTTGGATGAAATTCTAAGTGAGTTTAAGGAAATGATCTTTAATTTTGATATCAAAAGAACAGCACCCGAAGTTAAACCATATGAAGAAGTTTTGGCTGAAAAGCTAAGACAATTTAACTGCCAAGATAGGGTAATTATTGCTTCGTTTATTGATTCGGCTACTTCAAAGTTTAAGGAGATTGCGCCAGATTTCAGTATTTCGGCGGGGACAACAGCAACATCTGAATTCTACTTTGCCGATGAAACCGATCCGATGCTAGATGACTTAAATTACGTAGCACTGCAGGTCCCTTACCATTTTAACGATACGCAAGTGGTAACTCCATCATTCGTAAAAAAGGCACACGACCACAACATTGCCGTACACGTTTGGACCATAAATTCTGAAAACGAAATGAAAGAGTTGATTGATTTAGGTGTGGACGGGATTATAACCGACCGGCCTACGCTTCTAACTTCTGTACTTGCAAATTGGTCGGTCGGGCAATGAGCATACAAATTGCAATGAGCATTTAAACTTAACTATTTGAAACTAAATTATTAAAAAGCCGAATATTACCGGAACTAGATATTACAGACAAAAGGTTCCAAATATTAAATCAGCATAATATCTCACTTTTTTTACACTGAAAAATGACCGAAATAAATTTTTCACTCAGCTTTTTATTGCAATAATTCCTGATCCGAAAATATGTGTGCCCAGAATATCTATGAAGATTCTTAAGCCTTTTAAATTAATCAAGTTTGAATGTTATCAAGGTTGCAAGCGCGGCTGCGTTATTCGCGTTATTTTTGATGCACTTGCTATTGATACGGCTGCACCTTGCTGTAGTTAGCCTCTGGTGCGGTTAACCTCTGCCGCAGTTCGGCTTTTTACCGTGGTTAGCTTTCTTTTTGGCGCGTAGTTTTCTTTTGACTGTGCGTTTTGACATAAATCAAGTTTATAGTATAAAACGACCGTAAAATTCAAATATTGCCTCCGGGTGGTAGACGCATCTTTTCAGTTGGCACTTCGTTGCGTTTCTGTTGGTTGCGACGTGCCACCTTGTTTGTGCAACTTAAACTTGCAGTTTTTAGTCAGTAACCTCAAAATACTTTGTCGTAAATGATCAAAATGCAATGTACGTAAACATTATGTAACAAATTGTTGGCTAGACTTATTAAGTTGTGGAACAAGTAGGATTAATCGGACAACCAAATGTTGGGAAATCGTCGTTATTTAATGCTCTAACAAACTACAACTCACCGGTCGCACCCCATCCGTATACAACAACTTCTTCGATTAAGGCTGCAGCAGAAGTTCCAGATAGCAGACTTGACGCATTGGCCTACATGAGTTCGTCGAAGAAAACTGTGTACACTTCGGTTGAGGTTGTCGATATTGCGGGACTGTCACCGGGAGCTAATGCTGGTGAAGGCCTCGGCAATAAATTTTTAGCCCAAGTTCGTGAAGTCGATGCTTTGGGCATAGTTTTAAGATCATTTAAGAACGACATGATAGTGGGAAGCTCAGATATTGCCTCGCAGTTTGCCGAACTTGAAATGGAGTTGGTTTTGGCTGACTTAAGTACCGTAGAGAGTCAGCTAGAGAGGCGAAAAAAAGCCGCTAAGAATCCGGCAAAAAACGATTTGGCCACTAAAAATCTACTTGAAGGTCTGGAAGCTGTGCTTCCGTTATTGTCTGACGGAGTTCCCGTATACAAGTCGAAATTGGATCATGAAACGCGTGTTAATTTAAAGGAAGCCTTTCTGCTCACCAATAAACCGATCTTTGTCGTGATAAATATTTCCGAAGACCAGATAGGATCCGAAACTAATTTAATTGACGAAATAAGTGATCAGCTTCCGTCGGGGGTGGATCCAATAGCGGTAAGTGTACAGTTGGAAGCCGAAGCGGCCCAACTCGACCCAAATGAAAAATTGGAGATGCTGGAAGGTCTCGGTTTAGGCAAAGGGGTGCTTCAAAGAATCGCTCAGGCGGCACATGAAATACTGAATTTGAATACCTTTTTTACCACAGGTGACAAAGAGTCCAGAGCTTGGACTTTTAAGAAAGGGTCCACTGCCCCAGTTTGTGCTGGAGTTATTCATTCCGATTTGCAACGGGGTTTTATAAAAGCAGAAGTTATCGATTATGAATCGTTGCTTAATATTGGTTCGTGGCATAAAGCAAAAGTAGAAGGCAAGGTACGTCTTGAGGGCAAAGAATATGTCGTCAAAGATGGAGATGTCATGGAAATTAGATTTAATGTTTAATATTTACCGTAGAGGTAATTATGTCTTGGTTATTAGTGGACGGAAATCCGGTAGCGTCGGTTGAAAGTATTAACGGCCCCGTAAAAAAGATGGTAGGTCTTTTGGGGAAAAAAGACTATGACGGCGCAGCGGTGTTCAGCAGGCTTAAGTCGGTTCATACGGTTGGGATGAAATTTGCTGTCGATGTAGCTTTTGTCGATAAGCAGGATACCGTAATAAAGATTTATTCGTTGGATCCATACAGATTCGTATTCTTCGTTCCTAATTCTAAAATGGTGATCGAGGCACAAGCCGGAGCCTTCTACAGATGGTCGCTGAAACCTGGCAGCAAAATCGAGTTGAGGCAATAAGAAAGTGGCAACCCTGTATCTGGTGGCAACTCCGATTGGTAATCTCGGTGATATAACGCTTCGGGCTGTTAAGGTACTCGATAACTCCGAAGTTTTGTATTGTGAAGATACTCGAGTTACGCATAAACTGTTAAGTCATTTAAACATAAAGACTGCCGGTAAAAAGATTGCAAGTTTAAATCTAACAAACGAATACGCCAAAGTCGGCGAAGTGATTGATGATTTAAATGCTGGTAAGCAGGTATGCATAGTCTCTGATGCCGGAATGCCCTTAATAAGTGACCCTGGGGTGTGGGTCGTTTCAAAAGTGCTCGAAGCAGATCACATAGTTACGGTAGTGCCAGGACCCTCTTCTGTAACTGCTGCTTTGGCGATGTGCGGGTTTAACTCAGACCGTTTTTATTTTGCAGGTTTTATCCCCAAAGGCAATTCCGAAAAAGCAAAAGCTCTAGAGTTTATTTCACGTATGAACTGCACTTCGGTTTTTTTTGAATCACCTCACCGTTTGGTGCAAACTGTTGAGGAGCTGGTGAAAACCCTATCGCCGGATCGAAAGATTGGTATAGCCAAAGAGTTAACCAAATTAAATGAGACACTGTTGGTAAAGCCTGCCAGCGAAATCTTGTTGCATCTTGAAAAATTAACCATAAAAGGTGAATTTGTGGTGTTGGTGGCGCCCAATACCACGGAGTCTAAAAACTCTGATACCGATGCAATCTCCTTATATGAAGAACTTGTCTCATCGGGGGTGGACACGAAGACGGCTATTGTTTTCGTTTCAAAATATCTAAAAATCAGCAAGAATCACTTATATTCTTTGCTAAAAATTAGCAGTTAAAATTACCATCTTTAGCAGTGACGAGCTTTAGCTTAAAGCTGTAAGAATTGGTATATTTGATTTAAGAACCCCAAATTGGCCTCTGCCGTTGAATCTTTATTTGCCTAAATTATTTAAAGAACTTTGTTAAAAAACTTACAAAGATTCTAAGTATTTGCAGAATTTATCCAAAACTTCCCGGTCACGATCGTAACTAAGAAGTGTATACCCGTCTTTTGGCGAGATCCATTTAACTATATCTACCTCCCCGAAGGCGATGATTGAAGGATGGGGATCATCTGTGTTGCGACCGCGTTCAGTCATGGTGTAATATCTTACCAACTTATCGTTACCCCCGCGATCGACATAAGTTACGTCAGTAAGTTCGTCAATTATGTTGCAGTAAAGTCCTGTTTCTTCTTCTACTTCGCGCAGTGCACAGTCAACGTAAGATTCGTTGTTTTCGGCTTTGCCTTTGGGGAGGGACCAATCATCGTATTTGGGGCGATGGATGACGATAATTTCATAGGTTTCAGATAAATCCGACTGGTCAATTTTATCGACGTTTTTTGATTTTCTGTATATTATCCCGCCCGCTGCACGTACATAGTCTTCCATAGGTATAGCCTATTACATGTGAAAAGTTTTTGTGTGACAACCCCAATTTATTATGTTAACGATGCTCCACATGTGGGACATGCCTATACGACCTTGCATGCAGATATAACTGCCAGATGGAATCGATTAAAAAGAAATGAAGTTTTCTTTCTAACGGGCACCGACGAACACGGTTTAAAAATAGCCGAAGCCGCCGAAAAGCTTGGGATATCTCCTCAGGAGCTCACCGACAGTACCTCGCGTCGTTTTAAGGATGCATGGGATCAACTTGGAATTAAATATGATGACTTTATCAGGACAACAGAACCAAGGCATATTGAAACCGTTAATGCATTTACTCAAAAGATATATGACGCCGGATATATTGTAAAAGATACCTGGGAAGGGCTCTACTGTATTTCATGTGAATCGAACTACATAGAATCCGAATTGGAAAACGGAATGTGCCCAATACACAAAAGACCGGTAGAAAAGGTAAAAGAAGATAACTATTTCTTTAAACTTTCGCAGTTTGAAGATAGGCTTTTAAAATTTTACGAGGATAACCCTAAATTTATTGAACCCGAGACAAAGTTTAATGAAGCGCTGTCATTTATAAAGTCAGGATTAAAGGACATATCGGTGACCCGATCTTCATTTGATTGGGGAATTACCGTACCGTGGGATCATTCTCAAGTATTTTATGTTTGGTTCGAAGCTCTTATAAATTATGTTACCGCATTAGGCTATACAAGCGATCCCGACAGGTTTAATCGTTTGTGGCCCAATACTGTCCATATGATAGGCAAAGAGATAACTAGGTTTCATTGTATCTGGTGGCCGGCTATGTGTATGGCCGCCGGCATTAATCCTCCCAGTAAGATTCTGGTACACGGCTGGTTGCTCGTAGGGGGAGAAAAGATGTCAAAGACCAGCTTAAATAAGATAGACCCCGTAGACCTGGTAGATGAGTTTGGCCTGGATCAGTTTCGTTATCTGTTGGTGAAAGGTTCACCATTTGGCCCAGACAGCGAATTTAGCTACGAAGAACTTAAGAGACGTAATAACTCAGACTTGGCTAATAATTTAGGTAATCTGCTTTCCAGAGTTTTAGCGGTGGTTAATTCAAAGTGTGATTCGATAACGCCCAAAGTTGACACGGACTCTATCCTAAAGCCGGCGGCAGACTTAGCAGTTGAGTCTGCTAAGGAAAATTGGGACAACTTCTCGCCGGCAAACGCACTTGAATCGATATGGAACTTACTTCGAGCAACCAATGCCTATTTGGAGACCAATGAACCGTGGAAAGGCGAACCCGGGGATAAAGTTAATAAGGTACTAGGGGATTCGCTTGAAGTACTTAGGATAGCTGCAGTATTAATAAGTCCCGTGATGCCTACTTCGGCTGCAGAAATACTTACACGGATCGGCCTTACAAATTATTTGGATGACGTATCGCTTAGCGACGATCTCGGCTGGGGACAATATCCGGGAGGTTTCGAAATCAAAAAAGATGCGCCACTGTTTAGCAGGATAAAGTAGATCTGATTTAACATATCAGCTAAGTGACACAGGTGTTGAGTAGCCGCCGTCTAATTTCCAATTAGACTCTTTTGGGTCGCCTTTATCATCTCATATTGTCAATACTCTGGTTATTAAAGAGTCTGCAAATTCTTGCGCAAATACTGCGGGATTCCCGACAAATCTTATTATTACTCTGTCTATTCCGACTGATTTAAGTTCGTCTAATTGCACTAGAAAGTTATCTTTGTCGTCTAGCGGATTCCCCATGAAAGTGCAAGTTTTCTCTATCGCTTCGTAATCTCGGTTGTTGTCTTGGCAATGCTTTTTCAAAATATCCAGTTTGCGACTCAACTCATCTTTGCCGACAGAAAATAAGTTACACGCATCAGCGTATTTTGCAACTAGTTTTAAGGTCTTTTTTTCGCCTGAGCCTCCTATCAAAATTCTGGGATGAGGCTGAGTAACAGGTTTTGGGTAACATACTGTTTCAGCTAACTTAAAGTGCTTTGATTCAAATGCACCGTCATTATTACTCCACATCTGAAGACATATTTGGAGAGTTTCTTCCAGTCGTTCAAATCTTTCGGATATTGCCGGAAATGGTACTCCCAATCCCATATGCTCTCTTTCGTACCAGGCCGCTCCGATGCCAAGCATTGCACGACCTTGGCTAAGTATGTCAAGAGTGGTCACAATTTTGGCCAATAAACCGGGATGTCTGTAAGTAACCCCGGTGACAAGAAGACCTAAATTAATTTTTGAAGTAACTCCTGCAAGGTAGCCCAAAGAAGTGTAACCTTCCATCATCGGTTCGGTATGTGGAGCCATAAATTCCATTTGATAGTAGTGATCCATAAACGTAAGAAGAGTTACTCCCGATTGTTCGGCAATTATCGCAGCTTCTTTAAAAGCCGGTCCATATTCAACTTCGCTTTTAGCCCATGAAAAATCTACCGCATGCATTCCAATTTCCATAATTCTCCTATCTCGTCAATATGTAATTTAGTCTGTCGCATTAATTAATTGTGATTCACTGTTCATATTAGCAACTTAGCATATCGATTACTAAGCTCAAAATAAAATTTGTCGTTTTAAATTACTAAAAAAATAAACTAAGAATTACAATGTATTTCCTTGTATTCATTGGTTTAAGGAGGAAGTCAGCGGCTTTTGATCTCATTCGAGTGTCAAACTCGTCTAATTTTAAATTGCAGTTACTCTCACTCATTTTACTGCTTGCCCTTCGTTGTCTCCATCGGTTTCATTGCACCTAAAGTAGTAGCGTTTGAAGTTTATCATTGACCCAATCCTATATTATTTTTAATTTAACCTCGTTCGCATCTACGAGTAACATTTTGGACTAAATGCTGAAACATTTTAAGTTGCCCACATTGGTTATGTTTTAGTTTTGTTTAAGGTAAGTTGATTGATGTTGACAAGCTGGGTTTGCTAGGGTAATAGAATTAAAAGAATTATGCAATTTAAGAACCTAAGATCAGACTTGACGGCGGTTATCCCCAAGACAATTTAAGCATCGAGTGGCTAACTATATTATTAATTATTAATTATTAATATATAATGCCGAATGACCCATAACTTGTTGAAAACCAACTGCCGCAGTTTGATTCAAAATGATATTGAAAAATAAATTCATAAACTAAATTTCATGAAGTGATCTATGGGTAAATTAAATAAACAATTCGACAAGATAAAAAGGCGATAATGATAATCAGTAGAACAAAAGCATGACAACTAAGAGCAGTGACAACTAAGAGCAGTGACAACGCCCAACGAGCGGTGAGGCTGTTTAAGGCAGCCGTCGGCAGACCTTTAAAATTGCAGGACTTAAGATCTGAAGAGATCGGCTCAATTGAGGGTATCCCGGCGTTGTCATTGGATGCAATCACTTCGGTTGCATACGGACCCGAAGCGATTATAGTTGTTCTTGCGACTGCTGGTGCGACTGCGCTACATCTGATCCTGCCTATAACAATTGTTATAGTAGTGCTGCTCACCCTGCTTGTCATGTAATACAGGCAGGTTATCAACGGATACCCCGGCGGGGGAGGCGCTTATATCGTTTCGAAAACAAACTTGGGTAAAAAAGTATCCCAAATCGCCGCCGCATCATTGGTGGTGGACTACACCCTAACAGTTGCTGTTTCAATAGCCGCAGGCGTAGGAGCTTTAACTTCGGCCTTTACCGGTCTCGTCCCGTATACTGTCCAATTGTGCCTGTTGATATTAGCTTTTATAACTGTTTTAAATCTTCGGGGAGTTGGTGAGGCAGCAAGAGCATTTTTATTGCCCACGGTAATATTTATAGTCGGCATTCTTGCGGTAATAGTAATCGGATTGATACATCCCGTGGCTCAAAATTTGGTGCCTCATGGCAAATCACTAATAAACAATCAAGTTAAGGTTTCGTTGTCGTTATTGCTTATTTTAAAAGCCTTTGCGTCAGGATGTTCTGCGCTAACCGGAGTTGAGGCTATTGCAAACGGTGTTCCGCTTTTTAAAGAGCCAAAGATAAAGCGGGCAAAAAATACCGAACTGTTGCTAGGGATCATACTGGGAGTTATGTTGATCGGTCTGGCGATTTTAGCAAATAAATTTGGCATAGGTCCGAGAAGTAATAATACCGTGTTAAGCCAAATAATGATGAAGGCGGTTGGGCTGAACTGGGCATATTATCTAGTCTCTTTTGCCGTGTTGATTGAGTTGGCTCTGGCGGCCAATACATCATTCGGCGGATTGCCAATTTTAACTTCACTTCTTTCAAAGGATAACTATCTGCCCCATTTTTTTAGCTTGAGAAGTGACCGATTAGTTTTTTCTCGCGGCGTTTGGGTGCTTGCAGTGTTGTCTGGGTTGATACTTGTGGCCCTAGGCGGAAATACCAATGCAATGATTCCACTTTTCGCTATAGGTGTTTTTACCGGATTTACATTGGCCCAAACCGGTATGGTTGTTCATTGGTCTAGACTAAGGCCCAGAGGGTGGATATATAAATCTATTCTAAACGGCAGCGGGGCTTTACTTACCTTTATTGCCACTGTAGTTTTTATATTTACAAAATTTACAGCAGGGGCGTGGATAGTTATAGTCACCATCCCTTTGATTTTATTGTTGTTTAACGGAATCAATCGGTATTATGAAGCGGCCGGAAAAATTATCAAAATTGACGACGATAGCTTTGAGGAAACTGCATACAAGACCCTTGTATTAGTTCCAGTTGTGGATATTTCAAAAATAACGGAACAGGCTCTAAAAAATGCTTTTGCGATAAGCAATGAGGTTGTGGCAGTCAAAGTGGTATTCCCTGAAGATGACACCTATAAACAATTTGAAACACGATGGCGTGATTGGAATGATAAGGTGCGACTATTAACCATAAACACCGAATATCATTCAATAGTTCGTCCCTTGGTTAGGTTCATCGAACTTATTTCTCGCGATGACTTAAAAGTTATCGTAATAATTCCCGTATATTCACCGCCTAAATGGCATCAGAAACTCTTACACAATCAACTTGATTTGGTGCTGTCGTCTTCACTATCCCATTTGCACAATGTTATTGTGGCCAGATGCCTGTTTCCGTAAAATTATTGTTTTTGGTTGAATCTGTATTGATCGGCATGTATTATTAAATGCAAATTATCCCGAGCAATTTGTAATTAGATTGCAACTGTAAAAAATAAGATATGAAAAGCTTGAACCGTTTAATAATTAGCGCCTATCAAATTTATAAAATATGTTAAACGAACCCGAATAGTCGAATTTGCAAATTATACTTTAAGTCGATGAAAATATTTGATTCACATTGCCATCTATACGATGAAAATGAACCGGAAAAGCTTATATATTCTGCTGCCGAAAATGGGGTTGAAGGATTCGTTGTGGTAGGGACCTCTTATGAGACCTCAAAAAAAACGGTTGAAATTGTTTCGCAACTGCAAGAAGATTTTCCGGAATTAGATATTTATAGTGCCATAGGTTTGCACCCTCATGATGCATCCGAGTCTTTCGACAGAATCGAAGAGTTGGTCCGTGAGACACTAAAATATGTCCCCAACGGTTTAGTCGCAATTGGTGAATGCGGACTGGATTATTACTACAATCATTGTGAACCTGCTATCCAGCTCGAAGCCTTTAGAAGACAGATTGAACTTGCCAAACAGTTGAATTTGGCTTTAATTGTTCACACTAGAGATGCCTGGGATGACACGTTCAGAGTTTTAGATGAACAGGGGGCTCCAAAAAATACGATTATACACTGTTTTACGGGTGGTCTAAATGAACTAACTGAGTGCCTTAAACGAAATTTCACGATTTCGTTCTCGGGAATTGTTACATTTAAAAATTCAATTGAGCTTCAACGTGCCGCAATTGAGTGTCCGACCCGTAGCCTGCTTGTGGAAACCGATTCACCCTTTCTTGCACCCGAACCTTTTAGGGGGAAACAGAATTCGCCGAAGAATGTTATTGAAGTTCTTAAAAAGATTATTGAGCTAAAACAGACGGATCTAGATGAGACTGCAACTACAATATTTACGAATACCCAACGAGTCTTTAACCTAATTTGAGTTAATCTATATGGTATTTAACTCCCCCAAAGATATTTTGGCCCTCGAAAATATTGTTCCTTCCAAATCAATGGGTCAAAACTTTTTATGCGACACAAATGTGGTGAGTAAAATCGTCAGACTGGCACGTGTAGGTACCAATACCAACGTTTTAGAAATCGGACCTGGGCTGGGGACTCTTACCCGTGAATTAGCAAATCATGCAAAAAAAGTTGTAGCAATCGAAAAAGATAAGCGACTCTATTCTTATTTGAAGTCGGCTGAGTTGGGCCCTACGGTAATGCTCTTCTGCGGGGACGCTGTTGATATGGATATCGGCATCATATTGGATTCTCGTAGCGAATCTGACGTCAACTTCGGATCAAACGATAACGTTTCGTCCGGAAATAAAGAAAACTGGACTCTTGTGGCTAATTTGCCTTATAACGTCGCCACGCCTTTGGTATTTAAAGTATTGGAAGAAATTCACAGTATTGATAAATTGATTGTAATGGTGCAATCTGAACTTGTCGATAGGTTTTTGGCATCTCCGTCCACAAAGGCTTATGGAGCTGTTACTGTAAAATTGAGTTACTTAGCTGACATGAAACGATTAATGCAGGTTCCGCCTCAACTGTTTTATCCTGCGCCTAAGGTTATGTCATCTGTGGTTGAAATAGTGCGAAAAGACAATATGCCACATGATGTTAATTTCGAAAAGATGCTATTTTTTGTAATCGAAGAAGCATTCAAGACAAGAAGAAAGATGTTAAAAAATACGCTCGGCAGTATTGTACCGACTGAAGTATTCGAATCTGCTGCCATAGATCCATCGCTTCGGGCAGAGAATTTAACTTATCTTGATTTTGTGCGGCTCGTTGAACTTCTTTACCCCTTATTAGAAAACCAAAAATGACCGATCAGCAAGTAGAATCAACGGTAGTAAAAGCGTATTCCAAGTTAACTTTGTCCTTGAGAGTTTTTCGTTCATATCAAAGTGGAAATTTCGAAAATTACCATCCAATTGAAGCCGTAATGACATCTTTGGACTTGGCCGACACTCTTAAGATCAGCGAAGGAGACGGCATAACCGTTGAAGGTAGGTATTCGGCAGGAGTCCCCGAAGATAATCTAGTTTCGAAGACTTTAGATTTACTTGGAATTCGTCGAGCTGTCGTTCTGACTAAAAACATACCGTCAGGAGGAGGACTTGGGGGTGGATCGACAGATGCAGCAGCTTTAATTAGATGGGCTCTAAATTCTCAAGACAAAAATATTCGCGAACCAGCGAGGCTTCTAATAAACGATATGGGTAAAGTAGCTTTAGATCTTGGAGCGGACGTGCCATTTTGTATAAATGGTGGTCTTTCGGAGGTGGCAGGGGTTGGTGAAATACTAAAACCCATACCTTTCGTCCCAAGAGAATTCTACCTATTTCTTATGCCTTTTGGAATATCCACCAAATCCGTATTTGAAAAGTTTGATCAACTTGGGGATGTGGATTCAACTGAGTCTCCCAATAATCTTATGAGTGTTGCTCAGATCGTTGAACCCAGACTTAAGCTTGCTATCGACTTAATTAATAAGAGATTTGGTATTATTCCGAAATTAGCTGGAAGCGGTTCAACCTTGTTTTATGAAATAGGAGATGAACGCGAGTCAGGGATTTTAGAAACAAGTCTTGAAGCCGATTTCGGGTTGATAAATATTGTTAAATCTTGTTCCGTTCGGCCTGCACATATCTAATCTGAGCAAATTTAGCCTGAGAAAATTTATACTTGATGAGCAAGTTCGGTCCGGGCAAATACGGTTGGGTATATGCAAATAATTAAATAATCGCTATTTGCAAGTACCGTTTAATTTAGTAACCTTACCTACAAAGGCTATGCTATGCGAATACTACATGATTTCTGGCAGTGGTTCAGGAGTGTTGAATTTCAACCGCATTAAAACTTGACCGCATTAAAACTTGAACTGTAGGTTATTGCCGTCGATCAATACTATTGTGAAAAAGTTTATGGCGATTGACGAAAGCTTTTCAGAAATCGATCTGCATTATTGAAATGCTTGAATTTGGGGATGATTATAAATGCTAACTAGAATGCAGCATAAGCTTCATTTAGATAGCAGTTATAATTTAAAAGAAGTAATAAGAGAAAACGGTAGTCGTTTTGACTCTGCGGCAAGTTAAATTACTTGCCGGCCGCTCGTCTTTTCCAACGAGTCGCCTTTAACATCTTCTTATGCTTTTTTTTGCGCATTCTCTTGCGACGTTTTTTAATTAATGATCCCATGTCAGATATCTAGGTTAGTATGTTTTTTGGTTGTTGTTTACAAAAATCGTAGCGCACCCTCTTTGAGTTAAAAAAATTATATTATTGAATGAATAAAAATATTGAACTTGAATTTAAATAATGGCGTAATAAAGTTTGTTTGATTTGCTTAAGATAAAAGTCAACTAAAATTGAACAGGTCGAAAATTTGTTCTATACCTATTGGCGGGTAGTTCAATGGTAGAATGCTTGATTTTGGTTCAAGAGGTTGAAGGTTCGAGCCCTTCCCCGCCAGCAATTTAATGTGGATTGGTATGGTAGATAGAGCAACAGGCCGTGTCTGCACGTGATTGTAGGTATCATATATGGAATTGACTTTGAACTGTTCGGGTCGGTGCCTGTGGAGCTTGGCTCTAATCCGCTTACTTTCAATTGAGATCATTTGATTTCAGTTGGGCGGTTTTGGTTATTTTAATGCCGACTTATTTTCATTGACTTTCAAAACGGTAATTCGACCTTTTGTTTTATGTAACTATAGTATTATGACTATTTTTGAAAGACCTTTTGGAAGATATTTCGAAGACTTTAACGTTGGAGACATTTATAAGCATTGGCCCGGTAAAACAATTACTGAATTTGACGATCATTTGTTTTGCATGATGACCATGAACCATCACCCTCTTCATACCAATGAATGGTTCGCAGAACACGAATCGGTCCAAGGGAAAAATGTAGTAGTCGGAAATTTAGTTTATTCATTGGTATTAGGAATGAGTGTTCCCGATGTATCCGGTGCGGCAATAGCAAATTTGGAAATTGAGACTTTACAGCACAAATATCCTACATTTCATGGGGATACTATTTATGCCGAAACCCGAGTTCTTGAAAAGGTTGAATCAAAGTCTAAGAATGACCGTGGCATTGTTACGGTAGAGACTAAGGGGTTCAATCAGGAAGGCAAGGAAGTTTGCTATTTCCGACGTAAAGTTATGGTTTGGAAGGCCGAATTTGCTCCCCAAAGAAAGCGGCCGTATAGTGATGGAGCTTGGGAATAAAAAGCTATTCATCTAGAAATTTAAGTGTCTCGGCCAAAATTTCGTTTGGTTTGTCGATCTGAAGAAAATGTCCCGCGTTTTCAATTAATTTGAATTTGGACTGTTCGTTTAAATATTTTGTTGCTAAGGTGCCAACTTCTTGGCCGATGCATCCATCATTTGAACCGTGCATGTATAGCGTAGGTAGCGATACCGGATTTTGAAATGCAACTAGGGCGTTTACAATGCGGACATCGTCATGTTGAGACAGATCGAAAAGGCTACGATAGTAGCTTAAGGCTGCCGTAATGTTGTCCGGCGATTCAAAGCAAGCTTTGGACAGTCGGCTAAATGGTTTGTAATCGGTGTTGGAGTTTAATGACCAATCCTCCCACAGTTGGTCAATAAATGCAAAATCGTTCATTGGTAAAACAGCTTCAGCCAAAAAAGTTTGATTAAAAAAGATATACCAACTCTTTTTTAATTGTTCAATGGTCAGGAACCCTTCGAATACTGCTCCAAACGGTGGTACCGACATCGTTATTATTTTGGAAAAAAGATCGGGGTGTAGATTGGCAGCGCAGTATGCTCCCATGGCACCAAAGTCATGTCCGATAATTATAGAGTCATTTTTGACAGAGTTGTCTAGGGCAATTTGAAGTATGTCCAAACCTATGGTACCTATATTGTAAGGAGGAGCTGCTTGTGACGGCCAGTACCCTCTTAGCCAAGGGCATATTACCTTGTATCCCGAATTAGTTAAACCGTTAATTATCGGCTTCCAATTTTCTGGAGTATCGGGGAAGCCGTGTACTATAATTGCAAGTTGAGAATTTTCTTCTCCTTGGCAAATGGCTTCAAGAGTGCAGTTGTAACCGTTTACTTTCAAAATATACCTTTCACTCGGGTAAATTGTTTGTTGAACTAAATAGATTGATTTAAAATCCAATCGACCGCTTGTCGTTGAGAACCGTTTGTCGCTGAATTTTTAAAGTTTAATTTTTAAATTATCTTAACTTATATGCACGGAATTTATCCAACATTACTACTGTAAACCGGCTATGAAGCAATTTGCAGCTTTGAATTGATTAACGCAGGTGGCACCTGGATCGATGATCTTATTCGCAAAGCATCTTAAATATTTAAGTAATTTCGTACAATTTTTTGAAATGAAAATTTGTTTATTGAACATTGGTCCTAAAAAATCTATAAACTGTTATATGGCAGAAAATAACGCTAAGAGTGACTGACATAATACTCTGTAAAGAATAACGTATAAAGTTATTAATTAGGAAAATCAAATAATGAAAGTTACCTTTTTTGGAGTAAGGGGATCGTGCCCTGTTAGCGGACCCGCATTTACACGCTATGGCGGTAATACCGCTTGTGTTTTGGTGGAACCTCACGGATTTGAAACAAAGATTATTTTAGATCTGGGAACGGGTCTGCATCCGCTTGGTGATCATCTAGACGGACTGGACTGGCAACTAAACGGACAACGAAACCTTAAACCGTTAACTGCCAAAGTTCTGGTAACCCATCTTCACTGGGATCATATTCAGGGTCTGCCATTTTTTCCTCAGGCCAACAGAGAAGGCTCGAGGTTGGAGATTTACGGCCCGCTTCAGGAAGACAATTCTCTTGTTCGCATCTACCATAGATTTATGTCACCACCATTTTTCCCAGTCGGGGTTTGGGATCTCAAGGCTTCCATAAGCCTGCACGGACTCTCGGGAAATGAGACATTAACCGAAAATGGGGTGACGATTAAAGTGGGGGTCATACCTCATCAAGGCGGACTGACGCTTGGATACAGACTTGAGTCCGATACAAGAAGCGTCGTCTACATATCTGATCACCAAGCTCCTTTGAATTGGGAAACCGGTTATGTTCCTGAATCAGTTCTCGAACTATGCAAAGATTGTGACTTGCTGATCCACGATGCGCAATATAGCGTCGATGAGTTTAATCAAAAAATTGACTGGGGTCATTGTACCTATGATTATGCTCTAACTGTGGCAAAAGCAAGCAATGCAAAGTCGTTGGCATTGTTTCATCACGACCCTTATCATTCTGACGATCAAATTGACCAAATACTCGCTTCGGTGCTTGAAAAAAATGACGGGAAATTGGAAAGAATTTATGCCGCTTCCGAAGGAATGTCAATTGATCTTAATCAGCACTCATCTATTCTAAGTACTTCGTTCTAGGCCGACAACAATTTAAATTCAGTGATTTCACCAGATAAATTTAAAGAGGTGGTAAGTCATTTTGCCACCGGAGTTACCATTGTCACGGGTACGCACGACGATAAACCCTATGGATTTACGTGCCAAACCTTTTTATCGTTGTCGGTGGACCCCGCTTTAATTGCGATAGCAGTTTCTCTTAAATCAACCTCATGGCCCAGTATCTATACTTCAGGAAAATTTGCCGTCAATGTTCTTAATCAAGATCAAGGTGAACTTGCAAACACGTTTGCTATTAGCGGAATTGACAAGTTTATAGGGGTCTCATTTGATATCGGTATCACGGGAAGCCCACTACTATTAGGATGCTTAGGATACATAGAAGCAGAAATTGAAAGAGAGATTGAAGCTGGAGATCACTATATAGTCATCGGTAAAGTCTTGGATCTATTTAGGGCTCCAGGGGAGCCTTTGCTATATTTCAAGACAAAATTTGGTAAATTTATTTAGGCCATTAATTAAGGTATGTTTAGGAGGACAAGTGGTTGCAATATTGGCAGTTGAAGAGATAGCGGATGTTTTGTTGGTAGAACCCGATAGCCACGGAGATTCTCGCGGTAGGTTTGTGGAAACCTATAGGAGAAGTTGGTTCCCCTTGGGTCGGGAGATGGTGCAAGGAAATCGGTCTGAAAAGGAACAGGGTGCCATTGTTGGTCTTCACTATCATATGCATCAAGCAGACTACTGGTATCCATTGAGGGGTAAGTTGAGAGTAGTACTGGTAGACTTAAGAGTCGGTTCGCCAACCCAAAAAAATGTCTTTACGGTTGATCTAAACGGCGACCAAGACCGGGGAGTTTTTATTCCCCCTGGGGTTGCACATGGTTTTTCGACATTGACGGACGTATTGTTAACTTATATGGTCGACGGTTACTATAACCAAAATGATGAAAATGGAGTTGCATTTAATGACCCAGAACTTAACATAGATTGGGGAATACAAGATCCGATAGTTTCAAACCGGGATATGAATAATCCGCATTATAAGGATATTCCCAGTCATTTGGTACCGCATTTCCCGATGAGGACGTAAGATAGGTGAAACAATCTATTTAACAAAAAAGGATGTATTTGGATGCTTTTGGTAGCAATAATTTTGCTCATGATTGCAGTGGTGATTGTAATCTGGAGATTTGCCTTCGGATCGGATTCCACGTCGGGTCATATCAAGTCTCATTCCAAGCGTATCGAAGGTATTAAAAGGGTTACCGATGGAACCCGCACGGGTCTAGTTCAAAACAAGATTAAACAGACAGGATCATCCGAAAGAGATCGTGGATCCACTGATGCCGATAACGACGAATATGACGACAACTATTACGGCGGACCAAACACGTATGTTCAAAAAGCAGTGAAATTGGATGATTCGCCTTCCGCAGGATATTACAATTCTTTTGGTCTACCCCCAATTATTACTGTAGCAACCGGTCTTGCTGCGGTAATTATCGTAGTGGCTTTGGTGGCTGCTTTTATATTACTAGTGTCACCTTCTTCAGGCTCCAAAAGCACAAACTCACTAGTGCCTTCTACGACCGTCCCTAAATCCAAGACAACTACGTCTACTCCACCTACGACCACAACACTTGCTTCAATTCAACCCTCTTCGGTTTCGTCATCTGCGGTGGTTTACAGTGCGCCTCAAGGTAAATATAAATTAAATATAACCGTGACCAAAGCCAGTTGGGTCGAAGTTACAGAGAATCCGAACAGCTCTAATTCATCCAATGTGGTTGGACAAACAATGGCCGCAGGCTCGAGTCAAAGTGTTACCGTTACGGGTCCGATAAATCTAATTTTAGGTAATACTGGTGCCAGCGTAACGGTAAATGGGATTCCCATGTCATTCCCTCAGGGAAGTTCGTATGGTACTTTTGAGTTTCGTTGATGCCCTTTTAAAATTGCTATTGATTGAATTGTGCCTTTAGTCCACATAAATCCATCGTTCAATAGTTGAGATAGCCTACTATAACAGGATTTTTATTAAAGGTAACCTGTATAGAGATATTCAATGTCGGCAGGCAAGAATTGTCACCCGCCTAGTCGATTTATATTACCGTAGGTCTTTTCTTTCAGATAAGGACGTAAGCAAAAAAGCCAGCACTTCGGCTTCTTCCTCGTATTCGTTATAGCGACCGGACGGACCTTGGTGGCCGGCCCCCAACTCAACCTTTAATAAAACTTGACTTCTTGGATTCAAATATCTGAGTTTTTGAACCCATTTTGCGGGTTCAAAATACCCCACCCTTGGATCGTTTAATCCGGCAGTGGCAAGAATCTTGGGATAATCCACATCCTCTTTGATATTGTCATAAGGTGAGTAGTTTTTTATGTAGAAATAATCCTCACTGTTTTCCAACGGATTCCCCCATTCATCCCACTCCGTCACGGTTAAGGGTAGATCCGGGTCTGACATTGTAGTTAAGGTATCTACAAAAGGTACTTCGGCAATTGCCGCTTTAAAAAGTTCGCCGGCCATGTTGATTACCGCACCTACTGTTAAACCGCCGGCCGAACCTCCTCGTAGAGCTAATCTGGTTGCAGAAGTAAGGTCTTTGTCAATAAGGTCTGAGGCAACGGCAATAACGTCATAAAAGGTATTCATCTTATTGTTTCTCTTACCGTTTTCATACCATAGTCTTCCATTCTCTCCACCCCCTCTTGCATGAGCGACGGCAAATATATATCCTCTGTTTAGGAGTGAAAGCCTTGACGGAGAGAACCATGGATCCAAAGAAATCTCATATGCACCGTATGCGTAGAGCAGGCAAGGTCTATCGGCGGTGTCGCTACCGAGTTTATATATTATTGTATAGGGTATCTCGGTTCCGTCTTTAGAAACGGCAAAATACCTATTTGTAGCGTAGTCTTCAGGATTAAAGTTATTGAACGGTCGCTGCCACAACAACTTGGTGGATTTATCAATAAGATTTAGTTCATAAATCGCCTCGGGATATTTTAAGGATTGTTCGGAGTATCGTAAGGTTACGGCATCTATATCGGGATTAACGTTTAAATACACCGTTGAAAACTCTTTAGATCCCTTGAATTCATGCCTTTGTTGAGTGGATAAATCAATTATCTCAAAATAGGTATCAGCGTTTGATCTTTTTGAAATCACCAGATGATCTTTGAAGGTCTCCAAAGATTCTACTCTGACATTTTCTTGATGTTCGGTAAGTTCTACCCAAGAATTCATTCCGGTTGAATCCTCCCCACAGGACATCACCTTGAAATTTACGGCATTTAAATTTGTAACAATATAGAAACGATTGCCTAGGTGTTCAACGTGATATTCGTGTCCGTTAACTTTATCTGTAAAGCGATAAATTTCAGTGAAACCGATGTCTGAATTTATAAGGTGAACATCGGAGGTAATTTTAGAGTTAGAACTTATTATGATATATCTGTCATCTTTAGTGGAGGAGATATCTACGAAATATGCATCATCTTGCTCTTCGTATATAAGTAAATCATTTTGCTGATCTTGTCCTATCGTATGGCACCATACTTGGAAAGGTCGCATCTCTTCATCCAGTTTCAGATAATAAATATGTTTATTATCTTTGTGCCACACGAGAGTTGAATAGATATTTAATAGTTGATCGATTTCATTGTCATTTTTTAAATCGATTATCTTTGCGTTATAAGTTTCCGATCCGTCCGTATCATAAGAGTACGCCATGGTATTTGAATCTATACTTATTTGAAGATCACCTAAGTTGAAGAACTCGTAATCTTTTGAAATCTTGTTTACATCCAACAACTCAATTTCATCAACGTCCATACCTTCGCCAGGAGTGGGAATTCGCATGGAAATATCGCCAATAAAGGGTTTTCTGGTATAGATAGGGTACTGAAGGTTTTTTTCGTATCGGACTAGATAAACCCAATCTTTGATTTTGACGGGAACGGTCCTGACATCTTCTACGATCGTAGAAACAATTTCGCCATAGATTGTTTCTATTAAAGGTTTGTAGGATTCAATATTTTCCGCATAGTATTCATTTTCGGAATTGAGTAACTTTAATACTCTTTCGTCTTGCCGGTTTGCCAACCAATAGTAATCGTCAATTCGAGTATCGGAAAATGCGGTCAGTTCTTTTTTTATGCGTTCGGCTTTAGGGGCTTCCATGAAATAAAACGACGAGGATTTACAGTCTCAAATCAACTTTATATGTATAGAACTCATTTAATTAAAGTCATTATCAAAATTTTAAGGATTTTCTTGTGACTCCGAATCAGAGCTGTCAGATATTGATGTGCCTTCGGCTGAAATTAGTTTTTGTGCAATCTTTGAAATCTTTTCCGTAAATTTAATAATGTTTTCCTGAGCTGCTTTTGCGGCATCGGTTAAATTCGAAAGCTTGTCAATCTTCCAATGGCCATAGACCAGCGGTTTTACTATATTTTCGCTGTGGATTGCAAAATTATAAATTCCTGCTTTTGCAATCTTTCTGGAATGTTTGACAAAGTCTTTTATGCCTGTTCCCGGCATTTTAAAGTTTGTAATTTGCCTGTTAATTGCTTCGACGGTGGCGGAGGGATTTTCTTCTAAGGTTGCAGTTGCCATGTCTCTATAGAACAGGTAATGGAGGTTTTCGTCGATGGCCACACGTCTCATGAGAGCCTGTCCATTTTTGTCTGGAAGTTTCTTGCCGGTATTGTGATGACTAATTCTGGTTGCCAATTCCTGCATCGCCAGATAGGCAAATCCGTCACGAATACCTTGGGGATGCGGTGTTTCACCGCCTTCAACCTGGAACATTCTGGCTCTTTCGAGTTCTTTGGGATCAATTAGTCCCTTTACGGTAATGTAGTCTCTGATTACTATTGAATGTCTGCCTTCTTCTGCAGTCCACCTTCTGGTCCAGTATCGCCAAGTATCATTTGTGCCGAACATTCTGTTGACGTCGTTATAGTAATAGGGCAGGTTGTCCTCGGTTAGTAAGTTTACATATAATGCAGATTTAGTTCCCTCGTCAATATAGTCAGATTCTGGACAGTTACCGTTTTCGTCCAGATTTGCGGCTTCCTCCCACGGTATAAATTCGTGAGGAAACCATTCCTTTTGAACACCAAAGTGTCGATTGATTAATCTTTCAGCTTCTGGAATTAATTCTTCCAGGAGTTGTTCGTCAGTTTTAGAAGTAAGTGTGGCCATGTCTTAAATTTTAACAGACCAAAGGACCAGAAGCTGTGCGACTTGTACTTTATTAAACTAAACCTAAAAATACTTATATTCAATAATCCGCATGCCGTTCTTACGAACAGCATGAATACAGTAAATTTTCTAAACAATCAATTCGATCTACGCTCATTTAATTTACCTTAGGCCCTTGAACAAAATGGGGCCGCAATCTCTTTCGATAAGGTAGGGTTGAGTTTGTTTACTGTCTGAATTTTGCGATGCCTACAGCCGGCGTTCATTGCGTATTCAAAACGATGAGATGAGTTTTGGTGACATAACGAGTTTGAAACTACTAATATTCTTCAAAGGGTGATTTATGGGGGTTCGGCTCCGATAAAGCCGACTCTAATAGCCGTATCACATATTTCAGGGTAGCCAACGGTTGGTCATAACATTAGACTAGGGCACAAGTAAATAAGTGCCACCGAAAGGCCAGGGCTCGAAGCGGTACCCAGATCCACCGCCTTCTTAAAGTGAGTAATCCGGGTCAAAAGCCAAGTCGCGCACCTATTTTTCACAATCTGACCGGTTGGTTGAGGTGGCTTGATGACCTTTAATCTCAATCGAACTGGCAAGGCACAAGCCCCGTTCTAAAGGACGGGTAGGTTCGCATATAAATTGGTGCGATGGATTATTTGCAAATCGGCAAACTAAGATTAAGTTAACTAATTTTTAGGAGTTAACCTCAGATGTCTGTTATGTGCATAAGTTACCGCATGCAAAATCTTAATGAGATTGAAGCGGAACGAATAATTTTAGATGAGACTAAAGTTAGATCTGTTTTAGAGGATCTGCTGTCATCAACTGAGATCTTTGAAGCAGTTGTCTTGTCAACGTGCCTAAGAACTGAAGTTTATGCCGACCTGGATAGATTTCACGTTGGAATCGAGAATATCTATAGGGTATTGTCGAAGCATACTCAGATTGACGAAGAGATGCTGGCTCGAACCGGAACGGTATTCCTGGATGATCAAGCGGTGCTCCACCTGTTTAAAGTTACTTCGGGTTTGGACTCAATTGTCGTAGGCGAAGGAGAGATTCTTGGGCAAGCTAAATATGCTTATGTCATGGCTCAAGGATTAAAGTGTGTCGGGCCTCAATTAAATCTTCTTTTTAAACAGGCTTTCGAGGTTGGTAAGCAAGTTCGTCAAGATACTCAGCTTTCATCGGGGATAACTTCGATGGCCCATGCATCAGTAGCCATTGCGTCTTCGCATGTTGGCGAGGACTTTTCTTCTAAAGTCGTAGCCGTATTGGGAGCGGGGCAGATGGGTAAGACAGTCGTTAAAGCTCTTATGCAGCGCTATCAGATTAAAGATATTACTTTAATAAACAGGACTTTAGACAAAGCCAAGATGCTTGCGGATGAATTTTCAGTTAAGTTTGAAGAGTTCGAAAATCTAGGTAAAGTAATTTCGAATTCGGACGTACTTTTTGTAGCAACTTCTGCTCCCGAAGTTATATTGGGTGAAGTTGTTATGACTAAAGCTATGGAAACTAAAGTTACTCCGATGGTCGTCAGTGATTTATCGGTTCCAAGAAACGTTGCAACCGAAGTAGCTTACGTCAAAGGAGTCACATTATTCGATATTAATGACGTAACCCGATTTGTGGAGAAGACTAAAGAGGCGAAGCAGTTTGCGGTGCATCAGGCCCAAGAGATAATAAATGAAAAGCTTTTAGAGCATAGAGAAGCATTAAAATTTAAAGGTGTGGATTCATTGGTCTCTGATATAGTCGAACAGTTTAACGATATAAAAAGCGAATTTATGAAAAAGCGACTAAAAGATAAAACAACTTTTAGCAAAGATGAGGTTGAGGTTCTGCTGAATCAACTTACAGCGTCAGTTGTCCACTTACCTGTTTCCAGAATAAAAGAAAATTTGCGTGAATCAAAAGATCAACGATTTTTTGAAGCGGTCAGATATCTATTTAACCTGGAAGAATATTAAAAGTCCTATAGTCATATATCCCAAGTATTAATGAATATAAAAATAGGTACTCGAAAAAGTCCGTTGGCACTTTACCAGGCACAATTTGTGGCCGATCTTTTGGAAAATCTTGATTCTTCAATAAGCTGCGAATTGGTGGGAATTGATTCTACGGGGGACATCGATCAGTCAAGTTCCCTCTTTAAAATAGGCGGGCAGGGAATATTTGTTACGGCTATCAGAGAAGCCGTAGTCGATAAAAGAGTGGATATTGCAGTTCACAGTGCCAAAGATATTCCGTCTGGCAACGTAGAACAATTAGTAATCGCAGCTTATCCAATCAGGGCGGATGTTCGTGACGTGTTGGTTGGCAAATCTATTTCAGATCTCGAACATGGCGATGTTGTAAGGACAGGTTCGGCCAGACGGGTGTTGCAATTATCTCATCTGAAAGACGGCTTGTGTTTTGAGGAACTGCGCGGGAATATACAAACGAGATTAAATAAAATTCCAAACAACGGTT
>DAHXLF010000030.1 GCA_027371755.1 Acidimicrobiales bacterium
GGTACAATAATGAACGCATTCACACTTCAATTGGGAACATGTCACCAGATGAATTTGAAGCAAAGAATCTTAAGCAAGGTGCTTGAGTGTCGTGTCCATATTTTTGAGTATGTCCATAATGACAATCTTTACTTTTATAACCCATATGGAACACTGTTAGGTGGAACACCAGGTTCAGTATTTGGTTATGAAGGACAATATACAGGAATAGGTTCTATGAACTCTGAATTCATATATATGAAAAACAGATACTATGATCCAAATTCAGGTCAATTTGTAACCCAAGACCCTATGTTAAATCAGACTGATCAAGCCTATGTATATGCTAATAGTAATCCTGTAAGTAATTGGGATCCGAGCGGGATGTGTTGGTGGGTAAATGTAGTTTGTGATATCGGAAGTGTTTTAAGTAGTCCAAAGCCAGGAAAATGTAGTGGCGAGTTTACCAGCCAGAATATTATCGGAATGGGTAAGGCAGTTAATGTTTATTACTGTCCTTTTTATAATTATGTTACGCAAACAAATTCTAGTAGTTTTAGTCTTGTAAAGGCAATAAAAACTTTATGGTTTGGGTTATATCAACCGGGTGATGTAAATAGTGCAAAAGTAAATCACAATAAGTCATCAACTGATACCTTTCATTCTTTATGGGGTAGTAGTTTTAGCGATAATATGCGTATGACAAATACTTTTTCTGCAAATAGTCCGTGCGGAGCTAAATTTAGGCTAAATTTTCAAATGGCAGAATGTGTGATTGCCAGTATTTTGTCTGTAGGTAAGAATCATGTTGGCGGGTATACTCCTAGCGCAGTTCAAACACTTTATAGTGTCAAGGAAATGTCTATGGCTTGGTTCGCAGCATATAGCAATTCCAATTTAATTAGTGTAGCAAACCAAGCTATGAGTATCTATAAGAAAATCCTCAAAAAAGATGCTTCAGGAGGATATTTAAGCAGTTATGATAATGGTACCTGCAGAACTTTAATCACATGGATCGAAGTATAATGAAATCCAAGTATTTGTGCTTATTATTTATTGTAATTTCTCTATGTTTTTGTTCTTGCGGTTCAACTCATAGTAATAATACATTCCCGATACCTGGTGTCAATAAAATGATCCCTATTGGTAAGTTCAGCAATTATAATACCTATGCAAGCACTGGTTTTCTCAAGGGACCTGACAATGCTACTACTTATTCTGCAAATTCTATGGTTTTGGACAAAAATGATAATAGCCTAATATACGTATATCTTTGGGCTAAGACTATCGGTGGTATCCATAGGCTAGCGCGCGTAGTTACTTCTAGTCAGAGTTTTAACACTTGGGTTATGCCTGACGGAAGTAATACGTTTATCGATAAACATCCATTGGTCTCTCCGGTGATTAACAAAAATAGTCAATGTGGTTTAGGTTTCTGCAATATATCCGGTCAGTCAATTGCTTATGATCCGGGAAATCATTCTGTGGTGTTTTTTGACTGTACGGGTGGGCCCGATGGCTCCACGTGGGGGTGGAATGGTACCAATTGGTCAGAGCTAGGAGTTCAACCCATTCAGTTACAAACCCAAAAGATGTGTACATCCTATATATCGCCGTTTCCCCCTTCGTTATTTACTTATGAAAATACCGTAGGTGCATTAACTGTCAGTAGCCTTACTCATCCAGAAATAAAGGGGCACCATATTGTAAAATTTAGTTATGACGTTTGGATATATGATAACCAAACGAATATTTGGTCAATTTTAACTACAATAAATCAGACCGGTTATTACCAAATTACTTCTATAGCTTGGCTGCCGCTACAATCTGAACTGATTTTGGTCGAATTTCCCGTGCTTAATATTTCTGGATTTACAACATTAATTTACAAAAGAGGCAAATGGAAGAGTGTTAAAGATTTGAACAATAGTTTTCCAAATGGTTATTTGTTGTATAATAATTTAACTTATATTGGTGGAAGTTGCCAGAAATTAGTTTTTGTATATCCTTCAAGTACATTCGTTTCTAACTCTAATATTTATTCTTCTAGTTCAGATACATTAATATATATCTGGAACACCAATATAAACAATTGGCAGCTATCTAATTTGTGGAATAAGAGTCCTCATCCATCAGGTTCACCGCAAACTGAATTACCTAATCGTAACGGCTTAATGTTTCTTAATGGTTCATCATATAACAAGAACATCACCATATTTCATGATGTGGAATATGTTTGCTAAAACCGAAGTATTTTTAAATACTGATTTAAATGTTTCACTTATCACAAATGCAAATGGAGAGCCAACTTTAACTTATGTAACCCCTGATAATTTAACTTATTGTAGTTTTGAGTATGTCCAATTTGTCTAAGAGATTTTTCTTGTGCTTTCATGCTAAAAATGAGTTGTCTTTGGAGACTCGTTAAGTGTGCCGTTATATAATTTCTTCTCTAAGTTGGTAATTATCCTAAAAGAAGAAATTCACCTAATCGTTGCGCTCACCCTTTGAATTTAAGCATCCACGTTAAAATACCTACTTGCCGATTTTGCGTAGAAAGATGGAATACGCTTGATAATTCAACTTTAGAGTAGTATAATAATTTTATAAGCAGTGTTGGCAACTTGTCTCTGACTAATTTGTCTCTAATAAGTTCATATTGACAAATCAATCTTTTGTGACATAGTCCAGTTGTTAGGTGTGTTTCCTAAAAAATAGGAGGAGTCATAGCTGCGAAGGGATCAGTATAAATTTTGCGATGGTAAATGTGCAAGCTTTGTACTCTGTATTAATTTTGGAGGGTAGCTATGGGTCTAAGCGGGAAAAGCATTTTAGCTAAAGGTTGTTACGCCTTGGCATTTCTACTGGTATTAATGGGTTTGACGGTGAGTATTGCGACTACAAATATCAAACCCGCAAGTGCAGTGACTTTGACGCCGTCATGGCAAGTATCTCAAATTACGCCAATCGGAGCAGAAAATTTAACCTCTATTTCGTGTTTGGCTTCAGTTTCCACGTGTTACGCTGTGGGTAATACTGAAAATGGAACCCCATCTGTCTATGTGACTACAAATACAGGTTCGAGCTGGTCTATCTTGACAACAAATAATTTGCTCAGCAAGCATGTAATTTTAAGTTCGATTGACTGTATCTCGGTAACAGATTGTGAAGTTTTAGGCACAGCAAGTCAAAATCCAAACAGCGGCACACCAATGGCGTTTTATTTTAACGGTTCAGTTTTTTTGGCTCAGGCATTACCGTCGGGGATAGGAACCGTCGGTAATTTAAGTTGCGTGAGTTCCACGTTTTGTCAGGCCACGGGTGCAACGGATTCAGGCGGAGCCGCAATGTTATTCTATGACGGAAGTGCATGGATACAAGAGACAATTCCGTCACAGATTCAATTTATAAACGATGTGTCGTGCTCAAGTAAAACTTTTTGCCTTGCAATCGGTGACACCTTAAATCAAAACGGAGGACTGGGTTCGGCCGAAGCTATCTTTTTCAATGGCAACAGTTGGAATAATGTTACGGCCCCAAGCAACTTAACTGTTTTGGACAATGTATCGTGTTCGGGCATCTTTTGTGTTGTTTTCGGAACCGGGTCATCGCAGTCGAACTTGGAAGCATATGAGTTTGGAGGTCAGAGTTTCCAATCGATGTCGACGCCTTCAGGTTTTAGCGGCTCGGTGTCAGCGGTTAATTGTACTTCGTCAACGTTTTGTCAGGCCGTAGGTCCCAATTCGTCAGGCACTGGGTCTATTGCTTTGGGCTATTCTGGATCCGGTTGGGTTTTGGAAACTCTTGCCAATGCTTCTTCTAGATTTAACGCAATCGACTGTTTTCTAGTGAGTGATTGCATAGCAATAGGTTCTGCAGCCGATGCTTATCTTAATGCAACTTGGGTTCCGCAAACGTTAGTGCCGTTCGATCAAAACTTAAATGATGTTTCCTGTGTGTCATCAAGTTTTTGCGTTGCCGGCAGCCAATATTACCAAGGTACTTATTTTACTGGTGGAATTTATACCTACAATGGAACATCTTGGTCAAATCAAATATCACCCAACGGAGATCAGGTCGGTCCAATTTCCTGTTTATCTACTGCATTTTGTATGGCAGTTGGAATGACCAACAGTCTTACGAATCCCGTAACCGTAGCTATTATGTTTAACGGCTCTACATGGGCTCAGCAAGCTGTAATCGGATCTATCGTGATAAACGATATATCGTGCGTTAGCTCTACATTTTGTGTTGGCGTCGGCATAAATAACGGTGCCGCTGCCGTCGCAGTATTTAATGGTTCTTCTTGGAATGTGCAACAGATTATTTCAGGATCCGGTGACTTAACGGGCATTTCATGTACCGCAACAAACTTCTGCCAAGCGGTAGGGTATTCGGCGAACAATAACCAAGTAGCATCCTTAGATTTTTCTTTCGACGGAAGTAATTGGACGCAAACCAGTATTTCTGGCGTGTCGGGTCAGGTATTAAATTCGATATCATGCGTGGGAATTACTTTCTGCTCTGCTGTGGGCCAAGTTACGGCGTTATTTAACGGTACGTCATGGATAGTTTCGGGTTTGCCATCTTCCATAACTTACATCGATCAAATTACGTGCGTAGCACCGACTTTCTGTCAGGGCTTGGGATTTTCGACCGCGCAAAATTCGAGTCAAGAGGTAATAGTTGGTGCCGTTGGCACGCCATGTCAATTAATCTGCCCGTTGACGACGATACCATGGTCGATAATGTTTTCTTCTTCGGATCCTTCGCTTGATTATTTTTCTATTAGTTGTGCGACGGTTTCGTTTTGCATAGCCACCGGTGGAACTGATTCATTCAGCGTAATTTTGACTTTTGCTGTAGCTACGCCAGTCGTAAGTTCTGTCGTTTTAAGTAGCGGACCAATTATGGGAGGTAGCCAAGTTACTATTAACGGCACCGGATTCGTGGCTGTTTCTGCGGTGGATTTTGGTTCGACAGCGGCCACGAGTTATACGGTCATGTCTTCAACACAGATAATAGCGGTGACTCCAATCGGGGTTGGAACGGTAAATGTAACAGTAACTTCAAACGGCATGACTTCGGCTGTGTCAGCTGGAGACCAATATACCTACGAACAGACGGTTTATAATCCCGTAAGTCCTACAAGAATATGCGATACCAGATCGCCAAATCCGCCTTATGTCAACTATAACCAGTGCAATATGTTCGGTCCGGGCGTACTGGGTGCTCAAAGTTCGTTAGATGTTAAGGTTACTGGTATCCATGCTGGTTTGGCGATACCTTCGAATGCGACGTCGGTAGTATTAAACGTTACGGCTACGAATACAACTCAAGCGGGAGGATTTTTAACGGTATATCCAACTGGGTCTTCGATTCCCAACACCTCTTCCATAAACTTTACTGCGGGTCAATCAGTTCCCAATTTGGTGCAGGTTGGAATTGGATTAAACGGTCAGATATCTGTATACAATTTTAACGGTTCAACTGACGTGATCGTAGACGTCGAAGGTTATTTTGCCCCAACGACTGTGGCGTCAAACGCAGGAGGATACGTTCCCATAAGTCCAGTTAGAGTATGTGACACTCGATCGGTTCAGCCAGGTGGTGCGGTCAATCAGTGTGACAACAATGGAAGCGGTAACACTCAAGGTCCAAACAGTATCTTAAATGTTAATGTTGCAGGTTCGGGTCCTGGAGGCACGCTGGATTCGGTTCCAAGTTCGGCAGTAGCCGTTGTATTAAACGTTACGGCGACAAATACAACTCAAGCGGGAGGATTTTTAACGGTGTTTCCCACTTCGACTCAGATTCCTAATGCTTCAAATCTTAACTTTGGTCCTAATGAGTCCGTTGCAAATCGGGTAGTAGTTCCTATCGATCCGACTACAGGCGATATTTCGATATACAACTTCAACGGTAACACCGATATATTAGTAGACGTGAACGGATATTATACCGGAGCAACCTCTACCACGACGGGTAATTCATTTACTCCGATAGTTCCTTTTAGGTTGTGCGATACTCGACCTGTTAATTCACCGACGGTTAATGCTAACGAATGCAACAATGGGGCAACTTCAAATAACGGTCCGCTGACTCAGACAGAAACATATACGATGCAAGTCGCTAATGTACCGCCGATACCTTCAAATGCAACCGCTGTAGTTATTAATGTGACGTCAGTCAATGCAACCTCCAACGGAGGATTCTTTACGATATTCCCAACGCCAGTTGTGGCCGGTGGCTCACCGCCGAATATTTCTGATCTCAACTTCAATCAGGGTCAAATAGTTGCTAACTTGGACATAGTTAAAATCGGTTCATCATCTGCTATAGACATATATAATGCAGTTGGTAGCTCAGACGTCATTGTAGACGTAATGGGATTTTACAGCTGAAATTTTATATATCGGTTTTGAATAAATTGTCAGCTTTGTTTATAAATTATCACTGTACAGACAGATTAATACGAATAAGTCTTGAAGGTTTGATTATACGTACGGAATCTTGAAGCGTTATGCCGACATATGGCAACTTGATGCTGTTTCATAAATCAGTCTCATATAGTCCAATAAAAAATTGGCATGTTTGTAAGTTGCGGTTCTGGTTCTTTTGAAAAAATGACCTTTTGAAAAAATGACTTAGAGCTGCCTTGCTTCTGTACTATGTTTTTAGATCATCTGTGTTAAAAATTATGACCCAAAGAATCTAAAGCAAAAGAACTAGCCTACTTTTTTGATCTTTACTTGCCAAGTACTTGGCCCCGACATTAAATATTCCCATTCAAATTGGTCGGCATATTCTGCTTTAAATTGGTAGTATAGGGGCTTCGGGTCATGGTCATTAATGAGAACAAATAGGTCTCCGTTTTGAAGTTCTTCAAATTTAGTAAATATTGTTTCATGCCTAAAAGCTGGAGCCAGCGTACGAACATCAAGCCTGTTATCGGTAAGTTTATTACTGAGATTTGAAACGTAATCATGCATATCGTTTAGGACATGGGCTAAATCAACGGAGTCGTTATTGGAGATGGCTTCCACAATGTATTTGTTCTCTTTTTCCGCATGCAAATCAAATAATTTATTTATTGAATAGCAGGTGGAAAGCAAAATAATGTCCGATTGTTTTTTAAGTGTTTTGGTTGTCAGTGATTCAATGAGAGTTTCAAATTGACGGTGGTCGTCAATCATGGATGAAATTAAATCACTTGAATGTTTGAAGTCATTGGTGATCGGGTACAGATAGAGTTCTTCGGCCATGGCATGCGGTTTAAGTTCGCAGTTTAAAAACTCAACAATCTGTTCAAATAATTCACTAAACCTATTGGCAGTTTCAGGGTGTTCGGTTAATTCGTCGTCTCTGCAGGATGATGTCGAACCGGTGTGGCTTTGATCCCGAACACCGATATTAATGAACTCGTTAACGAGACCATTTAATTTAGAAGTCATTTGCAAATGATGGGCTTTAATCTTGTCGGCTGTTTCTGTGTTTTGTAAAGTCATTTAGATCCTTCGCTTAGTGTCGATTTTAATTTTAGCATAAAAAACGAAAAAAGTTGTATTTATAATAAAATTAGTGTAAAATAGTTTTAGAATGAAAACTGCCAAAATAGAAGCCGTCAGAGGAGAAGTGCCAAAAAACAGACAAGAGCTGAATAGCAGCGACTTGACCGTTCATAAAGCTCTGGGCAACAATAAGAGAGCCAAAATTTTGGAAATGATTTGTTCAAGTGCACAACCGTTATCAGCTGAGGATATCGCAGATGTATTAAAAATTCACGTCAACACTGTAAGATCTCATATTTTGATACTTTTCGAGGCGGGTCTAATAGATCAAAACGTTATTGAGTCAAATAGACCTGGGCGGCCAAGCATTAAGTATTCAAGTGGCGAAAGAGAAACTGAACTTAACGGCGGATATGGATTTTTAACATCGGTATTGGTTGGTGAGCTTGCAACCAAATCTTTCGGCAAAGACTTTGCCATGAACGCAGGTAAGCAATGGGGGAAATATTTTACTCCTCAAATTAAACCTGGCAAAGTAGTGGATATTTCAGAGGGAATTGAGATTTTAAAAGGCTTGTTAATAAAACTTGGTTTTGAACCTACCATGGAAGGTCTGCAAAAACCTAAAGAGAAGAAGCTGGATTCTGTAAAAGCTTTAGAAGAGACTCGAGCTGTAGAAATAGCCAATTGGGCTGAAACTGGATCACGTCATTCTATTGGAATCGACAATACCGACAGAGTAATTCATCTAAATAGATGTCCCTTTAGACAAGCGGCTCAAGAACATGGAGATATCGTTTGCGGAATTCATCTGGGGATAGTTAATGGAGTATTTGAAAATCTAGGACTTTCGTCGGTAAATGTAAAACTCTCGCCGTTTACCGGTCCCATGGAATGCACCTTAAAGTTGACAGAAAATCTTGCTATGGCTTCGCAAACGCATGTCTTACCAGCGGCGGAACCGCTGACTGAACTTAATCTTGACCCCGGAACTGAGAACCGGCTAAATGCTAAAAAGCAATTTGATCAAAGAAAAAATAGGAGAAAAAGGAGAATTATAAAAATGGAACCGCAGATACTTGATGTGCGACCGATCTTGGCAAAAGGCGAAGAGCCTTTTGTACTTATAATGGAGACGGTTGATAATTTGGGTGAAAACCAAGATTTAATTGTGTATGCTCCTTTCGATCCCATTCCGCTGGAGGGAGTATTGACGGAAAAAGGATTTGATTTTGAGGCAAATCCACTGGGGGACGGAGACTTTCAAGTCAGATTTTTTAGGCCGTGACAACTGACAGCGGATCAACTCTGCAGCCGAATCTTTCGGCTAAAATTCCCGGTTCTAATGCATCCTCAAGGACGCCACCGCCGCTCATACCGCTGGCATTTTTGTTTTCGGCTTTGATTGCGTTTGCGGTTGCGGGATTAGTCAGTTTTCACTTCGGAAAGCAGTTTATAACAGATCCGACTTCAGATGAAATTGTGGGAAACGTTCACTTGTATTTGCTTGGTTTCGTTTCTTTTGGGATTCTGGGAGCATTGCATCAATTCGGTCCGGTAATTACCATGGAGAGATTGTTATCAATTAGGCTCGCTTATGTAAGCTTCAGCCTTTTAGTCATTGGAATAAGCGTTATGCCTGTGGGTCTAATTTCTCAGTCTGAAGTATTAACCGCTTTGGGCGGAGCAAGTTTGGGAATCGGTATTTTTGCAGTAGCCATAAACTTATTTAAACCTCTGATCAAAGGTAAATCGAGCGTGTCGCTTTCGGGGCTGCGTATATCGATGGGATATCTGCTTATTACGGCATGTTTTGGAGTAACATTTGCATCAACTCATAGTAGTTTTTCACCTCCGACTCATCTTGTTCTGGCTCATGCTTCTTTTGGTTTAATCGGTTTTGCTGGGATATCTTACATGGCGGTATCGGAACGACTCTGGCCAATGTTCCTTTTATCACACGGCAATAAAGCCAGCTATGGGATACGTGCGATTTATCTGGTTGCCGTCGGTGAAATTGTTTTGGCGTCCGGTTTAATTTGGGATGTTGAGTATCTTGCAATAGCTGGTGGCTTGATCATATGCACGGGAATCATTCATCATTTTATCTCTTTGTACGGCTACATTAAAAATAGAAATCGTAAATTGGAAATTTTGCACGGCTACATCTTCGTCTCGGCAGCTTGTTTGGCGGCTTCAATCGTTATAGCGATTTTGGCTTTGACATTAAACGTCGGTGCGGCCACAAGAGATCATTTGGCCGTCTTGACGGTTGTTTTTGTGTTTGGATGGTTATCAATTGCATTGTTGGGCCATCTTCACAAAATTGTACCTTTTATCCTTTGGGGCGTGTTACGCAATCATGGTGTTACAAGACTCAGAAATAAGAAGCCGATAATGTTTGCTAACTTATTCGTCGGTAACTTGGCAAAACTTACTCTTCTGTTAATATCCGCAGGGTTGGGAGTTTTTTCGATTGGAATGGTAAGCGGATCTGTCTATGTTGTTAAGTCCGCAGGGCTTTTTATTTCGTTGGCAGCTGGTATTACGTTGTTTAACTTAACCATAACACCACTTGTTATATTTCTTAGAACAAAAGAGAGAAGTATAAAAGTCAGTATAAAAACATTAAATTAAAACTTTTATTGTTGCATGCATAACTATAGATAAATTTAAAGGAGAAAAAAGATGAAAATGAAGTTTTCCAAAATAGAAGATGGCGGTGAAGTTAACCCGGTTGCAGCTGATATGTCCGATGATGATATCTTGGTAATTGCCAGACAGGGATTAACTCAAATTATCGATCCCGAATTGGGAATTGACGTTATCTCATTGGGCCTGATTTATGATATCTACGTCGAAGCCGTAGATTACAGCCTAATTGACAGCTCGAAATCCACCGTTATAAAATCATTGATTGTGGATATGACTTTAACAACGCCAGGTTGTCCCGTTGCAGAGAGCTTGCCGGTTCAAGCAAGGGAATATCTAAGTGAAATATTGGGATCACAAATTGATGTTCAGGTAAATATAGTTTGGGATCCGCCTTGGTCACCTGAAAAAATGGATTTTACAATTGCTAGGGGGATGGGGCTCCTGTAGAAAGTTGTTCAAGATGTTTTTGATAGCTAATCAGTTTTTGAAATTCGTACAATAACTGAGTTCGCTCGTTATAAAACGCAAGCAAATTGCTTGTCCCAGAAGGGGTTAACAAAAGCATACCCAAAATGGCATCAATTCCCGTGGCACCCTTTTGGATAGCTGTGACGGAATGGTTTTATTTTCATTGGCTGATATATATTGATCGCAGTCGGTAGAATCACATTTTATAAATTTATTGAAATATATTCAACTTGTTCTTAAGTGGCAAAATTTAAAAGAGCGATCGCATTCGGTAACCGATAGTTGATTTGTGAAAATTATTTTGCTATAGTTTGGCGAGAGCCAATGACTACCCCACTGCAAGCTTGGCGTATGGCCATTACTTGCGCGCACTCAAATTTAAGATTACAAACCGCTTTTTTGTCCTAAGACCGTTTTAAGAATTTAATACGGTCCGTAATTAAAAGAATGTAGAAGATGGAAAATAGGATTAATGCTAAGAGCCCCATAGAGACGTTGACGAATATAGATGAATTAAACGAAGCAGTTTCTGGCGTTTTGAACGTTACTACCTGTTGAAAGGTTGGGCGATTTTGCCAGACCATATTTGGAGCGACGGCTATGCCAATTGCTACATAAGCAATAGAATCAAAATTTGGCATAGTCTGATTGGCTATAGAACTTTGAGTGTCTGATGTCCAACTCGAGATTACCGTCGAATTGTTTATGGAGGCCAATTGCATATAAGTTTCAGAAAATGCGTTAAGTAGCGCTTGCTTGCAAGTGGATAAGCCGCCGTAGCAAACTTTATTTGTAACGGATTTAGAAAAGGGCAGACCAACGCTTTCGTTATTCATTTGGCGAAGGATTCTCCAAACAAACCCCTCATATCCGCCTCCGTATGAATCGCCTTGTTTGACGCCTTGCCCGTTAGGAGAAGATACTAATGGAAGAGGAATTAAATTATATGCAACAGGCATGTTGTTATAACTCGAGATACCGCCTCCAGCCAAAATCGGATCGAAAATGTTGGTTACCAGTTGAGGATAGAACTGGTCCCAAATGGCAATCGCGGCTGCATACTTATATTGGGAGGTGTCCGTTAATCCTCCAGTTTGATTTTGAGTGGATTCTGGACTTGGGACATTTAGTTGTCTTAGACCGCCGAATGCAACCCATCTACCTACTACAGATAGCATAGATTTGACGTTGGCCGGTATGTTGTTGCCTAGAGTTTTAACTACTTGGTCGTATAGTCCCGTAGCACTCATATCGGTTAATCCTCCGGTCTCCACGGCCTGTACTAACTGTGCGCGATCTATCTTAAAGTTGTGAATTTTAAGGATTTTATTTAACGCATTAGTCAAAAGTTGAGATCTGTATATTGGTCCGTGGCTATAATCATTGTCTGCTGCGGAAAAATCGACGGCAGATGCATTATTCCAATTAATAATGATTCCGGATTTGGGGTTAATCTCTTGAGGATGTTGAGATGGAGTCAAATATCCTTTCCATTCGGCGACACCAGTTCCCCACGTGGGCAGATTTGGATTAACGCCGGGGGCTCTTATCGGCAGTAGACCGCCCGAATAATATCCAATGTTTGAAGAATCGATATAATACCAGTTAAGAGCCCACGGACACTTTTGAGCTCCGATAAGCCATGTGCTCACTGAGTTTGTTTTATTCGGGTTTTCCCAGCGTACCAAACCTAACAGAGCAAGCTGCTCTTTGTTTTCTGCTGCTCGCTGTAACGTTATTGCCACGGGTTTGCCATCGGAAGTGGAGTAACCTTGGACGACGCCGTGGACTGTAGTATAGATCTTTCTAACAAGATTAAAGGGCGTCCCCGGGGATATGATGGTAGGTTGTAGATTCTCGGAAGAGACGTACAGATGCATTTTGATGCACCTATTCTTGAATATGTACCAGTTCGAATTAGCGGGTACGCTGCCACCGTTAGGATTACAAAGCAATTCCACTCTTTGGTCTTCGTCGTCGGCACCCGATGAAGTTCCTGACCACGCAAAATTGTTGCCTCGTCCGAATAAAATAGTAAAATTCATTCCAGCAAGTGATACCCCGGAAGCGGCGATATTGGGTCCGTGAAGATCTTCTTGCATGAATACAGTCGGGGAGTAGTACCCGGTTTGAGGGCCGAATACCGCTATCGGATGACCTGATTTACTAAATCTACCGGCTACCAAAACGGCATTAGAGGTATTCTTTGGAAACTGCAAGTCTTGATGCAACATCGAGAAAATTTCTTTACCGACTCCAGATTGTGGGGCATCCGAACACCCAGGTGACTCGTTTGCTATTTGATTGTTTAAAGGAGCTTGGGGGTTGTCTAAATTAGCCGTCAGCGCAGTGTTTATTTTGGCGGGTACCATCATGTAAGGATATGGTTTATTGACGGTCACCGGCGTATTGGGGTCATTTTGATCTTTAAAGCTTATAAAAGCGCTGCTACCACCTTTTTTGCCTAATAATTTGTCCAGATAATTTAACAAACCTTCATTTTGAACTTCGCCTCCACCGCCTTCTCCGTCTTGAGCACTGATTACGTCCAATACGGAAATTACGTCTCCTTTGGACCAAAAAGCGGGGGTTTGCTTTAACAGAGAGTATTCAAGCGGAAGTCTGGTAGCAGGGTCTTGCAAATCAAATCGTATTCTTGAATTAATACCGTCAATGTAGTAACTTATTAAATTGTACGTTTCGATGCCAGTGTGCCCTTCGGTTCTCAAGTTGTTAATCATTTGTGCGGTTTGAGACGGGCTGTATCCTGTTTGTGATATTTGTGCATAATCCATTTGTTCAAATGTGCATGAGGGGCCCGCTAAGGATGCCAATGTTCCTGATCCCAAATGCCTAAGAACATCCATGGCAAAGAGTTTGTCCTGTGCTGCGGCGTAACCGGCCCCCCAAGCGGTAGCATCGTCAGTCTTTCCGTATATAAACGGAATATCGTATTTATTCCGATAAATGTATACGGGCACTGAGCCACTGGGTTTTTCCACCGCAACTACTTGGTTTTTTTCGATTCCGACTGTTTCGGGAATATAGTAATTGTGTAACTTTGAGTCATTCAAAGTTGAAAAACCCGTTGCCAACCCGGCATATTTTCCGGCCTGATCAAATGCGGCTGCATCCGCCTTTGAAGTTGCCGTTACGAGAGCATTTTCACCAGGAGGACTTATTGCGTTAACGGATCCGCTGCTTGTAACGGATGGCTGAGCCCACGATGGAAATTGGCTGAATTGAGAAGCGGTGGTAAGTGCCGCTACCGGTCTAACTCCTATCGCAAGCAGCAAAGCTATGACAAAAAGTACCGAAAGCATTTTGACCACACAGGGCATTTTGACCACACAGGGCATTTTGAAAAGTGGGCGCATATAAGTATCGTATCACTCTGAAGTATAAAATTAAAATTCTACCGGTCGGTACAATTTAATTTTGGTCAACTATTTAAGGCGGTACGACTATTTAAAACTATGGGAAGCGTTTCTTTTTGTAAGGTTTGAAATTCATTCCTTGTAATTTCTGTCTAGTATGGCATGAGCCTAATTTCTCATTTAATTCTTATAAGGTTCATATTTAAAAAATACGAAGTTTCCAAAGACCATGCAAAAATTTAATAATAACGCTCGATAAATCGGGACGTCTGTAATTTGAACGATTGTTTGGATGCCGAAAATGTTAAATGTGATGTCTGAGTTTATGCCGGTTGTTCGTACCGAGTCTGCACCGCAAGAATTTTATCGAATTGATATCGAAAGTGAGCAGTAAGTCGTAATTTGTAGTGTAAAATGTATTAGTGCTATTGATGAAAAGCCCATCACAACTCATCCGGTTCGTTCTCAAAAGGTAATTAATCATGTTTAAATCAGGCGATAAAGTCGTATACCCGCATCACGGAGCCGCAATTGTCAAAGGTAAAGAAAAAGTTTCCGTTGACGGAAAGATGAAAGACTATCTGGTGTTGAAATTGGCATACGGAGACCTGATTTTAAAAGTTCCTGTGGACAATATCGACGCAATCGGAATACGGGAAATTATCAACGACGAAGAGGTCGAAGAGGTATTTGCGGTTCTATCCAAAAAAGATGCCAGAATGCCTACCAACTGGTCTAGACGCTATAAGAATCATTCTGAAAAGCTTAGAAGCGGAGACATATATCAAGTAGCTGAGGTTGTCAGGAATTTGTCGATTAGAGACAAAGATAAAGGTCTGTCAGCCGGTGAAAAAAAGATGCTATCTCAAGCAAGACAGATATTGGTTTCCGAGCTGACCTTTGCTCTAAATGTAAACGAAGAACAGGCTGAGGAGCGTTTAACACAAGCACTTCCATAAATCACTAAGGGGTTATTGTGAATACAGCAGCAATAATTGTTGCCGGAGGAGTCGGGGAGAGATTTGGTTCATATCCCAAACAGTTCCAAATCCTCGGTCGAAAAATGGTCATAGACTATTCAATTGAAGTTGCCTTGAGAGTAGTAGACCAAGTTGTTGTAGTTTTACCCCATGAATTCATGGAAAGGTATTCCACCGAATTAACTAATATGGGGGTGCACAATCTTGCTTTGGGGGGCAATACGAGATCGGAGTCGGTTCGAAATGGCTTAAAGCTGGTGGCACCGACTGTACAAAAAGTATTGGTTCACGATGCGGCAAGACCGTTGGCTTCAAAAATTCTTTTCAAAAGGGTGTTGTCTAAGTTAAATGAAGGCGAAAAGGCCGTAGTTCCGACTATCGAAGTTACCGATACGGTCAAGCGCATCTCTAAGAAATACGTGGACAGGACTTTGGATCGTTCCGTATTGGGTCTTGCGCAGACTCCGCAGGGATTTGATAAAAACTTACTTCAAATGGCCCATGAATCTTTTGGAAATGCAACCGACGATTCGACTTTGGTTGAGTTGCTGGGTTATACGGTTGCGGTAGTACCGGGTGAGGCTGAAAATATTAAGATAACAAAGCCGTTTGACTTAATTGTCGCTCAAATGATTTTAGACAGGCAAAATTAGATGGACAGCCGAGTAGGGTTTGGATACGATGTACATCGATTGGATCAAGCTTCAATCGGTCTACGGGATTTGGTTCTTGGCGGAGTTGTTTTTGAAGGTTTTGCTCCCTTGGTTGCTAATTCAGACGGAGATGTTGTTGTTCACGCAGTTATTGACGCTATTCTCGGGGGAGCGTGCATGGGGGACATTGGAGAATGGTTTTCTGAAGATTCCGATGAGTATAAAGGGATCGATTCACTTGTGCTCTTGAAAAAAATCGTTACTGAAGTGCAAGCAAAAGGCTATAAGATCATTAATGTCGATGTCACCGTCGTGGCCCAAGAGCCGAAGTTAAAAGATAAAAAAGCAGACATAAGATTAAAATTGAGTGAACTGCTTACTGCTGACGTTAATGTAAAAGCAACCAGTCCCGAAAGAGTGGGCTCTCTCGGGAATAAGGAAGCCATCGCATGTTTTGCTTTGGCAAATCTATCCAAGGCTTAGGTCGATGGAGTCAACATCTATGCACCAGCTTAACCCTATCCTAAGGGCCACCCTAGATTCGCCGTTAAATTCCTATATGCTTATTGGAGATGAAATCGAGACATTAACTCAGGCGCTCACATTCGGTGCAATGTTAAAATGTCATGACGGAGGGTGTTTGAGTTGTGACGTTTGCAAGCAAGCGCTTGATCGACAACATCCCGATGTTGTGGTATTTGAGCGTAGTGGCCCATATTTGTCGGCCGAAGATGCGCGAAATATAGTTACGTTGTCAAAACGTACTTCCAAGACGGGGGGCTATCTTGTAATTATAGTCAGTGAAATTCATTTGGCAGCCGACGCAGCCCCGATACTTCTTAAAACAGTTGAGGAACCTCCGCAAACTACAATCATATTTCTCTTGACAACGCATTTAGAACCGAAGCTTGACACTTTAAAAAGCAGATGTGTTCAAATAAGAATAAAGCACAATCACGTGTCAGAATATCAAACCGATACTAGCAGTTCTAAGATAATCCAGAACTTAGATGGAACGCCTGTAGGAATAACCCATGCCGTAGAAGATTACTTTTCAAATATAGAAGCTAATATTGCTGCTCTTAAAGCTGCTCAACAAATTGACTTGGATGAGTTCAAGAATTCCGTTCAAATGCAAGGTAAAGGCAATTCGACTTTGTTAAAACTTTTTGAAGAACAGCAGAAGAGGCAGTTAAGAAAGGCCAGAAACTCGTCTCAAAAGCAAATACTGTTGGGGCTCCAAAACGAAATTATGTCGACGGTTACTGAGAATATAAAGTTGAACTTAAGAAACACTGTTGATGTTGGAGGACGGCTCAAGGCAGTTGATCGCATCAACCTGTATCTTAAAAACCTTGATCGCAACCCAAACGACAATTTGCAAATTACGGCACTTTTTATTGACTTGAGTCAAATTTTTGCCTAGATTGAATGGAATTAAGTTTTAAATTTAGGATAATCTAATGGTATGGAAGAATTATTTAAACCTGTAAAACTTGCGGACGGATTTTACTTCACGGAAGGTCCAAGATGGCACAACGAACAACTGTGGGTGTCAGATTTTTATGATCATAAAGTTTTTGCGGTGGACAGACTTGGTAAAATAACTGACGAATACGAAGTTGAGACACAACCGTCTGGCATGGGTTGGTCAAATGACGGCAGTTTCGTCGTAACTTCAATGACCGACAAGGCCGTACTGATAGATCGAGGATCGGGCCTTGAAAAGCTTGCCGACATCTCAAGTTATTGCGGATATTGGGCAAATGATCTAATTGTTACTCCTCAAGATTTTATATACGTGGGAAATTTTGGATTTGATCTTGATGCTCTCTTGGAAGAGAAAGGTCCAGATGGAATCCTATTGCCTCCAGGTCCGCCTCAGACAAACTTAGTTTTAGTTACGCTTGACGGACGAACTGAAATCGCAGCCGAGAATATGGCATTTCCAAATGGAATGGTTGTGACTAAAGATTCGAAAACTCTGATTGTCGCAGAGACTTTCGGCTTCCGTCTTACGGCTTTTGACATAAACGCCGACGGTACACTGTCCAATCGACGCATTTTTGCGGATTTGAGCCCGTACATTTGCGTGCCGGACGGCATCAGTATCGATGAAAACGACAACATATGGGTTGCTAACGCAGTTTCCAATGAAGTTTTGCATGTTAAGGAAGGAGGGGAAGTTTTAAATAAAGTAGCAGCTCCTCTGACTTGTTTTGCCACTGCTGTAGGCGGTGCGGATAATGATACATTATTTATGATGTGCGCTCCTACATCCACGGCTAAGGTGGCATCAGCGAATAGAAACGGTGTTATCTATTACGCAAAAATCAAGTAGTTGTGATTAGTGAACCAGGATTGATTTAGCCAAGCATCTCGGCTGTGTGATGTTAAAATATTAGTTGCAATTAAGCCCGAGTAGCTCAGTCGGCAGAGCATCGCATTCGTAATGCGCAGGTCAGGAGTTCGATTCTCCTCTCGGGCTCCAAGTTTTTATCCAGAGTTAAATATCAGTCGATATCACTAATACTAAGCTCTGAGACGATTAGGTGATCGCAAAATCGAGTGACGATCGCTAAGAAATGCCCAGTTGCGTAAATTTAAGAATTTGCTCGTCTATCTGTCCTCTGATTTGATGTTCAATCGCTCTGGACAACTCTGAATCCACAATACTTTTAGCCAACGGTCTGATCTCTTGAATTAGGGTTGCGACTTTGGGCACAATTTCGGCGGGGATTGCTGTTTCGTCTTCGGGTAAAATATGTTTTGTTACGGTAGAGACCATTTTTTTGGCAATGTTGTCTACGTATTCTTCCATGTATTGAGCCATCTTTAAAATATCCATTATTGGAACGCCGGCATTAAAGAGAATTACACCGGCTTTGGTTGTACAGTAGCTTGATTCCGTGGCCCGCGGAAAATAACCGAGACCTGATGACATGTTAACCACATGTCCCAGTTTTCGTTTCACCATATAAGGTCCGAATGCTCTGCATCCGTTGAGCACGCCGTTTAAGTTAATATTCTGAATCCAAAGCCAATCATCCAGACTTACGTCCAAAAACCTACCTGTCATTCCGACTCCAGCGTTATTTACCAATATGGTAACTGGTCCAACTTCACTTTCAACCTTGTTAGCGAGAGTTTCCATTTGCTTAGCGTCAGAGGTGTCGACGACATAAGAAACTCCGTTAACATCGTGAGCAGTTTTAGCGGCCGATTCTTGATTTAAATCGACCGCAACTACCCTTACCCCGTTACCGGCCAATCTTAATGCAGTCGCCCTGCCTATACCGCTTCCAGCTCCGGTTACTACTGCTATTGAATTTTTAAAGTCCAATGTTCCCAGGCCTTTTCTCGGGCTAAAGATGTTTCCCATACTTCCTCTTTTTTTAATACACTATATAATGTAACATTATTTACTGTCATTGTCAAGCAGAAATGATACAATATTAATTAGTATTATATCAAAGTGATGTAATCTATAGAAAGACAAATTATAAGGCGGTTTTAATAAGACTATGACACTGGAAATTAAAAACATCGAAAGTGTTCCCTCCGGCTTGGAAGATAATACGGACGACCTGCAATCCGGTGAGTCCTTGCATCCAGATATTAGTCTTTTTAAAAAAACTTACACAATTGACGAACTAGCAAGAGCCGCCGATTCCACGGTTCGAAACATACGTGCCTATCAAGACAAGGGTATCTTGCCACCGCCTTTTAAAAAAGGTAGGGTCGGACTTTATACTACCGCTCATTTAACAAGACTCAAATTAATAACCGATCTATTGGAGAGAGGCTTTTCGATGTCAAACATCAAAGAGATGATCAATGCTTGGCAAAAAGGTCAGGACATTGGATTACTTTTTGGCCTCGAACAAATCTTGAGCGAACCTTGGAGCGAAGAGCTCGAAGAGATTATTACGCTAGACCAACTAATATTTTAACATCACACAGCCGAGATGCTTGGCTAAATCAATCCTGGTTCACTAATCCTAAGCTCGG
>DAHXLF010000031.1 GCA_027371755.1 Acidimicrobiales bacterium
GGCGGTAGTGAAGAATTTGATGAATTAGTTGAAAGTTTTGCTTTGAGATCTTCTATCTCCAACTTAAACTGTTCGATCTCCAACTTAAACTGTTCGATTTGTAAACGCAACTCTTCGTTTACTTTACGCAAGTAAACGTTTTCAGCGACAAGTTCTTCTAAACTAGGTAAATTAATTTTGAGCCTTCTCTCTATCGGCTCTCCCGCAATAACTATTTAAACATAAACTAAGATTGAAGTGGTGGAATATACCTGAATAGTTACCCTAAAAGTAATAATTTATATTGGATTACTGGCACAATAATCATTACCGTAGATTTAACACAACTCGGACATATTTGTCTGACTGTGATTAAAAGTTTTATAATTAAAATAGTGCAAAATTTTATTGACTTCTCAAAACTTAACGAATTTCCCTTAACTGATCTGGGCGATGACGCATCGGTGCAGATGCGACTTAAAGAATCCGCATTGTATTTGACAATTAACCGTCCGCAACAGCGTAATTCAATGACACAACAGGTTATGGAACTTTTAGGTCACGGGATGGTTTTGGCTGAAGTAAACCCACACGTTAAAGTCGTCGTAATTGAAGGTCAAGGAGATAAAGCTTTTTGCGCGGGTGCTGATCTAGGCGGGAATTCAATGATGAGTTCGACCGGGGACTCAATGATGATAAAACAGCATGAGGCCAAAGGACAGTTACCACTCCTATTTGACAAGATGTGGAATTTGGGCAAACCCATAGTCGCTAAAGTCCGTGGATATGCGGTGGCAGGAGGATTTGGTCTTGCTTTGGCCTGCGATTTTATTGTTGCCGCTGATAATGCGGTATTCGGGGCTACCGAGGTGAAGGTTGGACTTTGGCCGTTCATGATTACGGTGCCTATACTGAGAAGCATACCGGTCAAATTAGCTTTAGAGCTAATGATGACAGGAAGAAGAATCGATGCTTCGGAGGCTCAAGGCTTAGGTTTTATAAACAGACTTTGTAAATTGGAAGATATAGATAAAACCCTTGAAGAATTTATAGGTCCTCTAAAACAAGCACCACCAGTAGCTGTTAGGTTCGGTAAGAAAAGTTTTTATGCAGTTGAGCACATGGACTACCAAAAAGCTTTAATGCTGCTTCAATCATATTTAAGTGTGGTAAGTTATAGCAGAGACGCAGCCGAAGGTATCTCCGCTTTTATAGACAAGAGAGACCCAGAATTTTATGGATACTGATCTTGGGGAATTTTTAACGTCCATGTATCTAAGAGGCAAATTTTAAAAGGATTTGTGATTTACCGCTATTATCTATAGTTAGCGAAAAGTATATTTATAATATTTATTTTGAGGAACTTTAATGAAAAAGAAGGCATTGGTAACCGGAATTACCGGTCAAGACGGCTCTTATTTGGCTGAATTTTTATTGGAACAGGGATACGAAGTCATTGGTATGATGAGACGGTCTTCGACATTAAATTTTGAAAGAATTGCCCATATACAGGATTCAATTACTTTTGCCACCGCCGACCTATTGGATGAAGCCTCAATGATAAATGTTATTAGGGACCATAACCCCGATGAGGTTTACAATTTAGCTGCCCAGTCATTTGTTCAGACGTCTTGGAGTCAACCGGTTTTAACGGGAGAGACGACTGCTTTAGGCGTTACAAGATTATTGGATGCAATCAGAATGACAAATCGTGAGATCAAGTTTTATCAGGCGAGTTCATCTGAAATGTTCGGAAAGGTGTTGGAAGTCCCTCAGGTTGAAACCACACCGTTCTACCCGAGGAGCCCTTATGGGGTAGCTAAAGTCTATGGTCATTGGATTACCGTAAACTATAGAGAAAGTTATAACATGCACGCGAGTTCAGGAATTCTTTTTAATCACGAGTCCCCAAGACGCGGTCTTGAATTTGTAACCAGAAAGATTTCTCACGCGGTAGCGCAAATTGTTTGCGGAATTAAAGATTCTTTGTCTTTAGGAAATTTGGAAGCAAAAAGGGATTGGGGATATGCCAAAGACTATGTTCAGGCTATGTGGAAGATGTTGCAACAGGATGTACCTGATGATTACGTAGTAGCTTCGGGAGAAACTCATTCTGTCAAAGAAGTTTGTCAAATAGCATTTGACGAGGCCGGATTGGACATGGAAAAATATGTCAAGGTAGATGAAAAATTTTTTAGGCCCGCAGAGGTTGATTTGCTTGTAGGGGATCCGACTAAAGCTAAAAACAAATTGGATTGGGAGCCTGAGGTAAGCTTTGAGCAACTAATTAGGATGATGGTTTCAGCCGACATTGAATTAGTGAGAAAGTCACTTAATTAACAGACCTGTTAATTCGGTTTAAGTAAAATTAATTTATCGGCCGGTTAATTAAAGGCGTTTTATGGTTGCCCACTTGATATATGATTTCGGCGACTTTGATTGTAAAATTGAGAGCGTCAGTCAGTCAGTTTTATCTTTGTTGTCAATAAATATTCTACTCAATAAATATTCTACTCATAATTAGTCAAATTGACATTTTGGGTCTCAGTTTAAGTCTCATTCAAATTATTTACTCACCCATAACAGACTTTGGAATATAAGTTAGTTGAGAGTACTTTTCAATAATTTAAATATAAGTTATTGAAAGGACGGAGTAAAAATGATGTGCTCACAGAGAGGCTACAGACTTGTTGTCGAAAATAAATCAAAGTTGAAACCGGCGGTTAATTCAGAAGCTGACAGTTCAAAACTTGATGAAATTCCTCACAACGATTCTAAATTAGCGAATAAAGATGGTTCTTCTAAAACAGTAGTAGTCAGTGCCAATTTTGCAAGATTTATCCACAAGACTTTAGATCTTGTTATCCCCAAGAATTTTGGCTGTCAACAGCGAGTTGTGTCAATAAAGCAGATTCTGGCCGTGATTGACTTTCTTGCAGAATCGTCAGATATAACCGGTCGTGATCCAAACCTAGTTTCGGGCACTTGGTGCGTAGGTAAGTTTGAGACGCCTGACGATCTTTTCATCGAACTCACAGGCAGAAGGTGTAAAAATATAAACGGATTTCGGCAGTTTATTAATTATTTTGATTAAAGGTTCAAAATATTGCTACTATATTACACATGAAGAAGTTTATTATTTTGTTGATATTGGCTGCTATTGGCGGGATTGCCGTAAAAAAGTATTTAGACCAATAGGGTCCGAGGCTTAGGCTGCTTTTGGGTGATATAATTCGTCCGAGAGCAGCGGTCTAAATTTGTATTTTTGTTTGCGGGTAGCAAGCCAAAATCTTGCGATTAAAGCGGAGTTAGAATGCTCCGCAATCTAACAAATTACATTTGCAAAAATTGACTTAACCTGGAATCATTCTTAACCTGGAAACATTCTTAACTTGGAATCTTCCTGCTGTGGCAACAATAGATCTTGTGATCTGTAATTTGCATCCGGTAGAAGTTAGGAATTTCTAACTAACCTTTAAACTGCGACCATCTAACCTGCGACCGTCGGATTCAAGCAATCTTTTATGCCTGCCCATTAGCCAACCAAGCGCCAAAGCACCACTCGCCGTTATTGCCGTTATGCTTGTTATTGCAACGGTGTTTCTTTTGTTGAGAAATCCTCTTCTTTCGGTCAGTCTGATGGGTTCGCTATAATGTCTTACTTCCCACCCATTTTCTTTTGCTGCCTTCAGCAATGACCGATCTGGATTGACTGCCACAGGGAAACCAACCAAGTTCAGCATTGGCATATCGGTATAAGAGTCCGAATAGGAGTAACATTCGCTTAAATCTAAGTTTTCTTCTTCGGCAAGTTCTTTTATAGCCTGTGCTTTAAAATCGGCGAAACAGTATCTCTCCATTTCTCCCGTATAGGTGCCGTTTTCGTCAACCTGAGCCCGCGAGGCAATTACCCCGTCAACTCCAATATATCTACCCAGAGGCTTAACGATTTCTTCGGGGGATGCCGATACTAGCCATACTTTTCTGCCGGCCGCCTGATGATTTTCAATCTCTTCGATTGCCTCTTTGTATAAAATAGGGTCAACGGTAGTGGCCAACGCCTCTTCCACAATCTTTCTGACCCTTGATTGCTCCCATCCTTTTGTTAACTCAAGTACAGACTTTCTAATTTTTTCTAATTTCTGTTCGGATGCGCCAAGATGTTTGTAGACAAGTTGAGAATATAAACTTTTTATTATGGTGGATTTTGAAATCAATCCGCCTTTATAAAACGGTTGACCGAATGCAGCCATAGAGGCACGTGCAATTACGGTTTTATCTAGGTCGAAAAATGCTGCCTGATTACCCATAATATTTGTCACAAAAATTTAGATTGGTCATCGCTATTATAAATTTTACTGCAATAATTTTCAATGGACCATGTTTTGGTTCAAATTTAACTTAAAGCCTACCTAGATTTTAATAATCGTTAGTGTTTGTTGCGATACTTTTTATTTCTAAAAAAAAATCTAACCTATCAAAGCGTCTTTTATAGATTGGCGGTTTTCTGATTTCAGTAGGATCAAAAGCGAATCGCCTTCTATCAACAATGAAGTCGGCCTAGGTGAAGTTATGTGGGAGTCTCGCGTCAACGCTACGATAGCGACGTCGCGAGGCAAATCTAAGTCCTCAATGGTTTGGCCGACAGCAGGTGAGTTATCCGCAAGTGTAATTTCGACGAGTTCGGTTTGTCCGTTGTTAAATTGAAGCAGTTGAACTACAGATCCAACGCTGAATGCCTCCTCAACTAAGGCCGACAATAAGTGTGGCGTGGAAACGGATACATCCACACCCCAAGTTTCATTAAAAAGCCACATATTTTCGGGATGATTAACTCTGGCTATTACTCTAGGAACTCCAAATTCTTGTTTGGACAAAAGACTGATAACCAAGTTGTCCTCATCGTCTCCGGTAGCTGCTACCACGACGTCTACTTCGTGAAAGCCAGCTTTTTGTAAGAGGGAAACTTCGCATGCGTCGGCCTCAATCCAGTCAATTGAATCGTTATGCGGCATTCTTTTAACGAGGTCGGGATTTTTCTCTAAAACTTTGATCTTATGGCCGGTGTCGGCTAGATCATGTGCAAGAAACGTTCCAACATTGCCGCCTCCGCAAATTGCTACTTTCATTCGGCTCCTCCTAAATCAGATCCATGCTGATATTAAATGTTTCATTTAATATGTCTATTTTGGTCGCTTCGGCCACAATGTAGATTACGTCGCCTTCCTGTATAACCGTTTCATTCTTAGCAATAAAAGATTGAGTTGCCCTTGTTATTCCTATGATCTTGAAAGCATCTTGCTTATCGAAGGTTGATACGGGTTTGCCAACAAATTCCGATCCGATAACAATTTCATACATTTTCAGCTGTGCGGTGGAATTAGACCATTCCATTGCTTTAGAACCTTTAATAAGTTTCCTTAATACCTGATTGGTGGTCCATGACACGGTGGCGACTGTCGGTATTCCCAACTTTCTGTATATCTCCGCCCGACGTGGATCATATATCCTTGCAACCACGTTTTCGATTTCGAATGTTTCACGGGCTATTCGGGCTGTAAGTATATTAGAGTTGTCGCCGCTTGTAACTGCGGCTAATCCGAAAGCCTCTTTTGCACCGGCTTGTATCAAGCTGTCTTTGTCAAAACCAAATCCTACCAACTTGGTACCTTTAAAGTCCTCAGGGAGTCTTTTAAAAGAATTAATATTCTTGTCCAAAATCGTGACTGTGTGATTGAGTGATTCAAGTTCGGCTGCCAACCCTGAACCTACTCTGCCGCACCCTACTATAATAAAATGCATTTTAAAAACTGAACCCTTGTTTAATATTTATCTATGACAGTTATTAACTTTACCAAAAGTAATTCGTTTATTAATTATAAATCTCGTTAGGTCACCATGGACCAAACTTGAGTACAGTACTCATATGAGACAATCTTGGTCAGGTGACGTTCAGACCCAATGGAATTACATTTGTTTATATCGGTGTTAAATTAAATTAAGATAAATAAATCTGAATTGTTTAGCGTTCAATTTAATTTAATCAAACTGATCGGTCTGTGTATTTAAAAACCTTACATAACGTAATAATCTGCACGGTTATGGTGGATTAAGCGTTAGTTAAAATTTGACACTATTTGTAGGTTGCAAAGCGTAAGTTAAAGTTTTCCTCTCTGGTATGGGACGAAACATTAAGCGGAATTATTTTTAGAAATTACATTTGGGAATACATTAGTAATAGTTGGTTATGGAAGAATTCGAAACAGCAAAAAGTTATAGTCCCGCCGAGACATTTACGTACAGATTTAAAAGACTGTTTTTGGGGCAACCTTTGGTTTCAGAAAAACTAGCCTCAGAAAAACTTAATAAATCAATCGCTTTGGCGATTTTGTCATCTGACGTAATGTCGTCTTGTGCTTATGCCACCGAGCAGATTCTTATAGTACTTATTATTGCAATTGGGGTGGGAGCATATACTTTAGTCGTTCCGGTTACAATCGGTATTTTGGTTGTCTTGTTGGCAGTCACCCTTTCGTACCTACAGGTAATACCCGCTTATCCAAAAGCCGGCGGCGCCTATGTTGTGTCACGCGATAATTTCGGAAATTCGGTGGCTCAAATCGCTTCTGCCGCGCTTTTGATTGACTATACGTTAACCGTTGCCGTGTCGGTTGCTTCTGGAGTGGATGCATTGGTGTCAGCGGTTCCGACGTTGGGAAGTTTCAAGACCGAGATATCCGTAATATTTGTATTGATAATTGCCTTTGGAAATTTAAGAGGAATAAGAGAAGCGGGGAAAGCGTTTTCGTTTCCCACATTTGTCTTTATCGCTAACTTGTACCTATTAATTGGCGTCGGACTCTATGAGTGGTTTTTCGGGCACCTTCCGGTACAGAGCATGCATCAAAGCGGTGCTATCTCTATAGGTCATGCGTCCTCGGGGTTAATGATGGGGGCTTCATTTTTTATAATTGCTCAAGCCTTTGCAAACGGTGGAACGGCTCTTACGGGTACAGAAGCCATATCAAACGGTGTTTCGGTATTCAAGACAAGATATAAATTTGGTCATAAGGTAATCGACGGAATTGACGGTCAGGTTAAAAATGCAAAAGTAACTCTTATCTCAATGAGTTTAATTTTGGGATCCATGTTTTTTGGAATCTCAATACTATCGGCCAAAATTCACCCTATTCCCCGTCTGTCGGAGACTCCCACCGTTGTCGCTCAGATAGCCGATGTAGTCTACGGACACGGCCAGTTCGGGCATTTTTTGTATTTGTTATTGCAATTTTCCACGATGATGATTTTGGTTTTGGCCGCCAATACTAGCTTTACCGGATTTCCGCTGCTGGCCAGCTTTGCGGCCGAAGATTCATTTTTACCCAGGCAGCTGACAAAACGAGGCCATCGTTTGGTTTTTTCAAACGGGATCATGGTACTGACTGTGGTTTCAGTTGCGCTGTTGATAGCTACTCGGGCACAAGTCAGTTCGCTAATCGCATTATATGCCATAGGCGTATTTACGGGCTTTACGTTGGCCGGTGCCGGAATGGTCAAACATCATTTGACTTACAAAGAGAGAGGCTACAAAAGAAAAATACTTATTAATGGTTCTTCGGCGATATTGTGTACTTTTGTTGATTTGATGTTTATAGTTACAAAATTCACTGAAGGCGCCTGGCTAGTGGTAGTACTTATGCCGGTTATGGTATTTACGTTCATATATTTGCATAAACAATATGAAGAAGAAAATAAAGTTTTAGAGCAGGATGCTCAAATATTATGTGAGGCTCCTACGGCCAAAAGACATATTGTTTTAGTTATGGTCGAAAGAATCGACGTGGCGACGGCGAGGGCTATACAGTATGCAAGGTCTTTGGATCCCGACGAATTAAGAGCCGTCCATTTCATATTGGATCCATTGGAGTCAAATGTCCTTGAAGAGTCTTGGATGAAATTGGGACTTTCTCAAATTACATTGGATTTAGTGGAGTGTCCAGACAGAAGACTTGGCAGATCTGTGGTTTCCATGGTGTCGGATTTAATATCTTCTAAAGACACCGAGGTTTCGGTGCTGCTTCCCAGAAGGGTATATGTGGGTTCTTTGCGAAGGGTATTACATGACCGGACAGCCGAACGTATTTCCGCACTGGTTTCGGTCATTCCCAATGCATCGGCAACTGTAATACCGTTTAGATTGACCAAGTCAGGAAAAGACAGAAAGCTCCATGCATTCGGACACAAGGCGAGGTCTCAGGCTGATAAAGAGTTAGAACAAGATCAAGTCAGCGTTGCAAATGTTAAAGGAAGCGTAAAGATCGGTTTGATCCAGCCTAGATCCCGAGTAAAAGTTGCGGGAAGAATCACATCCGTCAGGGTTCAGCCTAAAGCGGGAGTTCCAAGTTTGGAATGCGTGTTATCGGATATGACCGGCAAAGTTACACTTCAGTTTCAAGGGAGAAGAACAATACCGGGAATTAATCCGGGAGTTAGATTGGTCGCTGAAGGTACCGTATTAAAAAAAGGTGCTCAACTTATAATATTGAATCCTACTTATGAGCTTCATTCCGAACTTGAAGTTCAAGAATAGTAACTTTAACATATCGCATATGTTTCGAAGTCGCAAAATACCCAACCATAATTATGATTATGTCATAAGTTACTTACAATAGGGTCATTTTGGTTTAAAATAGAAATGTTCATAAATTAAAGTAACGAACTAGCGACAAATCCGGTGTAACTACTTTGAGAAATTTAAAGTATCCCTATCAGGATCTTTGGCTTGTTGACTTTAATTCTTATCGTACTTGGTTGCGATAAATAATTTATATTTATTAGGTTTTAGTCGACTGCGTATCCAGTTGGCAATTAATTTAAAGGAGCTTTAGTTTAATGCCCCACGTATTAGCAGCAGCAGGCGGTTATCAGAGTTTTGTATTAACCGGCGCCGAAAAGGGTTGGTTGGTGTTTGCTCTAGCCGCAGCGTTAATTTCGGTTATAACCGCTCTGATATTGACAAATTCGGTACTGAAGGCGGATCAAGGAACTGATTCGATGAAGAATATCGCTAAAGCGATACAGGAAGGTGCTCAAGCATTCCTGTCTCGCCAATTTAAAACCATATTGGCGATTGTGGTACCTTTAGCCGTGCTGATCTTTTTCACGGCGACTCAAGTGGTTAAACCCGGAGGTCAGGTGGCCATATCTTTTGTGGATGCAGGACTTTACCGGGTTATTTGTTTTTTGGCGGGAGCTATTTGTTCGGGTGCCACCGGCTATATCGGGATGTCTTTAGCCGTTAGAGGAAACGTTAGAACCGCAGCCGCCGCAAGAGGAGGGAAGTTATCCCCGGCGTTAAGAGTAGCGTTTCGAACCGGTGCCATTACGGGTCTTTTTTGTGTAGGCTTGGGTCTTTTGGGTGCCACCACTATCGTATTCATATTTCAAAATTCTGCAACCGCAGTTCTCGTTGGATTTGGTTTTGGGGCTTCGTTGTTGGCACTTTTTATGAGGGTTGGAGGGGGTATCTTTACTAAGGCTGCAGACGTCGGAGCCGATTTAGTAGGTAAAGTCGAAGCTGGAATTCCTGAAGACGATCCCCGTAATGCCGCCACGATAGCAGATAACGTCGGAGATAATGTCGGTGACTGCGCAGGTATGGCAGCAGACCTCTTTGAGTCATATGCTATTACCATTATTGCAGCCATCATACTTGGCTACGAGGCTTTTGTTTCTATCGGGAAGTCTGCAGTTTCAGCAAAAGCAGTTGTTTTCCCATTGATCGTTCCCGCCATCGGCATCTTGGCATCAATCATTGGTATTATGATAGTCCGAGCCGGGAAAAATGAAAAAAATGCCATGAGCCCCATAAACCGAGGAGTTTGGTCAGCGGCAGCATTGACGGTTGTTGGCGCTGGACTTGTCGCAGGACTATATATGCACTACATGAAGGCATTCTATGCAGTTTTGACCGGTGTTTTGTTAACTTTGGTGGCATCGGCAATCACCGAGCACTTTACGTCTACTACGAGAAAACCCGTTAAAGAAATAGCGACTTCGGCCAGAACAGGCCCTGCTACAACTGTCTTGGCTGGTATTGCCATTGGTCTTGAATCTTCGGTTTGGGCTATATTGGCGATTGCAGTTGCAATTGGAGTAGCAGTTTGGTTGGGTAACGGAAATATCGAACTATCTCTTTATTTGGTTTCTCTTACTGGAATCGGAATGCTTTCAACGGCTGGAATGGTGGTCTCAGAAGACAGTTTTGGACCAGTGTCCGATAATGCCGCAGGTGTGGCTGAGATGTCGGGTGAATTTACGGGTGAAGCCGAAAAAATTATGGTTTCTTTAGACGCAGTAGGCAATACGACAAAGGCAATCACCAAAGGTGTGGCAATTGGATCGGCCGTTATCGCCGCCGTATCGCTTTTTGCATCCTTTATTGAAACGATTGGCTCTCACTATGGACTCAGCAGTAAGCATCTGTTTACAAGTCCGCTGACTCAGATTAACGTTTCTAACCCCAAGATCTTCATCGGACTCTTAATCGGCGGTTCGGTAGCATTTTTGTTTTCAGCTCTGGCAATCCGTGCAGTCAGTAGGACTGCGGGAACTGTTGTTCAGGAGGTGCGTCGTCAGTTTCGTGAGCACCCGGGTATTATGGATTATTCGGAAAAGCCTGAATATGGTAGGGTGATTTCAATCTGCACTCGAGCTTCCCAGAGGGAGCTTGCGACACCGGCTCTATTGGCGGTCCTAACTCCCGTAATAGTTGGATTCGGAATCGGATATCTTGCTTTGGGAGCTTTCTTGGCGGCTGCGATCTTAACTGGACAGCTAATGGCAAACTTCCTGTCCAATTCGGGTGGAGCTTGGGATAATGCCAAAAAATATATTGAAGACGGCAACGAGGGTGGAAAAGGCTCTGAGGCTCATAAGGCTGCTGTAATCGGTGATACTATCGGAGATCCTTTTAAAGATACTGCAGGACCTGCACTTAACCCACTTATTAAGGTAATGAACTTGGTATCATTGTTAATCCTACCGGTAATTTTGGAAACGGCCAACAAGCCGGGAGTTAGATATTCAATTGCTGGCGTGGCATTGGTAATAATTGCCGGTGCAGTAGCTTTCTCTAAGCGATCTACAGGGGCAATGGATTCCGAAGCTCCCGTTGAGGCTTCGGAAACTTCAAACGCCGCCTGAATGACACCTGGTTACTCTTATTTTTAATTTGTCAATTATGCCGGTTTTAAATCAAAAATGACTGGCAGACTTTAAATATTGTTAGTAAATGTCTCTAAATTCTGGCTTGTTTGCTAGATTGAATATGAACAAATGTTTTTGAAGCTTAATTTTGGACATTGACTTATGGCAAAACCTCTAGTTATCGTTGAATCTCCGGCCAAGGCCCGCACCATAGAGGGGTTTTTAGGGCACGATTTTATTGTGGAATCGTCGGTGGGCCATATTAGAGATTTGCCTGCCAAAGCTTCCGAACTCCCAGAAAAATACAGACAGGAAAAATGGGCCAATTTCGGGATCGATATCGAACATGATTTTAAACCCATTTATGTAATCTCTCCCAACAAACAGGCTCAGGTAAAAAAACTTAAGAAACTGCTTCAAGAAGCGAGTGAGCTGTATCTGGCAACAGATGAAGACCGCGAAGGTGAGTCCATAGCATGGCATCTATTGGAGGTTCTTAACCCGAAGGTGCCGATTAAGCGAATGGTGTTTCATGAGATTACCAAAGAAGCGATTTTAAACGCAGTAAAAGAGTGGCGTCAATTGGATCGTCGACTTGTGGATGCCCAAGAGACTCGCAGAATAATCGACAGGCTTTACGGTTATGAACTTTCTCCGGTTTTGTGGAAAAAAGTAATGACAGGTTTGTCGGCAGGCAGGGTGCAAAGCGTTGCCATTAAGATGATAGTTCACAGAGAAAAACAACGCATTGCGTTTCGAAGTGGGACGTGGTGGGATTTAATATCTCATTTTAGAGCACAAAACGGATATTTAAAAGCCAAATTGGATTCGGTTAATAATTTATCTGTTGCAACCGGTAAAGATTTTGATGCCGAAGGCGCAATTGCAAAGAATGTTTTGCTTTTGGACAAAGAGAAGGCCGAGTATTTAAAAAACCAACTTGATGATAGAAAAGTAAGTGAGAATTTTAAGGTTGTTTCCGTGGAGACCAAACCGTTTAAGAGATCACCGGCCGCACCTTTTATGACATCCACTCTTCAGCAGGAGGCAGGCAGGAAACTTAAGTTTTCTGCTACCAGAACCATGTCGGCAGCTCAAGCTTTGTACGAACAGGGTTGGATTACCTATATGCGTACAGATTCGGTAATATTATCCGACCAAGCCATAAATGCATCCAGGCGGATGGTTCAGGCTCAATTCGGTAAACAGTTTCTGACTGACGTACCGAGAAAATATACCTCAAAAGTTAAAAATGCCCAAGAGGCCCACGAAGCGATTAGGCCAGCGTCAGATCATTGGAAAACCCCCTCCGAGGCTGCTGCTGAACTTTCCGGAGACCTTCTGAAAGTATATGAACTTATCTGGAAGCGCACTGTTGCTTCTCAGATGAAAGATGCAACTGGACATCAGGACAAAATTCGGATAGCCGGGAACGTAATTGACCAAAGTAGGATATTTTCCGACGCCGAAACCGCGTCGCTTGAATTTAGCGCAACGGGAAGAGTAATAGATTTTGCGGGATTTTTAGCGGCATATGAAGATGTAATTGACGATGATGCTGCAGTCGATGACGATTCGGCTATTCTTCCTAAAGTCAGTTCAAATGAGTCCTTAATGATAGAAAATACCGACGTTAAAGATCATGCTACTCAACCTCCGGCAAGATTTACCGAGGCGTCATTAATCAAATCTTTAGAAGAGATGGGAGTAGGCAGACCCTCTACCTATGCTTCCATAATAGATACCATACAAAGACGTAAATATGTTTGGAAAAAAGGTACGGCTTTAGTTCCGGCATGGGTGGCTTTTGCTGTTGTTGATTTGTTGGATAACTTTTTCCCGAAATTGGTTGATTATAATTTTACGGCTCAGATGGAAGATGCTTTGGACCAGATATCGGACGGAACCAAAGAGATGACTCCTTATCTTAAAGATTTTTATTTCGGAACTGAAAAACAGCCCGGGCTAGTTCATGAAGTTCAGGTCAACTTAGGTGAGATTGATGCCAGGGAAATAAATTCAATTAAAATTGCGCTCGACAAAAACGGTAATGATTTAGTAGTAAGGGTCGGTCGGTATGGCCCGTTTTTGCAATATTTAGATCAGACAGCATCAGTACCCGAAGATCTGGCTCCAGATGAACTGACTTTGGATAAGGCCTTGGACATTCTAAAAACTCCCTCAGATCGGGTTTTGGGATCCGATCCATTCAGCGGTCTTGAAGTAACAGTAAAAATTGGGAGGTTCGGACCGTACGTTCAAAGAGCTCTTCGAGAGGGGGCAAAGAAATCCGAAAAGCCAAAGTATGCGGCTTTATTTAAATCCATGGACCCGAGTACGATTACTCTGGACGATGCTTTAAAGCTATTAAGTTTGCCCAGAGACTTGGGAGAAGATCCCGAAACGAAAGAACACATTTTTGCAAAAAACGGGAGATTCGGACCGTACATCGAGAGAGGAAAAGATACAAGAACTTTAGAATCCGAAGATTTACTTCTTAAAATTGATTTAAGTGAGGCTCTGGAACTTTTGGCCCAGCCTAAAACTGCAAAATGGCAAAGCAGACAAAGCTCTTCTTCTCTTGATTTGGGAGTTGACCCGAATTCTTCGGGCAAAGTCTCTGTTAAAAGCGGAAGGTTCGGACCTTACGTTACCGACGGTATTACGAATGCTTCTTTAAGAAAAGGTGATGATCCTGCTACGGTAACATTAGATAGAGCAGTAGAACTATTGGCTGAAAGACGAGCGGCTCAAGGTGCTTCCGGCAAACCCGCTAAAAAAGCCGTCGCTAAGAAATCGACTGCTAAAAAATCGACTGCTAAAAAAGTCACGTCTAAGAAAACTGTCGCTAAGAAATCAAATGCCAACAAAAATTCATAATCAGCTGTTAACTATAAATTGGTTTTTCAAAATTACATAATAAGATGGGGACACAAAATAAAGTAGGCAAATTTATAGTTTTGGAGGGAATCGACGGCTCGGGCAAATCAACTCAAGCACGATTCTTGGCCAATAAATTAAAAGCAGTCCTTACATTTGCTCCAGGTGCCACCGACATGGGTAAAACTTTGAGAAGTTTAGTCTTGGAAAAACAAAATATGTCGGCAGTTACTGAGACTCTTTTAATGCTGGCAGACAGATCGATACATGTAGATCAAGTAATTACACCAAATGTGGTGGCCGGCAACTGGGTTATATGCGACAGATTTAACGGCTCGACACTTGCATATCAGGGATATGGGAGAGGCCTGGATATAACCGCATTAAATCTATTGGTTGCTTTTTCGAGTCGAAACGTTACGGCTGATTTAAACATATTGCTGGACTTGCCGGTAACCGAAGCTTTAAAGAGGCAAGGTATGAGATCCAAAGATAAAGATCGATTGGAAAGTCAGTCAATTGAATTTCATGAAAAAGTCAGACAGGGTTATCTCGAGATTGCCGCTTTAAATCCGGAGTATTGGGCGGTTGTAGACGGAATGTCTACTCTCAAAAAAGTTGAAGCGGAAATCTTAAAAGCCGTTAAATCTAAATTCGGTTCTTTAATTCGAGATTAATCTTTAGATTATATCTATCAGTTACTCCCTATGCTCGCAGTTGTAATGTTTTAATTAGGATTAAAAACAAAAAAATTATGAATAAAAATTATAAGAAATCTTCTTCTACAAATTCAAGTAATAATCGCTCCTTTTCGTCGGGTTCTACCGCGGGAAAAAACAAAAAACCTTTTGGTGCTGATAAGCCATATCGATCGGGATCAAAATCTGATTTCGGAGAAGCTCGACCTTTTAAAAAAAGCGGTTCGGGAGATCGATATGAGAGTAAGTTTAACTCTAGCGGTAAACCCGCCGGATCAGGGTTGTCCAAACGGACTTCATCGGTTAATCGGAGCCGACTTTCCTTTAAAAACACGGATACCGATGAAAGAAAGAGACGAAACGGCTCTGACGGACACAGCGAGTATCCCCGGAGATATAACGATTCAAGGCCAAAACAAAATTTTAAAAATCGTCGACCTCAGATTGACGGTAGTTACATTGGCGGAGATTTAGTTGTTGGGAAACGGGCGGTGTATGAACTTTTGGCTACAAAACACCGAGCGGTAAGCGAGGTTTTGGTGGCAGCTTCCGAAAGAGACGCTTCCGTTAAGGAAATTATTAAATTTGCCGAAAGTTGCGGTGTCAGATGGAATCCGGTAAGTCAATATTATTTAGATGATATTTGCGAAATGAATTCACGACAATCCATAGTCGCAAAATGTCAGCCGTTGCAAGTATATCCTATGGAAGAGCTGGTTTCGATTGCCTCTCAAAAGATTGGCTCCGAAACTAAGGTTCCTCTTTTGGTTATGTTGGATGAAATTGTGGATGTCCAAAATATCGGAGCCATATTAAGAAATGCTAGTTGCTTCGGAGCTGTTGGAGTGATTTTGCCGGTACATAGGTCAGTCAAGATAACTCCTGCGGTAACGAAAGTTGCGGCCGGGGCAATTGAATATTTGCGATTTGCGTTAGTGGGAGGTATCCCCAGCGCCATCCAAAGCCTAAAGACAATGGACGTACTCTCAGTGGGTTTGGACGGATCGGCAAAAGTTTCGATTAAGGACTTTAAGGTTGACAATAAACCAACTTGTCTAATTGTCGGTTCAGAAGAAAAAGGTATCTCTCAACTGGCAAAAAAACGTTGTGACTCTCTAGTAAAAATCCCGCAATTAAACAGCCCGAACTCACTTAATGCCGCATCGGCAACTGCGGTGGGGTTATACGAAATCTCAAATAAACTTTTGAGTGCAAAAGTTTATTGAAGCTTTATCGATTATATGTATTTTGTTCGCTTAGGTTAGCTCCTGAATTCTAAATCCGGGTGCAATATTGATAGATTAATTAAACCGTAACCGCAGTTTTATCTATCTTTAGGTGTATATAATTTTTCGTTGGCTAAAATATATCTAAATCAGTCAAGTTCGTCGACTGAAATATATTCATTCAAAGGAGCTGAAATTGGAATCGGGCAACCTCGGATCAAGCGGTCTAAAGATATCAAAGATTATTTACGGTAATTGGTTAACCCACGGCTCTCAAATAGAGCAGGATGTTGCTGTCAGTTGCGTTAAACAAGCTCTAGAGCTTGGAATTACCAGTTTTGACACAGCAGACGTGTATGCGATGACTAAGGCCGAAGAGGTCTTGGGTAATGCACTAAAGGGAGTGCGCCGCGAGAATGTTGAAATTTTTACTAAGGTATATTGGCCCACAGGACCCGGTGCCAATGACAGAGGGCTGTCCAGAAAACATATAATTGAGTCTTGTAACAACTCGCTAAAGAGGTTAAATATCGATTATTTGGATTTATATCAAGCTCACCGATATGACTATGAGACTCCTATCGAAGAGACGGTAGATGCATTTGATTATCTGGTACGGACGGGAAAAGTCATGTATCTGGGAGTTTCTGAATGGAGGGTTGAGGAAATAGCAGGCTTTTTGGCTGTTGCCGATTCTAAATTAAAAACAAGGCTTGTGTCCAATCAACCACAATACTCCATACTATGGAGGGTGATCGAGAAAGAGGTGCTACCGTTTTCTATCGCCGAAGGAATTGGCCAAATTGTCTGGTCCCCTTTGGCGCAGGGAGTATTAACGGGAAAATATAAGATCGGTCAAGAGCCTCCAAAGGATTCCAGAGCCGCAGATCCAACGGGCTCTAATTTTCTTAGTGGCTTTTTAAGAAAGGAAGTTTTGGAAGCGGTAACCAGATTGGAGCCTATCGCACAAGAATGCGGTGTGACTCTGGCTCAAATGTCATTGGCATGGGTGCTTAGCCATGAAGGAATCTCCGGAGCCATTGTGGGAGCTACAAAACCCGCTCAGCTTGTTGAAAATGTGAAAGCTTTGGATGTTAAGTTAAACGACGATATAGTAAAAAAAATAGACGAAGCGGTAAAAGATGTAGTTATATCTGATCCTTCTAGAACCCTTTCACCTAGGACAAGACCTTAAATCGATCTCAAGAAGTTTCGGTTTATTCAGTGATCCAAGTTACCATCTTTTTTATTAATCTCTTTTTAACGGCCGGATTTTAACACTTAAGATTAAAAAGTTTGAATTGGGATATTTAATTTTTGATTCTTTTTATAGCATAACTTAAATTCTCAAGTCCAACACATTTTGAATTTGAGTATGCGAGAGTTGTAAGAATGCTCGTTAGAGAAGTTGGATCTCGAATACGACAAAAACATCAATTTAGACAGTTTGCCCACATTGTTGGATATTTTAAGTCCTTCATGTAAATTGTTTTTTGCAACTTGAGGGCTATGGCCCATTTAATTGCAGCAAAGACCCGCTTAGGGTATAGGATAAAATTTACTTAAATCGATCTAGTGGTTGTAACTGTAATATGCTGGATTATTATATAATGGCAGGAGACAGAAGAGCTTTAAAATTTTAAAACGCAAGGCCCCAGTCACAACTTCTAATTGAGCCAATTACATGGTAAGGCTCAACCGAGTAGATGTTAGCCAGTTGTCGTTGATTCTACCGATCCATTAATGTTTCCGTAAGATGTCAACCGGTTTGCATTTGATAATACGCAGCTGGAATGAGTACTGTTAACGCTTATCATCGTATAGCGTCCCGGTGATACGTCAGATGCAAAGTATTTTGAGGATGTTTGAATTAAATATTTCGATCCGACCGGAGTCATCTGGGCGCTAACCAATATTGCTCCGCACGACAAATAGACATTCTTTTGTAGGACAAAAAAATAGCTTGGTACGTTATCAGTGAGGTTCATATCGTTATATTTATAGTAAGTCCGATACCTAGTGTTATTTTCGCTGTCGATTGAGATTTGACCACTCAATCCATAATGTGCAATATATTTTCCAAAATAGTAGTTGTCCGATGCGGTTGAAAAGTTCGTATCTTTGGGCGGTTGACCTGTTGCTTTAAATATCTGCCAGTAATTTGCCAATTTCGCCAGCAGGGTATTGGATGTTGTATTCATATATTTGTTCTCAACGTTAACAGCAAAAGTGCGGTTACCGGCGTAAGATGAATTGGCTGAATTAAAAGTTGAGTTTTGAGAAAAAGGATATACTCCCATTTTGTCTTTGGAATCATTGTAAGTATTAAAATCGATAGTCCATGGATGTGTTGCGTCAATTTTCCCAATCACCATTATCCAGCTTGCATATTGATTTCCACTTTTGTTTTCAAAATTTCCGTCAAAGAGTTGAGTTTTAAATTGAGCGGCAAAATAAAGAGGATAATTTTGTAAAACTGGCATTATTGTGGTTACGTCAAAAATCTTCGGCGGCCACTCGAGTGGGCATTTGCTACATTCGGAGAGTGGACCATTTACATAGTATGCCGGAGTAAAAGACGATACTAATTGATCGATTGCTAGCTGATCGTGTTGTTGGAATGCTTTTTCTTGTAATGACCACAACGTAGTTGTTACTTGGTCAGCTAAATTGGGGTCAATTAAATAGTTTTGGTTACTGTCTGTTTTGTAGAGTATGCTTGGCAGTTGATATAGTGAATTTGAGCTTGGAAGCGTCGGGAAGGTGACTGCGGAATTATTTAAATTATGCCTAACACTGAAAGAGAGACTGACTATCGTCAAGAGGACTGTGATACCTATTGTCATAGCCAAAAATAATGAAGTAGTGTGACTTAATTTATAATCTGTTGCAGTCGGAAATCCTGACTGGCCATAACCACGGTCACCATAATGGTAATATTGCTGGGTTGCATTGGGGATAGTTATATCGTTGTTGTTATAGTAGTCATAATTATTTTCGTAGCTATTGTCAAACATATTTTCATTGTTAAAAGTGTCCCTATTCTCGAAATGCTCTCTCGTAAAGTATCCATAAGAACTTAGCTCCGCATTTGAATCTATAGTGGAATCTGAACTTCTATTCTCACCTGAATTTCTATTAGTTTTTCTTTTTTTGAACATGTTTTAAAATATTTTGGATTACTTTTTTTGGTGGCATTGCCAGTTTGTAATTAGTTTAGAGTATTTAAAGTTGTAGTGCAAAAAATTTGGCTCGATGAATTACAACGAATTATTTTGAAAACTCACTTTGGTTGACCTGGGCATTGCTGCCATGTTTTCGGATTGAGATTCCAACACTTCGGTTTTAACAAACAGCACACGGCTGATTTAGTTTTAATTCGTCATGTTTAAATTTACTTATCTAAAATCGTTTAGATGAAATTAAAACAACCTATGGGAGATATTAGCTTGACATTCTAGACTATTTGCCTTTTTGTAAGTGCTACTTTGAAGCGACTGTTAAAGATCCTAGAGTAAATTAGTATAATTGATTTTGTATGGCCGTTGAAGAATCTATAGTGGAATCTGAACTTCTATTCTCACCTGAATTTCTATTAGTTTTTCTTTTTTT
>DAHXLF010000032.1 GCA_027371755.1 Acidimicrobiales bacterium
CCAAATGACACTGACTTTAAATGGTAAGCGAATGCATGATTGGCCAGAACGGCTATATATCCAATTTGATTTGACCTCATTTCGAGATCATTCTCTTCATTGTAACCGGGAGAAAATATTTCGTCAAAAACGCCCACACTTTTAAGTACTTGGGCTTTTATCCAAAGCACTGAACCAGGGACAACAGGAACAATTTGATATCTCGGAAGTCGAGAGGTCGCCTTTTGAGCTAACTCTTCCACCTCTTTGATGTTCATTGATTCAATATCTACATCCCACGGAATCGAGGCAATTGAGGCTTCGTTTGACCGCGGCCCAACAAATCCTATTTTTTCTTCGGCATTCAATAACTCCCGCATTTCACTGAGGGAACCTTGGGCAATGAATGCATCCGAATTGACCAGCAGTGCACTTACACCCAAATCAGCGGCAATATTCAATCCTATATTTGAGGATTTAACAAAACCCATGTTGACGCCATTTTCTATGTAGTCAATACAAAACTCATTGTCTTTTAAAAGTTCGGTCCCTTTTTTTAAAGCGGTTCTGTGATCTTCGTGGCTGGGAGAGTCGTTAATAAAAATTAATCCAAATTTTAATTGGAAAAGTTCATCCTTAAGTAACATTAGATTTTCAACCTGCCGATTAACCAAGTCCACATTCTTATAAAACGGGATGATCAATAGATGCTGACAGTCGGAAAATTTATCGGTGGTTCCCAAGGATCGATTCATATTTACTATCGGTAGAGTGGATATTGTTGTTGACTTTAGCAAATTGCTACAGAAGCAAACAATTCATTAGCAAACAATTCATTAAAATTACACATGATCTGCGTTAGACGTATATAGCCAAACAGCCTTAATCATATATTAGGCAATATTCTAATCTAGCACACCCAGCTATTTTAAAAAAAGATCTTCCAACAACAGAGGCAAATTCAAAAATCAACATAAGGCTGTATCGTACTTCAATGTCCGCTTATTTAAAGTAAAGTTGAGAAACTTATAAACCTCAAACTTAAATTCGTTCATCGACTAATTCGTTGGAATTTGAGTGAGCCATGTCAAACTTTTATTTACGGGTTACACATTAAATTACCCGATTTAAAAATTACCCGATTTTAATTCAAACAAAACTATATTAGACTCAACCCGCCATCTACCACCAGCATCTGTCCGGTTATATAACTTGCCTCATCGGACAGCAAAAACGCCGCCGAACGAGCTACTTCTTCCACCGTACCTTGTCTACCAATTGGAACTTTTATCTTACTTCTGAGTGGACTGTGCTCAGATGCAAGCCGTCCCATTGCCGAGTCTATTAATCCGGGAACGACAACGTTTGCTCTAATTTGTCTTCCAGCTCCTTCAAAAGCTACGTGCCGGCAAAGTCCAAAAAGTGCCGCTTTGGATGCATCATACGACGGCGAACATGTTCCGGGTTTTAGACCAGCTACCGAACTTGTATATACTATTGAACTGCCGGCCTGAAGTGACGGCATGACAAGTTTGCTTATTATAAAATGAGCGCGCAAATTAACGTCCATTACGTCGTCCCACATTTTAACCGTTGTGCCCTCCAAAAACAGGCCCTGTCCGATGCCGACATTTAAAACCAACCCGTCGAGTCCCTGCATGGACTCCAATGCTATTTCAACCATATCTTTACAACTATCTTCTTGGGATACATCGACCTGAATTGCGTAGCCAATGCGCTTTGAGGCGTCGATCATATTTTTTGTGTGTTCGGCAGCTTTTAAATTAATGTCTGCAACAGCAACAGTCGCACCGCGCAGCGCACATAACAATGCAATTGAACCTCCGTTGTTAATTGGCAATACATCATCGGTCACTGGCGATCCACCGCCCACTACTAAAATCTTACGGTTATTTAAATCAAGCTTACTGCAAGAGAAATTTTTAGCTGTTTGATCGTTTTTACTATAATTTGTTGAGTCAAAAACCATAAGTAATCCTTTTCTGTCGATAGCTTTGCGAATGCGCAAAATTTATTCGGTACAATATTGTTTATTACAGGTATGCTACTATATATAAATGTACGCAACTGACAGTTCCTCACAATTAGGATACTCTCAAGAGATTCTTCCCGTTCCCGGACCAACTCGACTTTCAAGAGATTCGGTTAAGCAAGCTCACAGATTCCGCCTGTTACAAGCTATAGCTACCGTAGTTGCAAGATCCGGATTCACTAACGTTTCCGTTGCCGATATCGTAAAAGAAGCCAAAGTTTCACGAAGGACCTTTTATGAACTATATTCCAACAGAGATGAATGTTTTTTAGATTTAATAGAATTTGGAGCCGAAGCCCTTTTAGGACATTTACAATCCTGCGTAAACGAACAAACCCCAAACGAAGCCACTTTGGCATTAATGATAAAACATTACCTCAACCTGCTGAGCTCAGAACCAAACTTCGCAAAATGCATATTAGTCGAGTCTTTTGGAGCGGGACAAAAAGCCATAAATCTACGATATGAAGTTACCTCCAAGATCGCAGCTTTTATGCTGCAAATGCATAACACAGCGATTAACTCCGAAACCGATTTATTTAACGCCACCGTCGACATTGAGCTAATAACATTTGCGATTAGCGCACTTGTGACAAAAAACGTTGCTTTGGGACAAACCGGTGAATTGGATCAACTCCACGAAAGAATAATGAACTTTATAAATCATTCCATTAAAAATTGACCGACAGATCAAAACATTTTTATTTAAATTAGGAAAACTATGGCAAGAATTTCATATCCAAACCCCGAAGAATTAGAACCTAAAATCAAAGAGTTTTATGACAATATTCCGATGAAGCTCAACATGGCTCTGATGGCATGTCACGCCCCTTCGCTGGCAAAACAATTTCTAAGTTTAGGTTCTGCAATCCTATTAAACAGCAAAACCCCAGCAGTACTTCGGGAGTTGATGATTTTAAGAGTGGGTGCGGTGACTGACGCTAAATATGAACTCGACCATCACATTACCATTGCTAAAAGAACTGGAGTGGATGAAAGTTTGATTAAATACGCTCTTTCACCAAAAATTACCCTAGACCACGGCCACATTGACAGCGACTTAAATCAAGAAGCATTACTCATATTTAATTTAGCCGACGAAATCCTATCAAACGGGGCAGCCTCTAAAGAAACCGTTGATCGATTGACTAATCATTTTGGACAAGAAATTACCGTAGAACTTATATTGATATGCGGATTTTATTCGATGGTAAGTCAATATTTAAAGACTCTCGATATAGACTTAGACACTTAAAATCGCATACAATGTCTTATGTCAAATGAGTTTAAAGATTAAAACATGCGCCGTCTTTATAGCTGTCGTATTGATAGTTGCCTTACCGGAATCAAGTTGTACTTCGGTTAAAGTTCAATCTGAACGAATTTTATCTTCAAACCCGACGACAACTCTCCCTATCTCATCATCCTTAAAGGTCATAAACGAACAGCACGTCTCCTCTCGTTTGATTAACTTTACGATGAAAACAAATGCCTTGAGTTTTATAGTTCATTTGGACGTACTGCTTCCTAGCGATTACGCATCCAACCCCAAAGAACGATATCCAGTTATATATCTGCTTCACGGAGGGACATCCGGTCCGAATACGGGCATGGAATACCAACAGTGGATTGATTCGGGGAATGCGACTGCTTTAACTGCTAATCTTCCGGTAATATGTGTGATGCCCGAAGCCGGCTCAGGAGGATGGTACACAAATTGGTACAACAACGGCAAAGGCGGATCACCACAATGGCAAACATTTCACGTTCTCCAACTGGTTCCATTCATAGACCATAATTTTAGAACTGTCGACAATCGAAACGACAGAGCAATTGTCGGACTATCAATGGGCGGATACGGGTCATTTGAATATGCGTCACAATTCCCTGATATATTCGGCATCGCTGCGTCATTTTCAGGTGCAGTGGATATTGCTTATCCCCCCAATGTTGCCGGTCCGATGGCCAAAGTTATTGTCGGAATTATGGCAAAGGGAGATGGTGGAACGCCGACATCTCCTTTTGGGTCTTTCTCAAAGAACCAAATAATTTGGCGCGGACATGATCCAGCCGATTTAGTCCAAAATCTTTCAAATACTAAGTTGCTGTTATTTACGGGTAACGGCACGCCGGGACCGTTGGATGATTCGGCAACTACAAACGGTTTTAGCACCGGCATAGAAAAAATAGTTTATTTATCAACCGTGGAAATGGAATTTCAACTTCTTAAATACCATATAAAGTTCTACGCTGACAACTACGGCCCGGGCACTCATTCCTGGCCCTATTGGCAAAGAGATCTTCAGCTCGCGCTTCCGATGATACTTGCGGACTTTAATGACAAAGCCGCTTGGCCTACGCAATTTACATACAGTTCAATTTCAGATGTTTTCAGCCAATGGGGCTATACTGTGACTTTCAGGCGTAAAGATGCGGAATTTGGAACTTTAGTGCAACTATCCAAGACTCATTTTTTAGTAAAGGGCAGTGGATCAGCAAACATAACTACACCCGCTTTTTTCAGCCCCAACACTAAATTTGCGATTCAAGTTCAAACTAAAGCTGCAAATTCTTCGGTTTTGAATCACTTGAGTACGGTCACTTCGAACTCAAAAGGTCAGCTCAACTTGAGCTTGTACCTCGGACCCAGCAATACAATTACCGAATACAGTCCCGATTGGGTTGCCAAAAACACAAAAATATATACCGCATCCGTTACCGTCTCATAACTATCACCGTTACGGAAGCTGCATATCATTGCCGCAATTAGACACTAATATGCAGACTATGATTTAATCGAATTTCTGGCGGCATTTTTATATTAAAATTAATTGCATAATCAAAATACTTAATGCGTCAAAGTAACTTAATATAAATTGTGACCCTATATTTAGCGTAACTTCAGACATTTTGTTTTTGATTTAAATTAAACCTTCTTGCCAAAAAAACAAATGACTAATCTAACAAACCCTGTAAACCTGTCCATCACCCGCATAAACAACAAGCAGGGTGAAGAGCTAATCAGCCGAGTAAAAGATATTTTACTTATGCACAAATCCAATTTATCTGCCGAAGACTTGTTGTCTTTAAGCCGGCTCCCGAATTCAAATCTGGATTCTTTACTTAATCTTGCGCATCAAGTGAGGCTTAATTACTGCGGCGAGACCGTTGAAATTGAGGGCATACTCTCAGCTAAAACGGGAGGGTGTACTGAAGACTGCCATTTTTGTTCTCAGTCGGCAAGACACGAATCCACCGTAAAGGCCACTCCCCTTTTAACTGAAGAAGAGGTATTAAAAGCTGCGCTAGAGACTAAGGCTTTGGGTGCTACTGAATTCTGTATCGTATTGGCAATAAAAGGTCCAGACGAAAGAGTAATGAAATACTTGGAATCGACGGTGCCCTTCATCAAAAATGAAACCGGGCTCGATATTGCAGTTAGTGCGGGCATTCTTACAGATAGCCAAGCCGAACGTCTTGCTGCCTGCGGTACTCACAGATACAATCACAATCTGGAAACCGCAAAATCATTTTTTAATAACGTTGTAACTACTCACAGTTTTGACGAAAGATACCAAACCTGCTCTCTTGTTAAAAAACATGGTATGCAGTTATGCTGCGGAATACTGTACGGGATGGGCGAATCTGAAGATCAGAGGGTGGAAGTACTTAGTCAACTTCAAGAGCTTGAACCGACGGAGGTTCCACTTAACTTTCTGAACCCAAGACCTGGAACACCGCTAGGTTCCAATCCCATAGTAGAGACAAAAGAAGCATTGAAGTGGATAGCGATATCCAGATTGGCACTTCCAAATGTAATTCTAAGATATGCTGGCGGGAGAGAAATTACTATGCGTGACTTTCAAGAAGATGGCATGTTGTCTGGAATTAACGCTCTAATTGTCGGAAACTATTTAACCACATTGGGCCGAGACCCAAATTTAGACATTAAAATGTTAAATGACTTGAAAATGCCAATAGGATCTCTTACAGGATTAATTTAGTATTGATACACGGTGGAAAATAGGATTACCAAATCTAATAAAGATGAGTTTTGCATCGGATGCGGAAAAAAGAACTGTCCGGGTTGCCTTAGAGAACTGGATCCTCCCCGATTTTGTCAACTATGCGGTAAGCGCCTTACAGTTAAAATCAGTCCCACAAATACAAAAATAGTCTGCAAAGTTCACGGTACTATCAGTTAAAAGAGTTATTTTTAATTAGGTTTAATCCGAAGATAATAAGAAAGGTAATCTATTAAGCGTTATGGACCTCATTGCAATAGTAGACACTATGTTCGCCAGAGTTAATATGGGAGATTATGCCGTAGATGAACTGAAAAATTGTCCGGGATTTGAATCAACCTTTCTAATCAAAAGAGTTACCGTACCCGGTTTTAAAGATCTTGCAGTAGAATGCAAACGGCTGATTGAATTTTACAATGCAAAGATTGCTCTGGCGCTTGGAATGCCGGGAAAGGCAGAGATTGACCAAGTGTGTGCACACGAAGCTTCACAAGGCATAATGATGGCACAGTTGCTGTCCAATACACACATTCTTGAAGTATTCGTCCATGAAAACGAGGCGCAAACCGATGCCGACTTGATAACACTAGTCGAAAACAGAGTAAGAAAACACGCACTAAACGCATACTGGATGTTATATGAGCCAAAACAGCTTTTAACGAGGGCCGGTCAAGGAGTTAGGCAAGGATTTGATGATGCGGGACCGGCACAGACCTGAAACCAAATATTTACAAATATAGTCTTATTCAATTTTTTTTAAGTCATAACCCGCTCAAAAGTGAATTACAATTTCTGAGTTGAGATAGATTAATAAGACTTATTTTTATTTGACAAATCTGCGAGATACCCGCTAAGTTCTTCTATATCCTTATAGACAGCCTGTTCGAAGTTGCTTTTAAGCCAATCGTAGTTTAATTGATGAAGCCTAAGGTCTTCGTCAAATCTATTTAGAAAAACAATAAACCCCGCCTTCTTTAAATTGACATAGTTTCTTTTTTCAATTTGGTACTTAAATCCAAAATAGTTAGTCAATATTGCATTTAAACTGCCTAACGTCGCATCTGCAATACACAATACAATATCCACCTTTTGCAGTTCCATAAGATCTATAAAATCAGCATCTTTACAAAACGGAGACAATACGCCACCTGCGCCTTCCAATAACCCGACGTCTGCCTGAGAATTAAAGATAACGTCACTTACCTCTTTTAACATTAATTCGGTTCCGTACAACTCCTTTTTTGCCATGAACGGAGCCAGTGCGATTTCAAATGTATTGGACTGACTACATACAGTCAAATGATCTTCTTCTGTCTCAGCCGCCAAGACTTGAGAATCCAACAATTGGAGGTCGCCTTTGTCGTAACTTTGAGCCGGCTTTCGAGCAGATACGCTCAACCCCTTTTGTTTTAGAGATCTTAACAATCGGCTTCCGACATATGTTTTCCCCACGTCGGTGTTTGTACCCGTTACTCCGATATATAGGTTTGGCTTAGGCATCTATTAAAACCGTCCCAAAGCATCTTTTAATATCGAACTGAGCAACTCCAATTGACCCCGTTCATGTTGAGACGAAAGAGTTATTCTTAGTCGTGACGTGTTTTTGGGTACGGTCGGAGGTCTTATTGCCGGAACCAGAATATGATTCTCTTTAAGCTTTGCCGAAATCTTCAAAGCTCTGTCTTCACTTCCGATAACAATCGGGACTATCGGAGTAATAAAATCCGAGTCAATGGCCATTAGTTCCTTAAAATATTTAATGTTGCAACTAAGTTGCTCCAGTAGTTGATCACCTTCAGAGGACATTACGATATCTACGCCAGCTATGGCCGCCGCGGTATCTGCATTAGAAAGTCCCGTGGTAAATATAAAAGAACGGGATTTATTGATCATGAGATCAATCATATTTCTTTGTCCTACGATAAACCCACCCAACGAACCAAATGTTTTTGACAAAGTGCCTACAATTAAAGAAAGCTCCGGATCGCATTCAAAATGTCTATTGAATACATTGTGCGCATCATCAATAACCAGAAATGCTCCATAGGTTGAACACATTTGCGCCAATTCATTAATATCGGCTACGTCACCGTCCATGGAAAAAACCGAATCCGTAACCACCAGGCTCAGGTTCCCAGTTTGATTTACATCTTTTAAAAGGCTTCGTAGATGTTCCAAGTCCAAATGTCGATACTTCAATACCTCCGATTTGGCGAGTCTGCATCCGTCGACTATTGATGCGTGATTTAACTCGTCGGACAATATAGTTACTTCCTTGGTGCCCAAAGTGGAAATAACACCGATGTTCGCCGTATAACCGCTTGAAAATACCAGTCCGGCTTCTTGCTGTTTGTAATCAGCTAACTTATCTTCTAAATCTCTGTGCAGCTGTCGAGATCCGGTTATCAACCTGGAACCTCCCGTGCCCATCTCATTTGCTACTGCCTTACATACGGATTCAATAACTTTAGGATGTGATTTTAATCCTAAATAATCGTTGGAGGCAAAAACCAGATAGTTGTCGTTATCGACAGCAACCGTCTGACGCCACTGATTATTTTTGAGAATTGTTTCAATGCGCTCATTTATATGAGCGCCCCAGTTTAAATTCACTTAAGCTTTAATTCCTCTTTTTATACAATCTTGCCCAAACATTATCATGTCTCCCAGATATTACGAGTTCATAACCTTGCGTCAAATTATCCAAATCTATCTCTGCAGAATCGACCTTGCCCCAAAGATCTGTTATTAAGCGAGTTTGATCTGAATCGACAACAAGCGGTAAATCAAATAGATTGCTTAAATTGAGAAGACCGGTTGCTCCATTCAGTTCTCTTATTTTTGTTAGCCTTGAGTAATCTTCGTCATCTAGAAGCGATACATCGTCGGAGATAATCTCAAAATTGCCAACTCCACCTACCACAGCCATTATTAGATCCGACTGCTTTGAATCTAGCATGATATCTTGCTTACGCAAAAGGATACAGTCCGGATCATTTGTAAATAGCCTAGCATTTAAGTTTGCTCTCAAGGCAGAAGCTATAAGCGCATTGTAAGCGCTAGGCGATGCCTCATTGAAACCGGTCCAAGCAATTCTTTCTTCAAAATAGGGGGCCGTGTCTGCTGAAACCCTCATGGCATCTACGATTCCGACCGCGGGGCCGAAAGGACAGCCGCAACCCAAAAGGTAGCTGTCTTTAATCCCCTCTCTCACAGCAGCTAAACCCATTCTCAGGGCTTGAGCTCTTGTATATTTTTTCTCGTTGAGCCTAACGCCATCCAAAGATGCCGCATAGCAAAAGTCGATTTTATGGTAATTAAAGCCCATTTCAACCAACCCAGCGTATGTTTTAACTAAAAAATTTAATACCTCGTCATTGGTGGTGTCCAGTGCGTAAGCATATCCGCCCCAGTTTGGATTCACCATAGCCACCTGCGGTTCACCCGTCAATCTGTCCGCCACCATCCATTCGGGATGCTCCTTATAAACCGCTGAATTTTGACCCGCCAAGAACGGAGCCGTCCAAATTCCTGCGGTCATGTTATTGTCATTTATTTTTTTGGCAAGCCTAACCAGTTCACCTTTAAATTCATCACTCTGTTCAAGCCAATCGCCGACGGCGGATTGGTAACCGTCGTCAATCTGAATTAAATCAAATTGACGGTTTAGACCTTCTTCAATGGCTGCATCGATATACTCAGGTCTTAATTGCCAAAAATATTGATACCAAGAACACCATCCCAAGTCTGCCTGATTTTTATCTAATGTCGTCCGTTTGGAGTTTTTAACTTCTGAAAGCCCTGAAAACGGCCTCTGTACCCGAGCCTTTGAGGTTTCTGCCCACAAATTTAAATACGCATTAAAAGCCTTGTCGAAATCCGTGTCGACCAAAACTGATTTGGTGGCCTGATCTGTATCGACAACTGCAATAAATAGCGGATCTAATTCATATGTTCCTTCGTCAAACTCTACGTTGTCCAAAATCGCATTTAAGGTAAGTTTTCCATCTTCTATTGTGACGTTTGAAAAGTGATTGAAGGCCGACAGAGACCCGACAACTGCTTGTTTGCTGTCATTTTTACAAATCATGTATTGATCTGCCATGAATAAGTTACCCGCCGATGCCGCATCTGCAAAATACATACCTTTAACCCAATTGGGCATAGTCGTCCTTTGCTCTCTAATATCTGAAACTTCTGTTATGCGGATTGGCGACCAACTTTGATAGCCTTGCTCCATCGCAATTTTGGGCTCGAAATCCAAAATTACTGAAACACTTGACAATAACAAGCGTTGTGCGGTGTTCAACGAAAACTTCATAACCAGACCCGATAGCTCGTCTGTAATAGGAATATTTTCGAATCTTGCGGTAAGGCTAATAATTTCATTTAAACTGACATTACATTCGCTTTCAACTTGGCTCGGAAGAGCTTTAGATAAATATATTTGACTATCTTGAGATTCTCTGGTTTCGTCTGTTTTGGATTCGTCTGATATTTTACCAATCAATCTTATTGAATTGATATATCGGTATTGCGAATTTGTCATTTCATTCTTTCGTAAATTTATTTAAATGCTCGCTTTTTCAAGTGACTTACCCTTAAAGTTTATTAAAATAATTTGACATCTTTATACCAAAGCCTAGATTCAATACCTGTAGAAACTGTTAACGAACACCTAAAACTGAATGGATGCGGACAATTAATTGCACGGTAGCGGACGCCAAAATTGCACGCAAAGTTGACTGTCTATTGAAGTTGCTGAAATGAGGTGTTCTTTTACCCTGACTTTTATTAGGAAACTCTTTAAAAACCACAAATTAGGCCCCTTACTGGGTGAAACTTGTTTAACTACATAATCCCTAGAAGGAGCCGTAACTATGAAAGATATCACGAGTACCATGAACATTTTAGAAATTTACGACCTTTATTAGTCGTACGACCAAACAGCAAGGTAGTGCCAGTGTTCTCCAAATATTGTTAAAGCCTTTGCGCTGGTGGCCAAAAAAGAGGGAACTTTTGCCCAAAGAGGCCAACGAAAGCCAACCTCAGCAGTTTTTCGGTCTGATCACCTAATTCTCATTGAGCAACTGACAGAGGCTTCTAAGGCAAATATCCGAGCAGATGTTGTACACAAAAGGCTAATAGCCCTTGGATATAAAGGATCAAGTAGAAATACAAGGTGAGCTGTCAGGAAAGAGAAGTTTCGATTAGACATGACCAATGCACAAGTGTATTGGTCATGGATTCCAGAAGCAAACAAGTGGGCCCAGTATGACTTTTCCGACGAACCTGTAATTGATGGCAAAGCCAACAGATACTCTGAATTCGACTCTCACAAAGTTCAAAAGGCTTGAACTGGTGGTAATTGATGACATTGGAATCTTTCAATTGGCTCTAACGTTCAGAGGCACTCTACAGGGTTCTGAAAAGCTCCTATAAGACCACACCAATGGTAATTACCTCAAACTTTGCAATTGCGTTATTTAATCAGATCATCGTACCTAAATCTATTACATCGGCCCTTGTCGATCGATTAAGTCACCATGCCCATTTAATTGAAACAAAAGGTGAATCAATTCGACTCTCTCAGGCCATTTCAGGGAAAAAGGTGATGGCTCTGTAGCAACATAATAAACCCTACACCAAAGGCCAGAGAGTGTAAAACAACACCTCAACCCATGCAGAAATGATGTCCGTGAGCGTACATTATTAAATGGTCATTGACAAATTAATACATGATTAGTGACTTAGATTTATTATCTGCAGAGCTTAGAACAGTTTATTATTGAAAATACGATTTGCATTTTAATTAGTAAAAATTGATACGTCGTGCCTAAGTCTGAACATTTTTTTAGTTTACCCAGCTGTAAAAAATTTTAGTCTACATGACATCGATCAGCGCTAGGCGATAAAATCTATATTTATTATATAAATTTAATGTCATAAATAAACCAAGAAGCCATGGATTTGAAATTCTAGATTATTATGAAAAACAGGAGACATACATAATGACAATTAAATATTCTAAATCTAATACTATTTCGGCCATGAATTCATTATGCCTTCTAGCAGTAATTTCATTAATGTTGCTGTCTTCTTTAATTAGCGGAAGCCATACATCTAAATTTCGAACCATATTATCTGTAGCAACTTTTCCCGCTTGTTCGGCTAGCCCGGGAACAATTAATATAAACGGTCAAGTTCCTTTCCCAACTATATCAGCGGCAATTAATGCCGCCAATACCGGAGACACAATTTGTGTGGGTCCTGGAACGTATCACGAATCTCTTTACATAGACAAGTACATCGTATTGGAATCGTCAGGCGGAAACAGCCAAACAGTAATATCACCTCCAGTTGCAGAACCCGCCGTTGTATTTCAAAATGTTCCTTTTACTGGAGGAATTCAAGCAAGATTAATCGGGTTCACAGTTACTGGAGGATATTCGGGCACTAACAATTCTGGAGAAGCCGGTGGGATTACTCTGGCAAATGCGGATGTGCAGATAGTTGACGATAATATAACGCAAAACTCAAGTGTAAATCCCGGTGGAGGAATGATAGTTTACAACTCCAGTCCAGTCTTATACTCCGATATGTTTTCCTATAATAATTCCGCGCAATACGGTGGTGGAATTTTAATTGTGGGGTCATCAAATCCGTCTGTTGACGATTCATCATTTATCGCAAATAGCGCATACGCGGGCGGCGGCGCTTGGGTAGACAGCGGCGCACAACCCGTATTCTTTGGAGACAACTTTCAAGGTAACGTTGCAAACGGGAGCAATGGTGGCGGGGAAGGCGGAGGCATGGGCATGAGATTAAACGTTCATGCTATAGTTCAGGCAACAACCTTTAGCAATAACTCCGCCTATTATGGTGGTGCAGTAGACTTAGAAACCGGAGGACAATCCGTCGATTTTACTGATGACACCTTTACATCCAATCAAGCAACTATCTCAAGTACAGACGGGGGTTCGGGATATGGTGGTGCGATTGCTATCTATAATTCTACTAATGCTTCCATATTTGAGTCGACATTCACTGCAAACACGGCACAACAAGGTGGAGGTGCAATTGTGGCAGCTCAAAATTCAATTACGACCTTAGACAGAAATAGTTTTTCTCAAAATCAAGCTAACGCAAACGGTGGCGGATCAAACGGAAACGGCGGAGCAATTAATATTGCTTCAAATAATTCTTTATCCGATACCAATGACTGTTTTATAAACAATACTGCTACTGCTGGCGGTGCTATTGCAGTTGAAAACTCAGGAAACTTTAACGCAGAAAATATTACAGTCATAGGAAACAGTGGGTCGTCGTCAGCGTCGTACATACCTGGAGGCGTTTACGTTCAAAACAGTGCCACTTCAGTAGCTATAGGCCAATCTATAATGGCTGAAAACACTGGAGTTGAATTATTCGATTCGGGACCACCCGTAGGATCTTACTCTTCGGATCTGTTTTATGCCAATAATTCAGGCCCGATAGTTGCTTATGGTTCCAATGCCACACTGGTTTCTAGCATCGGGCAACTACCAGGTAATTTCACCTCAGCTATTGAAGCTGCAGTGTCAAACTCATGTTCGCAAACAACGGGTTCGGTTGCGGCAAATTATGGCGTACAAGCACCGATATCTTCCAACTTAGAGCCGGTTTACAGATTCTTTGGCTCTCAATATCAAGTACACTTTTTCACTACTTCAATTTCAGAAGCCACGGCAACCATCGCCGTTCAGCCCGTGGCATTCTACCACTATGAGGGTATTGCTTTTTATGGCTATGCATCTCAACCCCAGCCAATTACCTCCAATGGTCAAACTTTTAATCCACTTCCGGTAATGAGATACGACAACGTTCAAAATCCCGCCGTTCATTTCTTTTCCGTGGATCCCGCCGAAGAAGCGATGTTAACGCCTAATAATTGGACGCAAGAAACTACGACAACAAGTCCGGCATTTTGGGTATACCCACCGTACACTCCAGGGATGAACAACGTCTGCCGATTCCGAAATCTTTACAACGGTATTTCGCACTTTTATACCGCCAGTGCTGCAGAATGCGAACAGATTCAAACGACCCCGTCACTTTCCAGCGAATGGTATTACGAAGGTATAGCCTTTTCCGTACCTTATGTTAATTAAAGCTACTGCCTGTTTAAAGATACAGACGACAACTTAAGATACTCAGTCATATTCTTCAAGATACTATGTTGCATTTAGCAACGGGTTCGGTTGCGGCAAATTCTTAGATGCGGGGGACCTTTTGGCAGGAATTACATTGAGCAAACCTCGAAATTAAATTACCTAACTTCAATATCATAACGGATTTGCAAATTGAGAATCAAAATTGACTCCTTAAGAATTGACATTGACAATTCTTCATATCGATGTTATCGCACGTCTTATTTACAAATAATAGATACCTGACCTATGCCGCATTCAAAGTCCGTCTTTTCGGCATTTTTTGAAATATAACTTTGGGTCAAAACGTATTGTGATAACCTATAACTTGTAAAAAAATAAGCCGACGAAATCCACATTCGATAATTTCGAATTTTTTTATCAAATTTAAATTACCATAACATAAAACACATGTTATAAAATTTAAGAGGTCTCATTGAATTCAGCATTTACCATAGTTGCTAAAAATTATCTATCAATGGCAACTGTCCTGGCAAAAAGCTTTAGGGCAAATCACAGTGAAGATTTTTATATCTTCATCCTCGATGACGATGATTGCGCACTCAAAGATTTGGAGAACGTTTATTCCATCATACGTTGGTTTGACTTAGCCATTGATTCCAAAGAAATATCGAGAATGAGAACGATATACAATGTTATGGAATTTGCAACTGCGATTAAACCGTTCGTCGCCGAATACTTAATTCAACAACGATATTCTTCGGTATTGTATTTTGATCCTGATATTCAAATATTCGAACCCTTAACCGAAATTTTCGACATCGTAAACTCCGGAAAGCTTTTTTTAACCCCGCACATCACATATCCGATGTCAATTGATGAAAAAGAACCCGGTGAATATGATTTTCTGATATCAGGCATATACAACTTAGGCTTTATCGGAATACCGGCAAACAGATTAGACTTTCTAAATTTTTGGAAAGATAGACTGAAACGTCATTGCATAAACGACATTGAAAATGCCCTGTTTGTAGATCAAATATGGATAGATTTCGTCCCAGGCATGTATGACACTCATATTTCTCAAGATACTAGTTATAACGTCGCATACTGGAACATAAATCAGAGGGATTTGATTTTACAAGACGGTAAATTCTATGTTGACGAACGTCCACTTAAATTCTTTCATTTTAGTGGGTTCAATGCCCTAAAGCCATATATCTTAAGTAAGTATCAGACCTTAAAGCCAAAAAAACCAGTAATTAAAAATCCACCCCTCAATGAACTCTGCCAAAATTATGCCCAGCTCCTAATAGATTCAGGATTTATTGAATTTTCAAAAACGTCCTATGCCTACGATACAACACCTTCGGGCATCAAATTGTCAACACCGATAAGGCGAATCTATCGTGAATATTTAATGGCAAGCGAAGACCCCGAAAAACACTTCGAAGAACCACCAAATCCATTCGATGAATCAGATAGTAAATTTATTCAATGGTTAAATTCTCCGGCCCCTATCTTTGGGTACATCTCTCCTGCCTCAGTTGACACTGACCAAATTGAACCCAACGAAATTATATCTCAACCTCAACGGTTAACTGTAACTAGATTACTACGGTATCTAATAAACATTGTCGTTAAGATTAAGCACACTTTAGCACCGCAACCACCCGTAATTAACGAACCCGCTGAATTGGAGAATCGAGATTACGATGACTTAATGCCAACCATCTATCAAGGCGCATTATGGAAATCGAGACCGGACTTGCAGTCCGCATTTAGGAGTCCATGCCAATTAGATCGCATAGATTTTCTCAAATGGGTTAAAATAAGTGGCGTGCAAGAAGAAGTTCCAGAAGAGCTTTCCATAGGCACAAGCATTAAATCTCACTTCTTTAGCTATGATAAGTTACAAAATAAACACGTGTCGCTTACGAAAAGCTTTTGGGAGGAGACACCAGTTAAGCAATCCGGCATAAACCTCATTGGTTTCCTCACCTCTGAATCAAGTACCGGCGAAGAAGCTAGAAATCTGCTTGAAGTAATCAAACTATCCGGATTGGATTACAGTGTTTTCGATAGCAAATCAACAATTTTTAGAAAATCTGTCAAATTATCTGACTGGGGTCAAAATATTTCCAACCACAAGACCAATATTCTGGTTTTTAACGCTGATATTCTAAGTAACTACCGGGAGGCATTAGGCGAGTCATGTTTTATTAACCACAAGTCCATAGCCCTTAGCGCCTGGGAAGTTGAAACTTTACCTAAACGCTTAGCAAATAACTTTGATGCGGTCGATGAAATTTGGGCTTGCAGCAACTTTGCCAGAGACGCAATACAACAATCGACCGACAAAGAAGTTTACGCATTTAGTTTGCCTATACAAGTTCCCAAATTAGATGATTCATTCTCACGCGAAATGTTTAATATTCCTAAGGACAAATTTGTATTTTTATTCTGTTTTGATTTCTTATCCGTATTAGAACGAAAAAATCCTGTCGGTTTAATTGATGCCTATACTAAAGCATTTAAAGATGACGAGGACACTATTTTAGTCCTTAAATCGGTAAACAGCAGTTTCGTCAAAGATAAGTCGGGGCCTGTTTTTGAAAAAATACTTCAGCGTAAAGACATTATTTTAATTGATCAATATTTTAACGAAGCGCAACTGGACGGCATCATAAATGATTCAGACGCATATATTTCCATGCACCGCGCAGAAGGCTTTGGCCTAACGATGGCCGAGTCTATGGTATTGGGAAAACCAACCATAGCGACAGGCTATTCGGGTAATTTAGACTTTATGAACGAAGACAACAGTTTTTTGATTCCATATAAAAAAGTTTTAATACCAGATTCTGCCGTACCGTACAATGGGTGTGGAAGTTGGGCCGATCCAATAATTGATGATGCCATAGATATAATGCGTGAAGTCAATACGATGTCATCGGTCGTTAAACAAAAATCAGAAAAAGGCCAAAAAGATATATTGACCTTCAACTCTGTAGAGTCCAAGGTGGATTTTTTGAAAGACCGAATCATTACCGATTAAAAGAAATATTTAACTAGGAATAAAGAACGGAGATTCGCCTAAGATCTTTGGTTAAATTTTAAGAATAGATAGTTTTGAGTCTTTTTAAACGGTATGAATCCCGCGTTTTCAAAAAGTCTAACGCCACAGTCGGCATGTATAAAATTAAGATCAATAATTGCAAAATCAATTCGGTTGTTTTTCATTGAGTCCGATAGAAGTTCTCCGCCTATTTTATCAACAACCGCGCGACTTGTGGGCTTAGGTAAAGCGGTAATTCTAGGTGCGAAAGACGGGTCATTGATCAACGTCTTTCTTATTGACCCGAAATTAAGACAACCTGTTGTCAAAGCATCTATAGTTGGAGTCCCGGTTTGAAACGTAGCCGTACCGTTTGGTGCTCTAACAATTAAATAGCCTCCGACCAATTTAAAGGACATATCCGAAGCTACCTGAAACAACATTCCCTCATTATTATATCCCAAGGCTAAAGGATACGTAATTGCCGGACTTCCGTCAAATACAGTCATATTTCTAAAAGGTGCCATCGGAAGAGTCGATTTTTCCAGCGAATGAGGCCAGTTTGGCAACAACAACACAAATGCCATCAGGACCAAAGCAACCATTCCCAGAATCTCAGATAATTTAATTAAACGAAATTTATTATGCACCAACGACGAATACTTCGCCCAATGAACTTCCTGCAAATCATAAACATATAATGAAATTAAAAATGCACAGCTCATCCAAAAACATAAGGCATATCGCGTGGGAAGCCCGTAACCCATAAACGGCAGTTTAGCTAAAAGGTAATATAACAACGGTATCGAAGTTGTGTGACCGTTAATTTTCAAATATGGTCCTAACGATATGACAAAAGCCAAAATACCGAACAAAGCAACATATCTTTTAAAAGACTTAAAGTTTCTAGAAAATAAAGCAATTAAAACTACCAGTATTAAGAAAATACCGATATAGCCTCCATTCTCACTTGAAGAATAATATTTCTTATTTTGGTATGTGGTGTAAAGTAGATTGCTGCCCTTAACGGCATGTCCAAAATTTACTAACTGATTCGCATTAGGTAGGATCGGTGTCAATATGTCATATGACATATTGTGTAATACTTCTGCCGGCTGCGGTGGTCCTGAATAACTCAGACTACTCTCATAACCAAGTGCAACACCGGGCAGCACCAAAACAAATACTATGATGACGGCCACACAGATTGCGCTTAAGATTGGCTTTAGATTCAGCTTTACGAACTTAAGATTGCATAGGATCAGAACTAATAAGGTCACTCCCAATACAAATACAAAATCTACAAGTAACTCGGACGAAATATAGTATTGAATACTGAATAATACGGCAAATATTGCAACAGTTCGAAAGTTTCTGTGCTCATCTTTTATGAACGCATAGATGAGATATATCAACACCGGGAAAATCGGAAGAAACATTAAATTCAAATGTCCCTGGGTTTGCCCTACGGAATAAGGATTAAAAGAAAACAATAACCCGCCAACGTAAGCTGGAAGCCGCTTTTTTAAAATCGCTTTAAGTACAAAATACATTGCGATTCCGTTTAATGAAATCGCCATAATATATCCAACGTTTATTTCGGCAATTGGGCCCCACAACTTTAAAATCGGGAAAAGCAATAAACCTAATGCGGGCATGGAAGTATTTTGAAGCAAGTCGGCGCCATGGGGATAATTAATGTAATTGGTAATAAAAGGATTGTGTCCCTTTAGCAGCAATTCAAACGGGGCTGCCAAGAACCAAACTTGAAGAGCCGAGTCGCCATTTGATCCCAACTGAAGAGTATTGTTCATGCCATGAACTACCACAGGGAAAAAAGCCCAAATACCGACCGCTACAAAAGAAAGTACAGCAACGACATCTAAAATTATTTTTTTCATAGTTGATGACTTACCAACGGATTTATGCATGTCCAATTAAACACAGTGAGACAATCAAAAAGATCGAACCTCGCCCTAGAAAACTAAGCCGATAAACGTGCAATAGCTTAAAGTAGTATTTTAGTCGAAAGAGCTATTACCCGTAAACTTTACTAAATTATATTGACTGGCCAGCTTAAATTGCCGGCTCAAAACTTTTTCTAGTAAGATTAAGCATTTTTCATTTCACTTTAGAGGTGCCCGTATACAACCCTATGCAACTTTCTTGCTGCAAGTGTCTTAGAATATCAGCGTATTGCTATAACGAGTTCAATTTTTCAAGACAAGATGTAACAACCGCAATGCAAGCAACCTTCTGCATCTTTATTGCCGATGCCGGCATGCGACTCCA
>DAHXLF010000033.1 GCA_027371755.1 Acidimicrobiales bacterium
CCGTGGTCTAAAACTCTACCATCAAGTTTCATACATCTAGTGTAGCATAAACGCCCTTACTTATGCACTTATTAGTATTCATAGCAAGAACTAAAAGACATAACGCAAGCCAGTAAATAGGGAACTGAATCTATGACTGCAAATTACTATACTCAGTTGGACTCTGGAATTAATTACGTGGTTTTAAGTCAAAATACAATTAACAAGATAATCAAATATTAAAAAATAGAGAACTCACTTACTACAAAGGGATGAAGAAAATTCAACTCTGATGTTCAACGAATAAAACAAGAGGTTTAGCTCCAATTGGATTAATTACAGGTGGAACTAATTTAAATTCTAATAAAAAAACTAAAGCGGTATAGAAATGAAAAAATAGCAAAAACATCAACTAGCCTGATTTCAATCGAAACCCCGGTGATTGTCTTAACTATACCCTCGTCAATTTTTCAAGACCTGCTATACTGCTTAATATGACAGAAGGTCAAACCAAACCATTTAGGCTAGTAATTCTGCTATTTTTACTAGGAATTGTTTTAAGTTGCTGCAGTACACAAAATAATCCACATCCACTTAAACTTATTGTGAAAACTTCAACATCTGTTTTATCTTTTGGTTCTCACGCTCCAACTACGGTAACAGAAACTTTTCCACATTACAGCTCAACAACGACTACTTATCCACCTAATATCCGAACTATTGGATTTTTACCTCAAGAGGCAACTTTTGTCTCAACTGAAATTGGTTGGGTAATAGGGATAGATCCTTTTAAGTGTTTTTCCAGTCCGACTTGTGTAACAATTGAATCAACTCAAAATGGGGGAACTACTTGGTCGCAACCGGATTATAACCTACCTGAAATTTTTACTTTAGATACCATAAAAGGAATAAAGTTTTTCAATAGCACAGAAGGGTGGGTGTACGGTAAATTTGGTTTATTTCAAACAAATGACGGTGGTTCTACATGGACTAAAGTAATAATATCGTCATTTAGCAACAATAGCTCAATACGTGATATTGCTGTTGGGAAAAACAACTTATATATATTAGAGACTAACTATATCCCATGCCCTGCAAATTATACACTGCCTTGCAGCTTTATTGGAAAAGTAATTTCATTAAATCTCAGCAATGAATCAGTTAATGATATATCGTTTGTAACCAAGACATTGTCGGATAATTTATTGGCTTCACCCATTTTAATAAACGCTTATAACAGTTGGGTCATGGTAGATTTTGGAACAGAATCTGAAATTTATCAGACTTTTAACAACGGAATAATTTGGACACAAATGAAAGTTCCATCATGTCCCTTTTCAGGCGGACCGGAATTCACAATAGTGAATTTTGAAAGTGAAAATATTGCATTAGTTTGCAGTACTGATATGGGAATGTTTCACGGACCCAGTGCAATATATATATCACACAATAGTGGCAGTACATTTAACCAAATAGAAAAACAAAAAATTGGTGTACTATTTGGATTAACAGTTATGTCATCACCTGATCAGCTTCTAATAGAGTTAGATGATCCAGCACCCCCGGGTTTTGAAGAAATATCACCTAATAAAACTACTTTAGTCGCTATAGTTCCACATGTCTTGGGCGATGGAACTACCGTTTCTGATTTAGGTATGATAACCTCGCAGGTCGGATATTTTATTAGTGAAATACCTACTTATGCAATTGACGTACAAGATAATAACCATGACTATATGTACATGACTTTTGATGGCGGAAACAGCTGGAAACAGGTAAATTTGACACATTAATTTAAATGATTTAATCTTAAGGATATTTAAAATGAGTGGAATGGATAGACTTGTACTTCAGTCAACTTCAAACTAAAAGTAATTCACTTAGAATTTGACACTTAAATCTTATATATTTCCTTCTTTAGCTAGGTGGCATAGGGAATTTGTAGCTTTATCGTTTGATTATAGTCATTGCGGATAAAATTATGAATTTGCGATCTCGATCCGGTCTATTTTTTTTTGACATTTGAGTTGTTTTATAATAATGGTTGCCTACTTATAGTTTTTCTGCCATTTGAGTATATGCACATTCTATTTAAACTTGAGACTATTTTGACAGTTTGAACCTACTCACATTTCCCTACACGACTTATTCATAAATACAGGAGAATTGATATATGGATAATAATGTCATAAAAGTTAAAGTTTACTCGGCCCCTACGTCAGCAAAGATGTCACGTTAGAATGTTGCATAAGGCGGCTAGAAAAGAACAAATTGAAAATGACAGTTATCCATACAAAGGATCAAAAGGATCAGGCACTGAATGTCCTAAGAAAGCAGCTTGAGTCCTGAGTGAATGCAGACCAAGTGAGATGCAGAAACTCTCCCAAAAGTTGAATATTCCTACAGTTACTCTTTACAAGCGGAAAGTAAAGAGTAAAAAAGAAGTTGAACGGAGTAAGAAGAGAATTCGACGAGTTTCAAGTAATCATGGAGACTTCTTCCATGAATGGACTTACTCCGAACGTCAACCTGTATTACCAGTGTATTGTCCCCTTAATAGACCACTAGTTGCGATAATATGGGAGTATTAATAATCCTCCTCCTCCTTCCCTTAAGGTAACAAAAGCTCAGCTTATAACTTTAGAAAGAATTTCTAAATCACGAACTGCTCCTCACAGATTAGTTATTAGGTCAAAGGTATTGCCAATACAGCAATTGCAAGGGATTTAGATGAGGAGTAATGCGATTATCTGGTTTAGAAAACACTACTTTTGGCTTCTTTTTTTGCTAAAGTTTTCTGCATCAAATTGGTGCGGTTCACTTTGGGAAATTAAATAATTTCTATACTCTGTTTTCCCAGACAAAAGGCACTTTTTGGTGAAAACTCACGAAACTTACTCGCCGATTTAGGTCAGACGGACTTTTGAATGGTTTCAAATTTTCTCAGCATACCTAGCTAATCCACGCGCGCACCGTTTTATGAATGGTGTCACTAAAGATTTAACTACCAATCCTGAACCAAAAAAGCGATCCTCAAAAAAGCCCTCCCATTTAATATAAGTTCCACTATCTTCCTTGGAAAGAGTAACTACACCTCGATGGTTCTTTAAAAGTTTTTCAAATCCCCCTTTTATGTATGTATAAACAAATTCATCGGGTTCATTGAACGAAATCAACTTTTCTCTACTTTTGACTCCCAAAAAAGTAAGTTCTTTCACCGAACCCACTCTGTCAAAATCATCCGAATCATATTTGTCATCAAGTTCGGAATCAACTACTCTTTCCACGTTTGAAAATGGAGTCCAGTTTGACCATGTGGTAGTTGTAATCAAAAGCTTAAACACATTCTCAATAGGCGCACCGCTATGCTCCTCTACCAATATTTCTCGCTTTGCCATCTCTGCTCCTTTCGTAACTGTTCACCACCTCGATATTAACAAATCCACCACTTAGAATATCAGAGTCATTGAACTTGTAGGAAGCGGGAGATTATTTGAAAGAATAAATCGGTAGATCTAGGTAACTAGTTTTCAAAATAGGCTTCACAAAGGAAATGAGCCAAAGTAATATTATTAAGCTAAAATATTGAAAAGTTATTAAAGTAATATAAAAGTCAGATTGAAATAGAAACTGTTATGGGAAAGTCGTATTTCCGTTAAGAAAAGCGGAGTTAAGATTAAGTTCCTAAAATTCTGCGAGAATTGGAGATTATAATCTCGATAGCTTCCGAATTAGATTGCCGTGGCAAATTGGAATATACTAGTAGGTAAATTTTCTTCGGGTAATTAAAATTTATTGACAAACTTAGGTTATTATGGGCATATATTTAGATCATGCGGCAACTTCGCCGCTTCGTCCCGAAATTAAGGAATTAATAACCCAACTTCAAAATACCGAGTTGGGCAATGCTTCGTCGCGTCACGGTTATGCAAGAGTTGCCAAAAAGATATTGGATGACGCCAGAGAAGAGATAGCCTCTATTCTTAAGGTCAACTACTCCAACGTAGTTTTTACTTCTGGTGGCACCGAATCAGATAATCTTGCATTGTACGGAATGGTTCGTTCCAATTTGGAGGGCAGCGTACAAGGACCGATAACTGAAATTATTGTAAGTGAGATTGAGCACAGGGCGATATTAAATTCCGCAGCCGAAGTTGGTAAGGTATTTAATGTCCCTGTTAAAAAAATTTCTGTAAATTCCGACGGAGTAATTGCAAAAGACAGTTTGACCGCCGTTTTGGAATCTGGAGATTCGAAAACGGCAAGAAGACTCGTTTCTATAATGGCATCCAATAACGAAATAGGATCCGTGCAACCTACAGAAACTATATATAGTCAACTAAAAAGTATTAATGAGAACAATGTATTTCATACTGATGCCGTTCAGGGAGCCGGGTGGCTGGATATGGTTACTATTGTAAAAAATGCTGATATGGTTTCATTCAGTGCCCATAAACTTGGGGGACCGGTAGGAGTGGGTTTATTGATCGTAAAAGACGGCATTAAACTGATGCCTCAGATTATCGGCGGAGGGCAGCAGCGTCAGCGTAGATCTGGTACGAATGACGTAATATCAGCCGCCGCTATGGCTATGGCCTTAAAACTCAATGCTGACAAAGATCTGTCCCACTTCTACGATATGAAGAGAAAATTTTTGAATGACATTAAAGCTCAAATTGCCAATGTAAGAGAAACCGTGCCCAATGAGTTAAGTGTTGACGGCATGTGTCACATTACAGTCGACGGAGTCAATGGTGAAGAGCTGCTGTTTTTATTGGATGATAACAATCTGGCGGCTTCTGCTGGGTCTGCGTGTTCCTCGGGCTCGATTGCCCCTTCTCACGTACTTATGGCAATCGGAGCACAGGAGTTTGGTTCGGCTTTTATAAGACTGTCTTTTGGTTGGTCCACTACTCAAAATGAGCTGGACGAAGCGGTATTAATTTTAAAAAAGTGCGTTGACAAACTTCGTCGATAAGGATTGTGTAAGTGGTAAGAAAGCTTAAAATTGCAGTCGGAATGTCCGGCGGAGTAGATTCTTCGGTTGCCGCCGCACTGTTGTCCGAACAGGGACATGACGTAGTCGGAGTTACATTAAAACTATGGGGAGGTCAGAGCGATTCGGGTTGTTGCTCGGTAAGTGACGTTGAAGACGCTAGATTTGTCGCTAAAAAGTTGGGTATCGATCATCACGTTTGGGGATTCGTGGATGAGTTTAATGAGCATGTGGTCTATCCGTATGTTGATTCGCATGCAAAATATGAGACTCCAAACCCCTGTATTGAATGTAACCGTCATTTAAAATTTGACCTGATGGCTAAAAGAGCTGTTAGATTGGGATTTGATGCGATCGCTACCGGCCACTATGCAAGATTAAAGTTTGATGAACAAAATCAGGTTCCTGTTTTGATGCGATCTCTTGACACAAAGAAAGATCAGTCATATGTATTATCTAAAATACCCAAAGAGACATTAAAAATTTGCAAATTTCCGCTTGGGGACTACACTAAAACTGAAGTCAGGCAAGTAGCAGAAAAATTGGGCTTGCTAACTGCCGACAAGCCTGATTCTCAGGATGTGTGTTTTATCTTGGCAACCGGAGGACGACGTGAGTTCCTAACTGACAAGATCAAATTTAATTCTGCAAAAATAGTAGAAGACTCATCGAATGAAAATCTCGGTGAAATTGAAGCTATGGAACTTCTGACCGTTGGGCAGAGGCGTGATATCGGAATATCTCGTTATGGGCAACGTCAGTATGTTCTGTCATTGAACTCAGATAAAAAGGAAGTCAGGATCGGCCCGGCCGATAAACTTTTGACCCGAAATATTTATTTTAAAGAGAGCCATTTTCTTTTAGATGAACTTAAAGACATCACCACCATATATGTTCAAGGTTCAGCTCATGGAAGACCGGTTAAAAGTACATTTTTTGCAGACGGAAAAGTAGTCTTTGATAAGCCGCAAAGAAAAGTGGCACCGGGGCAGATCATAGCTTTTTATGACGAAGAAAATTCAGTTGTATTGGGTTCTGCGACTGTTATAGCCAATCCGCATGACTGATTAATTAAATGTCGATTTATTGCGGATGCTGGCGACAATGTCATGCCAATAATTAAAGTTGCAGTCCAGTAAATCTTAGATTACTAAAAAGCGCAGAATTGTTAAATTTTACTTCTAAATTTTGCGGGGAAAGCTGCAAGTATTTAGTCAGTGCTATTAAGGTTACTTATGGTCTAAGTAATCAAGCTGATTTATTGCACGATTATTCACCTCTGTTATTTTAGACATATCGAATCTAAGTTTTGGTTTTTTGCCGATGATGAATTAACTCTTGAATTCGTCTTAAATTGCTCGTCTTCTTTAGTTGAATCCAATCTTGTTGGCCGACCGCATAAGCTGCTAGATGGAATTTTGCAGACCTTAAAAAAGGATCGCGATATAAAGGCTGGGCCTTTTTTAAGTCGATAAAGCGGTAAGTCATTTCCCGCTCGTCTCGGTTATCTAGAAGGTCGGAAACCGTTGTAAGATTTCTTTGTCCATTCTTAACTCTGCAGTCTCTTTTTCTTGAACATCGATCCTCTCTTCAAGGCTTAATATTCTTATTAAGTTCACTTTTTTACCAAATGATCTGCCAAATTCATAATTGCAGCTCTCTGGCAATCGTTTTCTTGGGTTCGTAAATCCAACAGAACATTGGGTAAAAAAAAGTCTGAATTCTAAATTTAAGTGCAATACTTAATAGATAAATGAGCTGTTCAAATCAAAAGATATTGCACTGGTGCACTGGGGATCATACATCGGTATTGGAAGCTTTGTTCCATCCAGGTTGGTTTTCCTACCGCACTTAGAAGTTATGAAATTTATCTAATTCTAGACAGCATGCAATTTTTTGGTTACTTGTTTTTATAAGCTAAATCTACAAGACCGTTCGGTGTCATTGACGAAGTAGCTATTGCAATTTGTCTTCTCTTGGACTAATAATGTGAACGTCAATATGTAGATTAGAAGTTGCGTTTAAAATTTGTTTTAAGGTGCGATCTGAGTTAAATAATTTGCTGATTTTATTTTTAGACATGTACCCCATAACAATTTGTGTTATTTGATTATTAAGGCAAAACTCACTTAATGCATCGTTTAAATTTTCGGCTTTAATTATGTTAAATCGAGCATTAAGGTCGCTGCTTAATTGCTTGAATTTTTCTGTTTGATCAGCTGTGGATTTTGAGATTGAATCTGAATTATCGATTACCAACGTATATAGCGGCGATTTTATTCTTTGTGCGAGTCTTGCCGCTCGTCTCAAAATATCGTCCTCCAGCCTGTCTTTGAAAAAAACAGCCGCTATACGTTCGTTAGTGTCATAGACAGTTCCCACCGGGTTTTCTTTTAATTTTTCCAACAGTTGTTCGTCGGAGTTGTCTGCCACAAAACGTAGAGCCAATTCTCGCAATGCAAGTAGATTACTTGTCTTAAAGAAATTTGTTAATGCCTTACTTACTTTATCCTCAGGATAGATATTTCCGTGAAGCATACGTCTTCTTAGCTGTTCGGGTGAGGAATCCACAAGTTCGATTTGATCAGCTTTTTGGAGAACCCAATCTGGAACTCTTTCATCAATGGTAATACGAGCAATCTCTTCTACTGTATCTGCGATGCTTTCCACATGCTGGACGTTAATCGTTGTAATAACATCTATACCCGCATTTAATATTTCTAAAACATCTTGCCATCTTTTATCGTTGTTGCCCGGATATTTTATGTTTGTGTGTGCCAGTTCATCCACCAACAATACCTGAGGGTGTCGCTGGAAAATACGTTCCATATCCATCTCTTCATAAGTTGTATCTTTATATGTAATTTTTTTTCTAGGGATTAATTCGAGTCCCTCAGCCTGTTTTTTGGTAAATATTCTGTCGTGAAATTCGACAAATCCTATTGCGATATCGGTACCTCGTGCTTTTCTTCGCTGACCTTCTGAAAGCATCCTGTAAGTTTTGCCAACGCCTGCCGCCATGCCTAAATAGATTCGGAATCTTCCCGCAGATTCGACATAATCATTGTTATCTATGTGGTTTAAAGAAATTCCAGACATTTTATTTTTTAACTTTTTTAAATAAATGAGATAGTTTAATATTTAGTTCCAAGACGTTTATATATGTATTGCCCAGAAAACCGAATTGCTTGTGTACGGTTACCTGCTTGATAAGACTATATAACGCCGACGGTTTAATGTTATGATATTTAGCTATGGCCGGAACCTGAACATTTGCGTCATGGACCGATATGTCAGGATCCAGCAAGCTACCTGAAGTGGTTACCAGGTCGTTGGCTGGAATTATTCCCTCTTTAATTAACTGTTTTGCTCTTTGAACTACGCTTTGTTCAAGTTGCTTTGATCGAGGACCGGGCTGGTTGGTGCCTGAAATTAATACTTTGTCAGGACCTAATGTGATTACTGAACCATCATTTCGACCTTGAAACCACTGTGGTCCCTTCCAGTTCTGTTCTATGAGCATTGAACCTTGTTTAATCTGAGATCCGTTAGCCTGGAAGTGAAATAGTACTTGTCCGATCCCGGTACCTATTAGCGGATAGATCAATCCGCAAAGTATTAGTAAGATGACGCAACTTAAAATTGATCGTTTTATATTTGAAATCATTTGTTTATTCACCATCTCAATAAATATGCAGACCCGTTATTATCAGATCAATTAGCTTTATGCCTAAAAATGGAACTATAACGCCGCCGACGCCATAAATCATTATGTTTCTGTTTAATATCGCAGTTGCACTTTGAGGCTTAAACTTTACTCCCCGGAGTGCCAAGGGTATTAACGCTATTATGATCAATGCGTTAAATATAACAGCTGAAAGTATCGCTGATTTTGGGGAGTGAAGCTTCATGATATTAAGTGCGTTTAATTGCGGATATGTTGCCGAAAATAATGCTGGTATGATTGCAAAGTATTTGGCTACATCGTTTGCGATTGAAAAGGTTGTCAATGACCCTCTTGTAATTAAAAGTTGTTTGCCGACTTCCACTACGTCTATCAGCTTGGTTGGGTTGGAATCCAAGTCGACCATGTTGCCGGCTTCTTTTGCCGCGGTCGTCCCAGAGTTCATGGCTACTCCTACATCGGCTTGTGCCAATGCGGGGGCGTCGTTTGTTCCGTCTCCAGTCATAGCAACTAATTTGCCTGATTCTTGTTCGTCTTTTATCAAACGCATCTTGGTTTCTGGAGTCGCCTCGGCTAAAAAGTCATCCACTCCGGCTTCTTGGGCAATTGCTGCGGCAGTTAACGGGTTATCTCCTGTAATCATAACCGTCTTTATCCCCATCGAACGTAACTGTTCAAATCGTTCTTTGATACCGTCTTTTACAACATCTTTAAGTTCGATGACTCCGACAATAGTGTCGTTAACGGCAACCACCAACGGGGTCGAGCCATTTTTTGAGATCGAATCGACAATTGTCGCAAGTTCATCGGGTATTTGCCCGCCTTGTTCTTCGACCCATTTTGCTACAAATGTTGCGGCTCCCTTTCTGATTCGGTTCCCTTCGTAGTTGATACCCGACATTCTGGTGGCAGCACTGAATTCGATGAATTCGTAGTCTTGTCCCATCTCATGCTCTCTTATATTGAATTCGTTTTTGGCCAAAATTACAATAGAGCGGCCTTCGGGTGTTTCATCAGATAGTGATGAAATCTGAGCGTAGTTTGCAACATCTTCTTGAGAATTATCACCTACAGGAATAAAGGCGGTGGCCATCCTATTTCCAAACGTAATGGTACCCGTCTTGTCCAGCAGCAGAGTCTGTACGTCGCCGGCAGCCTCCACGGCTCTTCCGCTTAACGCCAAGACATTTTTTTGCAACAATCTGTCCATTCCGGCAATTCCGATAGCCGACAGTAAAGCGCCTATTGTAGTCGGGATTAAACAGACCAATAGGGCAATAAGAGTCACCACCGCGATTGTAGCATCCGAATATTTTGCAAAAAGTTGCAGTGAGACCACAACAGGTAAGAATACAATTGTTAAAGCAGCCAATAAGATGGTTAAGGCAATTTCGTTGGGAGTTTTTTGACGGTTTGCACCTTCTACAAGCCCAATCATTTTATCCAAAAAAGTTTCACCCTTTTCGGCTGTAATACGAACAATTATTCTGTCTGACAGTACTTTGGTTCCTCCAGTTACAGCTGATCTGTCTCCACCGGATTCGCGAACAACCGGTGCAGATTCACCCGTAATGGCAGATTCGTCAATAGATGCAATCCCTTCTATGATTTCGCCGTCAGATGGTACTATGTCGTTTGCCTCACATACAACTCGATCGCCTTTTTTAAGTTGGCTTGAAGATACGATAGTCTCTGAATCATCATCTGTTAAGAGCCTGGCATTAGAATCCGTGCGCATCTTTTTTAAGGTATCGGCTTGAGCTTTGCCTCGACCTTCGGCTACGGCTTCAGCAAAATTAGCAAATTCTATAGTAAGTGCAAGCCAAATTGCTATCGATATTGTAAAGATATTTGGCCTAACCGCTGCTTCGATCAACGTTACGATGGTACCGACGAATACCACAAACATAACTGGATTTTTTACCTGAGTCCTTATAGAAAATTTCTTTAAGGAGTCAAAGAAGGCCTGTTTGAGAATTGTCTTATCAAACAGACTCCTTTTTTTTAATACGCCTGAGTTGTGTTGAGTCGACTGTGTCTCTTTAACTGCGGTTTGCATCAGAAAAATCTCCCGTGTAAAAGCATCTCTATTATCGGTCCTAGCGAAAGTGCCGGAAAGAACGTAAGACCACCTATTATTATGATCACTGCGATTACCAGAAAGGTAAATGTCGGATTATCGGTTTTAAAGGTTCCCAATGATGTGGGTACGGTTTGTTTGGCACCTAAGCTACCGGCTAAAGCCAAGACGGGGATAATTATGCCGAATCTGCCAAGTATCATAGCAATGCTACCGGTTATGTTATAAAAGGCAGTATTTCCGTTTAAACCGGCAAAAGCAGAACCGTTGTTATTTGCCTGCGAGGTGAATGCGTATAAAATTTCACTAAATCCGTGAGGACCTGCGTTTGATGGGCCGCTGATTCCAGCCTGCACTGATACAGCTATGGCAGTTATTATCAAGACTGTTATAGGCATAATTAAAACTCCTAAGGCGGCAAGTTTTACTTCTTTGCTTTGAATCTTTTTACCCAAATATTCCGGTGTTCTTCCTATCATTAGTCCTCCGATGAATACAGCTATCAGAGCGAACAACAGAATTGTATAAAGTCCACTTCCTACTCCCCCGGGACTGACTTCGCCAAGCATCATCCCTGACAACAAGACCAATCCACCGAGCGGCGTAAAAGAGTCATTCGCTCCGGCAACAGATCCGGTCGAAGTTTGAGTTGAAGTTATATTGTATAAAGCGGTATCGGGAACTCCGAACCTGGTCTCTTTGCCAACCATGTTACCGTTGAGTTGTTTGACGTAATGGCTTTGTGCTACGGCCGGATTGGGTTGCATTTCAGCATAAACTCCGATTCCCAGTGAAATTGAAAATATGATAAACATGGCCATTAACAGTGCCAAGCCCTGCTTCACTGAATTTACCATCTTTCCAAATGTGTAAGTTAAGCTCACCGGGATGATAAGAATTAAAAATACGCTTAATATGAGCGTTAGCGCAGTGGGGTCTTCAAATGGGTGGGCTCCGTTTGCATTAAAGAATCCTCCCCCATTCGTGCCCAATTGCTTTATCGATTCCATAAAACCGACCGGTCCGCGAGGAATCACCTGGCTTATATTATTTAGGGCATCATGAATTACCATCGGTCCCGCTAATGTTTGTACCGCGCCTTGTCCCACAAATATTAACCCTCCGATAAAGGCAATCGGAAGCAAAATGTATAGGATTCCCCGAACCAAATCTACCCAAAAGTTGCCAATATTGGGATTGTTTTTTCTGGCCAATCCTCGTATTAAGGCAATGGATACACCGATTCCGACTGAGGCGCTGACAAATTGTTGGACGGTTAAGCCAATCATTTGAGACAGGTATGAAAGAGTGGTTTCACCGGCATAGTTTTGCCAGTTTGTATTTGTTACAAACGAGATTGAAGTATTAAACGCCAAAGCGGGAGAGACCGAACCAAAGTGCAGTGGATTCAACGGTAAAAATCCCTGAAAACGTAAAATCAAGTATGTGAATAAGATTCCAAATGCCGAAAATAAAATTAAAGAAGTTGCATAACCTTTCCAAGTTTGCTCGCTGTTTTCGTCAACATCTAAAATCGCATAGATTATTTTTTCAAAACTATGTAAAAATCTGACTCTTCCTTGGTATACATTAGCCATGTAACTACCTAAGTAGCGCCAACTAATTCCCAACCCGACAAATAGAATTAATAATGTGATTGCAAAACTCATTTAAAATTTCTCAGGTCTAATTAGGGCTACGCAAAGATAGCAGAACATTCCAATTGCCAAAATCAGTAATAGTAAATCTGATATATTCATAGTTTTTCCATAGAATTTATAAAAGCAATCGAAATCACCGCAAATAATACAATTGATAAGAGAACTAAAATATCAGCCATAGTTAATAATGTTAATAAACGAAATATAAATTTTTTGTGAAAACAGATCCGCCTTGCGTTAAAAATTAGTGAATAAATTCTATGAAACAATAGAAATTAGAATGCTTAGAAAGCTATTTTGGAAGCTAATCACAGTGTTCAGAATCAATCGTTTCGTTGGCGACCGGTTGTTTAATTTGAAGTTAAGGTCAACTAGCTCAAATAAATAAGTTTGAATAAAGCGATGATCGCAAATGGCAAAATAAGATTTGGTACAAATAAATTTGGGGATATTTATTTTTGGGCAACCAGATTACGAATGTTGTTGACTATTTTGACGCATTGAATTGATTGCTACAAATTTATCTGGACAGTCATCTGAAGGTTTTGTTGGTAGCGCAGCTGATTTTTTGAAATAAGTCAGCGACAAAAAACATGATGTCGGTTATCTTTAATTATTTTGTAAATAGATACAGTACCTTGTTGGGGTCAAAATCTAGTCGAAGAAGTTTTATTCAGTCTAGATTTAGGCTGTATCCGATGCCGGGGTTTGAAATCAGATATTTGCCTTGACCGTCATTTAGTTTCTTTCGCAGCCTATAGATATACACCCTGAGATACTCAGTTTCATGGCTGTATTGATCACCCCACACGTCGTTCAGTATCATACGGTGGGTACATACCTTGCCGGTATTTTTGGCCAGGTAAGCCAGTATCTCAAATTCCTTGGCGGTTAAATTTAGAGGTAGTCCATCAAATTCCGCGCCGTAGTGAATCATGTCTAACGTCAATTTTCCAATTTTTAAGCTGGGTTGATCATTATTATTTCTGTCGTAGGCAGTGGTTTGGTTATGCTGCATTAACTTGGCATACTTCTTTGTTAAAGACCTAATTCGTGCGTTTAGTTCGGCCATTCCAAATGGTTTTGTAACATAATCATCTGCGCCGCTGTCCAAAACTCTAACTTTTGTGGATTCCAAATGCGTAGCAGACAAAACTAAGATAGGTATATCGCTGAATTGTCTAATATGTTTAACGATGTCGACACCGTCATAATCCGGTAATCCTAAATCCAAAATCAATATATCGTAAGTACCGTAAGTCACCTGAGTCAGACATTCTTCACCGTTGGCTACGGCGGTAACCGTGTGGCCTTTGGACGTTAATCCGATCTTTAAGGCTTTTAATATCGATCTGTCATCGTCTGTCAGTAAGATGTTGGCCATTTTAATCAAATGTGTTTAAGCGACACCGCTTAAGGTAACCTCAAATTCGGTGCCATTGTTGAAATCTTTATTTAGTTTAATATCGCCTCCGGTGGACTTTATGAAGTTAAAGGCAATTGCAAGACCTAAACCCCCTCGACCACCTGAATTATTCTTATTGAACAGATTTAAATAAGTAAAATCTAAATTTTTATCTAGGCCCGGACCGTAATCTCTAACTACAAATTTAATAAGATTGCTTTGTGGCTTTTCAACTATCAAATCTACCGATTCGTTTTCCGGAGAATATTTTAAGGCGTTGTCTACAAGATTAACCAGTGCTTGAGTGAGCAAGATTTTGTCTGCAAAGACTAGCTCTTTTGGAACTTTGTTTTGAATATTAATGCGGGAAAAATCATCTTGATATTTAAAATTTTCAAGACATTCGTCCACAATATTAGATATGAGAATATTTTCTTTTTTAAGGACCAGAGTGCCGGACTCTATTCTGGTCATATCTAGTAAATTTCCTACCAATCTGTCCAGTTTGGTTGCCTGAAAATCAATAAGGAACAGCAACTCCGTTAATTCTTCATTAGACAGATTAAAGTTAGACTCTAGAATTGTCGACGAGGATATTTTAATTGCCGAAAGGGGTGTTCTTAAATCATGAGATACAGCACCGACTAATGAGTTCTTAATTTCATCTGCTTTTTGTAAGAGTTCGGTCTTCATAACTTGGTCTCTCAGCAGGGTTCTTTCCAAGGCGTAAGACAGGTGATTTATAAATGCTTTAAAAAGCTCCCTATTGTCTTTGTTGTATGAAAGGCCCTTAATTGCAAGAAGTCCGATGTCAGAGGTTTGACTGGACAGGACCACAACGCTTAGTTCATTGTTACCCGTTGAAGTGGGTTCCAGGCGAATTGGGTGAACGGTTTTATTTAATATATTTCTTATTTCGTCATCTTCTAACGATATGCCCGCCTTACCGGTTAAAGTGAGCTTGTCCCCATTTTGAATGAATAGAACTGCGCTGGTTAATTTAAAATAGCTTAATAACAGATCCAAAACATATTCGGAAATATCTTGTATAGAAGAATCCTTCAATAAGAGTTCAGATAGGTCAAAAAGCTCCCTATTTTCTTTAGCGCGTCTTTGAGCTTCCATTCTTGCAGTATTAATTTTTGTAACCATTTGAGACAGTGTGATCATTACCACTACGTATACTCCCAAAGCTGCCCAGTTCTGTGCGGCACCGACGCTTAGGGTGTAGTAGGGTTTAATAAAAAAATAGTCGTAAATAAAAAATCCCATTATTGTGGCTGCTACCCCCGCAAAAAACCCCCCGCTTATTACTCCTAAAACTACGGGAATTACCAAAATTAATGCTACAGTTGCAACGCTTAAGTGATCTCGAATTAAAAATAAGCCAAACGACAACATCATACAAACAATGATTGATTTAAGCGAACTAATCACTATCTGTCTAAAAGTAAAGCCTATCGGCATAACAGAAAGTTTTAAAGAGTCTTTAAAGTTGTGATTTGGCATCTCTAGATAAATGTTGTAAATATTGCAATCCTATATAGCATTTTAATGAACGGATTTGTGTTTAAAAGACAAATGAATTACAGAAAATTTAAACTCATAATTTCCGGTGACGTATTTGAGGTGACATTTGATTTTTTAAAGTCATAAAATGCTGTCAAGACTTGCATTTGAATTCAAGCTAAACTTATTTGAGTTATTTATCATTTTCGGTGTATGTTCGTTACGTTCCCTTTAATAGTCGCAATTGAACCGGTGCCAAAGTTACAATCGAAGGCACAATCAAGCAGCTATAATAATTTAGCTAAGCATGAGATAAAGGTTGAGGTAAATATAGTGTTGGGGCCGTAATCGATCTTGGGATGGTTATGTTCGACACAATGGGTGTGATCTGCGCAGGGTATTGGAAGATATGTTGGGTATTGTTAATGCATTAAGTGCGCTGAGGGTGCCAATGGCGTTGATTCGCGTAATCGTTGCCTTAATGGTGACCGGTTATTAATATTTGTTTAAAGAATGTATTTAAACCCTGTAGGAAAAACAATAAGGTTAATAAGGTAGTAAGTTGAAAAAAATTTTCAAATTTAAAATCGTTTTTATTTTATGTGCAATTGGAATTTTGATTGCTTCTTGCAGTTCTTCGAAAAAACCCATAGTGGCTTCAGCGGCTACCACTTCGACAACTACGACAACTCAACCCCCGGTCATCTGCCCATTAACCGGTTTGCCCGTGCAGCCCGGACAGAGTATCAATAGGCCTGCTTTGGCTGTAAAGATCGACAACTACTCCGCGGCCAGACCTCAAACGGGATTAAATCAGGCAGATATAGTGTTCGAAGAGCCTGTTGAAGGTTTTATTACAAGATTTGTTGCCGTCTTTAATTGCAACAATCCGTCTATCATTGGACCTATCAGATCCGCAAGGTATGAAGATATTGGAATCTTGGACCAGCTTTCTGATCCGGTCTTTGTTCATGCAGGTGGAATTACCCCTGTGGTTAATTTGATTAAGGCTGATGCTCCGTCATACAATATTAATATTTTGGGTAATCCGTCAATAATTATTCACCCCGCCGGCAAAGTGGCACCTGACAGTACGTATATGGCACCGTCTTCGGCGTGGAATATGGATTCTTCGGATGTTACTCCGCCTTCGCCGATCTTTACGTACAGTAATTCAATTCCCGCAGCTTTAAATCCTCAACCAGCAACCGGAATACACATAGACTTTAGCTATTCTAGTAATGAGACCTGGGAGTGGAGTTCAACGGATAATTCATGGCACCTCTATTACTCGGGAGTACCGTTAACCGACCCAGCAGGCAAACCGATTACAGCTCAAAATGTCGTTGTTCAAAATGTCACGGTGACATTTGGACCATGGGTTGAAGATGCCCTTGGAGGGTTGGAAGTAGTTCCAAATTTTCTAAGCGGCGGTCCGGCAACTATATTAAGGAATGGTCAGGCGATAACAGGCATGTGGGCTAGATCAAGTTTAGGTCAACCGACTAAATTTATTGGTACGAATGGCCAAGAGATACCTTTGCAACCAGGTCGCACATTTGTAGAGATAGTTCCTCATCAGGCTTCACAGAAGTTGCTAACAAATTCTGGTTCGGGAACAACTACATCTACAGTATCGGGTTAACCGGTAATTTTAAGGACTTGGTCTTTACAGTTTCCTAAAAATTCGGCCAATTCTTCTTTACCTGTTCCAACAGGCGGAACTACTACCCTCGAAACTCCCAATTCGACATATCGCTCCAATACCTTTTCGTCAAAGCTGGCGGGAAAAGTAATTTCTATTTCCGATGGATCCCGTCCGGCTTCTTCTGCGGACTGTTTCATGACTTTAACTAGTTCATAAAGAGTTTCGGGATCTTGAATAGCGGGGAAAAACCCGTCACCAATTTTACCGGCTCTTTTTGCCGCCGACAAACTGTGGCCGCCTATTATGATAGGTACTCCGTTTTTTTGGTATGGTTTGGGGTTCGATCGCATATTGTCAAAATTTATTAGTTCGCCGTGATAGTTTGCAATTTCTTGAGTCCACAGAGCCCTGAGGGCTCCAATGGTTTCTTCGGTTCGCATTGCGCGAGTTGAAAATTCGACATCGAGAGCTTCAAACTCTTCTTTCAGCCATCCTATGCCCACCCCTAAAATCACTCTTCCTTTTGACATCAAATCTAATGTTGCTATTTCTTTTGCAAACATTAACGGATTGCGTTGAGGCAATATGACTATACCGGTTGCCAGTTTTAGTTTGGTAGTCAGTGAAGCCAAATAAGCAAGCCAAATTATGGGATCGGGTATGATAGCTTTGTCTCCGCCTGGCATTTTACCTGAAGCGGTATATGGATACGGCGACTTAAAATCTTTGGGCAGTACGACATGCTCTACCGTCCACACTGAATCAAAATCAAGCTCTTCACAAGTTTGAGCTAAAATTCCAGCGGACTCATATACCCATTTGGCAGTATTGGCAAACACAATTCCAAGTTTCATTATTAATCCTTTACACTGATTTTCAATATGTTCTTTTCTTGTAGATCTATTGTTGTGCACCTATCTTACAACTGGTAAACGACGTGACTTTGGATCACGCTCTACTAACTGTTATGCTTTAAAAACTTGACGTATTAGCAGGTCAATTATTTAATTTCACTATATCAAGTTTCAGGGAATTATAGGTACTGGTTACCGGGTACAATTATTTAGTTTATAGACGGCAGTGAAAAACCCCGTTCTTTTATTAGGTTTTCACTATAATCCCAAATTACTTTTGCATCTTCGGGGGATCTCGCTTTTGTTGAAATCAAACCCGGCCGCTTTCTGGCAAAATATTCTCCTGTGACCCTTCCTCCCTTTTCGCCGCTGGCAAGCCAAATAGGAGTTCTGGCTCCCGCAGTTGAAGATATTTCAAAAAACCGAAAAATTTTATTCATCTGTCCATACAGACCCTTTAAGTCACCGTCCATTCCAAACCCGCTTCTTACCATCCCGGGATGTACGGCATTTACTGTTGTAACTTTAGGGTCCAACAGTGTAGCCAGGTGTCTAGTAAAGTAAACATTGGCAAGCTTTGACTCCGAATAAGCTTTAAAACCTTTGTATTGAGTATTTTCATAATTGATATCATTAATTTGGATTCCTTCGGAACTGTAGTGTGCAAAAGAGGCGATATTTATGATCCTGGACGGTTTTGATTTTATTATCTTGTTTAACAGTAATCTTGTTAAATAAAAATGCCCTATGTGATTAACTCCAAAAGTTTGTTCTATTCCGTCTTCTGTAAATCCAAGGTAATTGTACACACTGCCTGCATTGTTAATTAAAACGTCAATCCTTTTGTAATTTATTTGTATCTTTTTGGCGAAGGTCTTAATGTTATTTAAATTTCCAAGATCTAACTGCTCAGCATTTACCGAATCGTTCTTAGAATTTCTAATAATATAGTCTCGTGTCTCTTCGGCCTTCTGAAGATTTCGGCAAGCCAAAATAACATTAAAATTCTGTTTTGCCAAACCAAGCGCGGTCTCTCTGCCAATGCCTGAGTTGGCGCCGGTTATTATGACTGTTTTATTATTTTGGTTTGCCATGTCATTGATTTATAGATTGTTGGTAAGACTTATATAATATAATAGATGTTAGCTTGTCACGGATTATTTGATTCAAACATTTATTAATCGCGGATTGTAAAAGTTGATTTTTGAATAATATTTGACCTGATTTTCTTAAATTCAATGTTGAAATATATTCACGGGGCTGTAGCTCAGTTGGCTAGAGCGCTTGCTTTGCACGCAAGAGGTCGTGGGTTCGAGTCCCATCAGCTCCACAAAGAGAAAGTGGTTTGTCAATATGTAATGTCTAAAATATGTCTTAAATAGTCATATGACATTTATCCAGGTTGACAAAGACATATATCGGGATAGCAATAGTTCCAACCGCTGGCGTATCCGTTATTGGGATGGACGATTCCAGAGATAAAAAGTTAGATCAAAAGTTATTACTGGTGGGATTAAAGATGCCCGTAAGATTTTGGCTGAGTTTAGAACAGATATAGACAGTTCTACTGAAAGAGGTGCAAACACGACCCTTGGAAATCATTTAGGTCTATATTTAGA
>DAHXLF010000034.1 GCA_027371755.1 Acidimicrobiales bacterium
ACGGTACCGCAACAAAAAGCTCCGGGGTTGTACGAATTGTAAAAGATCTTGATCTGGATCTATCCGATAAACATGTCTTAATAATAGAAGATATTGTGGATTCGGGATTGACACTGTCTTATCTGCAGAAATATCTTTATGCAAAGCACCCGCTGAGCGTGGAAACCTGTTGTTTGTTGGTAAAAACAGGCAATCAAAAGGTCGATCTTGATATAAAATATATTGGTTTTGAGATATCCAATGAATTTGTCGTCGGCTATGGCTTAGATTACAATGAGATCTATAGAAATTTGAAGTCGATCTACAAACTCAATCTTGATCAGGCTCTTTAAGGTAATTTTTTAATACAAGAACTATTTGATTAATGTCAACATTAGACGAAAATAACTTAAAAAAAATTGAAGCTGCGGTCAAGGAGATACTTTCGGCCTTGGGCGAAAATCCGGATCGTGACGGTCTTATCGATACTCCCTTAAGGGTGGCAAAAATGTATGCCGAACTTTTAGACGGAATAAACGACAATCCGCAACGGCATCTGGACGTAACGTTTGAAGCCGATCACGATGAGATGGTCATGGTTAAAAATATTTCGTTTTCCTCACTCTGTGAACACCATTTGGTACCCTTTATCGGACATGCTCACGTTGCTTATATTCCAAATGATCTGGGGAAAATTACGGGTCTTTCCAAGCTTGCAAGATTGGTAGACGGCTATTCTAAGAGACTCCAGGTACAAGAGCGTCTTACAAGTCAAATAGCGGACGCCATCGATTCGGCTCTAGCCCCCAAAGGAGTGCTTGTAGTAATTGAAGCAGAGCATATGTGTATGTCCATTCGGGGAGTTAAAAAGCCTGAGTCTATAACCGTAACATCTGCCGTTCGAGGAATATTCAGGACGGATGTGTCTACGCGTTTTGAAGCCATGAATCTGATAAAAAGTTAATACCAAAGTAATCTATGGCCAGTGAAATGCCCTTTGAAATTATGGGAATTCTTAATGTAACTCCCGATTCGTTTTCAGATGGAGGACTGTATCTAGATACAAATGCTGCAATTGATCATGCCTTAAAGATGGCTCACGACGGTGCGGATGTCATAGACGTAGGAGGAGAATCATCGAGACCATATGCGGTACCCGTACCTTTGGATGTGGAACTTGACAGAGTCATACCGGTTATAACACGACTTAAAAAAGAGGGAGTCAACCGAATATCAATAGATACGGTTAAACCTCAAGTTGCTCAAAGAGCAGTTGATTGCGGAGCTACCTTAATTAATGATATTTCCGCCAAATTATGTGAGGTAGCCGCTAAAAACAAAGTAGGATGGGTTGCAATGCATATGTTGGGTGATCCAACGGTAATGCAAACCGACCCCAAATATGACGATGTCGTCTCCGAAGTCAAGGATTTTCTAATTTCTGCCGCAGATAAAGCAACTAAACTGGGAGTGGAAGAAATTTGGATAGATCCAGGGTTTGGCTTTGGCAAGAGGGTCAACGATAACGTGAAGTTATTAAATGCAATATCCGAATTTCAACAGAGTGGCCTTTGGGTTTTGGTCGGTCTTTCGCGAAAATCTTTTTTAGGTAGAATTGGTAAGTTGGAAAGCTCCTCATTAGACAACAATTTAATTTCTGTGGACAAGCGTAAATCCGCGTCGGTTGCCGCTGCAATGTATTCGGTATTGCAGGGCGCCAAAATGGTACGCGTACATGATGTATTGGAAACATATCAAGCTTTTAGACTGCTTTACGAGTTGAACAGGGTGAATTAGATGATGATGCGAGGCAGGTGGGCTGCCGGAATAAAGCCCAAAGATTTTAGGTGGATAATTGCAGATCATCTCGCTGTCTGTGAAAGACCTGGTGGTTATGGTTCAAGTCATAGGAAGATCCGTAGGCAAGAAGAGATCCTTTGGTTAAAAGCTAACGGTTTTACAAGGATAGTCTCCATAATGCCGACTGAACACAACCTTCATGCTTATGAAGAGTTTCACGTTCCCTACGAACACCTGCCCATACCTAAAAATGCTGATCTTAAGCTTTACCTTCCTGCTTTGTACAGGTCGTTTCGTGACGCCGTAGAGAACGGGGAAAGGATTATGGTTCATTGTGAAGAGGTTACGGATTATCTTATAAGTATCGTCGGCGGATTTTTATTGTGGGCAAAGCTTTTGGAAAACGGTCCTCAGACTGTCACTCTGCTCGAAAAGTTGTCCGAACAGACCTTTGGGAATGTTGGTAGGACTGTAATTACCAATGTTTTGGCGATTGAGCCGATTGACAGACCGTTTCATATCAGAAGAACGTCATTGTTTAAGTGATGTAGCGTATCGAAGTGATAGAGCGTATTGAAAACTGACAGAATCGAAATCAGTGGGGTCAGGTGTGTTGGCATCCACGGCGTTTTGGAATCTGAAAAGTTAAAACCGCAGGAGTTTGCCGTTGACGTGAGCTTAATCGGAGATTTAAGTCGAGCGGCTTTAAGCGATGATTTAAACGACACTTTAGACTACTCTAAGGCAGCAGACTTAATTAAATCGGAGATAGGCGGCAAACACTGTGATCTGCTGGAAACTCTCGCGGGCAATATCGCAAATAGGCTTAAGACGCTTGTATTAAGTAAATCGGTCTTAATCAATGAGATAGCAGTTACAGTGACAAAAATAAACCCGCCGATCAGTCAGGTAGCTTCTGTGAGTTGCGAGGTTCGTCACAGCGTTAAAAGAGATGTTTACCTATCTTTAGGGTCCAACCTATTTGACAGACTTGGCTATTTAAGAAACGCTTGCAGAATGTTACCGGATGTGGTAGATATTTCGAGTATCTACAGTACGGTACCTCAGGGTGAAAATACGGACTTACAAGGCCCGTACTTAAATTGTGCCCTAAAGTTGGAGACCGCTATACTTCCTTATGACCTGTTAAAGATATGTCAGGAAATTGAATTTAAGGCAAGCAGGCAAAGGTTTTATAAGAATTCGGCCAGAACTTTAGACATTGATATTTTGATGTACGGTTTAGTAACTTCAGATGACCCTGTATTGACGCTGCCGCATCCGCGAATTAAAGACAGGCCATTTGTCATCGAACCGTTATCTGAAATCATTGACGAAGCGGTTATGGCTAAATTAGATCTGCCTAGCTCGTCTGATTTGGGAGAGTCTAATGAAAAAAAGCAAGCCCAAAGTGACGGATTGAATCAAAAAAAACGTAACGGCGTAAAAAAATTAGGTAAACTTATATTGTAAGTAAACGAACGGCACCCACTTTGGGGCCGGAACGTAGGTGAATGTGAATAGATATACATTATGTATAATTGGCTCCGGAAGAGCAGGTCAATCTTTTGCGACGGCATTCCAGGAGGTAGGACATGAAGTTTTCGGTCCTTTTAAGAGGGATTTTATATCGGATCCCTTATTCTTTAGTGCGATCCAAAAAAGCAACGCAATAATCTTTGCCGTAAGCGATTCAAATATAGGGTTTGTGGCAGACGAAGTATATGAGCTGCTGAAAAATCCTGAATCTGACTTAATTTCGTTTAATCCCGATTCGGGTAATTCCAATACGGTTATCTCTAAAGCAAAACATTTTACACCTGTCGCAATTCATCTGTCAGGTTCAAAAGGACTGGACATATTTTCAAATTTTGAAAATAGAGCAAGTATTCATCCGCTTGTTCCTCTTCCGGATTCAAAAGTGGGAAGCGCACGTCTACTGTCCAAGATATCTTTTACCGTAGCCGGAGACAAAATCGCCTATGATCTCGTAGAGAGTCTTGGCGGGAAAGTTTTGACAGTGGATGACGAAAAAAGAGCTTTTTATCATGCGACATGTTCGGTGGCGTCAAATTTTTTGGTGGGTCTTATGGGTCAGGTTGAAAAAATGGCAAATGAATGTGGTCTTGATTTAAATGACTTTATCAAACTTTGTGAATTTTCATTGGAGGATGTAAAAAATATCGGAGTAAAAAAAGCGCTCACGGGCCCCGTGGTTAGAAAAGACTATTTAACAGTTAAAAATCAACGTCAAGCGATCGAACAAATTAACCCGGAAGATTTAAGTTATTTTGATTCAACAATCAACATTTTAAAAGAGATAGCCGAATCGATACAGAGATCATGAAGATTATAAACTCACCCGTAGAATTCCAAGAGACAATGGAACAAAACAGAAGACAGAATTTAACCGTGGGTTTCGTGCCGACAATGGGGTATCTTCACGAAGGCCATCTGTCTCTGGTAGATCAATCTAAAAAAGAAAATGACGTTACGGCCTTATCGATCTTTGTAAATCCCACTCAGTTTAATGTTCCCGCCGATTTGGCAAATTATCCAAGAGATTTAGAACGGGATTTAAAACTTTTAGAGAGCAGAGGAACAGATTTAGTATTTGTTCCCCAAGTTGACCAAATCTATAAAAGCCAGTTAAACAATCCCCTAAAACAGCCATTAAACGTTACGGTTCCTTGGATTAACGCCGTATTTGAAGGTGCTCACAGGCCAGGCCATTTTGACGGGGTGTCGGTAATAATTTTAAAATTATTTAGCTTAGCGGGACGCTGCAAAGCCTATTTTGGATTGAAAGATTATCAGCAGGTAATCTTAATTGAAGAGCTCGTTAAAGAGCTGTTTATCCCCATTCAAATAGTAAAGTGTGAAACGGTCAGAGGGGTCGGGGGTTTGGCACTTTCGTCCAGAAATGTCAGGTTAACAGAGGAACAAGTTCAAATTGCAACAGAGCTGTATAGATCAATGTCAGAAGGAGTAAAGCTTATAAAAGGCAGAGACGAAAAGTTGCAAATATGTTCGGCACAAACGGTCAGTCAATTCATAACAGATAGAATTTCGCAGTTTAAAGAAATTGAATTGGAGTACGTAAATCTGGTAAATGAAGGTACTTTAGATCAAGTTGAATTAATTGAAGGCCCGGTACGTATACTGATCGCAGCCAAAATCGGCCCAGTACGTCTGATTGACAATATGGGAAGCGAAGATTTAGAAAGTCATGACTCCAAAGGAAACCTTAGTGAGACCGCAGCAACAGGTAACTCAAACTCTAAATCAGGTATGTCGAACTTTAAATCAGGAGCGTTTGAAGTTGTTGGTTAAATTGGAAAAAATGATAAGAAGAATTCAATAGTTAGTTAAATTTTAATAATTACCCTTAAAGATCAAAGTAATAGGAGAAGCTGAGAAAAATAAAATGCAACGCAGAATGTTAAAGTCAAAAATTCACAGAGCGACTGTGACCGATGCAAATTTAAACTATATCGGATCGGTCAGCTTGGACCCCGAACTTATGGAAAAAGCCGACATCTTAGAAAATGAGCAGGTTGCTATTTTGGATATCAATAACGGTGCTCGTTTTGAGACTTACGCCATAGTAGGTAAGTCCAATGAGGTCTGTCTAAACGGAGCGGCCGCCAGGTTGGTTCAACCCGGCGACAAGGTTATAATAATAACTTATGCTGATTATAATAACGAGGAATTGGAAGGCTATCAGCCGGTAGTTGTTCACGTTGATGAAAATAATTCGGCAATTGACGATAACCTTGTCGGTTGGGCAACCGAAGTGCTAAATCAGAACAGAGACATAGAACCAAATCTTAAGTAATGGATGATCAGCTTGATATATTGATAGTCGGCTCGGGGGTGGCGGGACTGACTGCGGCAGTAAAGTTGGCTACGGAATCTTATAACGGCAAACTTAAGGTCGGTGTTTTAACTAAAGGTGCTTTGGACGAATCTACAACTCGATGGGCGCAGGGAGGGGTTGCGGCGGTTTTGGCATCAGAAGAGGATTCTGTAGACTTACATTTGGCCGATACCTTAAAAGCCGGCGACGGGTTATGTGACGTGCAGGCGGTGAGTGTGCTCGTTAAAGAGGGCCCAAAACGGGTTCAGGAACTTATTTCTTTGGGAGCGGTGTTCGATAAAGGGCCTGAAGGTCAGTTCTCTCTAGCCAAGGAAGGAGGTCATTCCAAAGCCAGAGTTTTACACGCTAACGGTTTGGCTACGGGTGCTGAAATTGAGAGGGCTTTGGTAGCCGCAGTTAAAGATACGGTAGCGGGAGTTTATGAAAATTGGACTGCAATTGCAATTAATGTGGAAAGCAATAAGGTCATTGGAGTTGAAGCAATTGACGAGTTTGGAAACAGAGCTGAATTTAAAGCCAATATAGTAGTTTTGGCAACGGGCGGAGCCGGACAGATATTTTCGGTAACCACTAACCCCTATGAAGCTACAGGTGACGGAATAGCCATGGCATTAAGAGCGGGAGCCTTTGTCGCCGATATAGAATTTATTCAGTTTCATCCTACCGCGCTGTTTCATCCAAAAATGCCAAAGCCTCTTTTGTCTGAAGCTTTGCGCGGGCACGGCGCAAAGATTAGAGATAAAAATGGCAACAGATTCGTTGACGAACTTCTTCCCAGAGATAAAGTATCCTATGCTATGGCCGCCAAGATGGCCGAACAGGATTGCGACCATCTGTATCTGGATGCCACGGAGTTGCCCGATTTTGCGGTAAGATTTCCGACAATTTATGAATCCTTAAAATCAGTGGGATTGGATCCTTCCGTTGACTGGATCCCCATAGCGCCCGCTGCACATTACATGTGTGGTGGAATAGTTACCGATCTTAACGGAGCTACTAGTATCGACGGACTGTTTGCTGCAGGTGAAATTGCTTGCACGGGAATTCACGGTGCCAACAGACTGGCTTCCAACTCGTTGCTTGAAGGTATGGTATTTGGTGCTCGTTTAGTTGATGCAATTTTAAGCGGAACTACGGCTTCTGATGCTTCGGGGGTGTTGGGTGCTGTTTTGCAGAATAAGTTTGTGAAAGAAATTAATACCCCTAAAAATCAATTTGTATTTAATACCGATTCTTCAACGAGTAAATCCGAGCAGATTACTTCTTTAAGAAACGAACTTCAGTTGACAATGTCTAAATATATGGCAGTCAGAAGAGATCCGATCGGGATGAATAAGGCCTATGAAAAGATAATGGAAATTCACTCGTTGCTGGATAACCTTTCGATTGCAATAAAAGATTCCGTTGATTATGTTTCATTGTGTAATTTAGTTACTCTGTCTGAATCGGTAATTCAATCGGCAATGGCAAGAGAGGAATCCCGCGGTTGTCATTTTCGGTCAGATTTGCCGTTTAATGACAACGTTAACTTTTTGGGAAGGATTGTTCATAAATAGTAAACTGGTTAAGTCGTCTAACTATTTACATAATGGTTGACGGCAAACCAATACAGTAATTGCTGCAAATACAGTGTTAACTGCAAATACAGTTTTTCGGCTGAGTAATTAAAGTAATTTATCTTTGTATTTAATATAGTAAATTACCGGAGTGTCTCAGTGCTGAAATAGGGTTGAATTTTAAAACGGACTGCAACAAAAAATTATTAATTCGTTGAGACGGATTGTAAGTTGGGTTAATTTGATTCGAACAATGTTTAACTTTTATAACAAATAAAACCTATGGCGATAATCTACAGTAATTTTGATCCTCCGATTACTGCGGTTAGACGTATTGTCGCACTGGCTATAGCCGAAGATTTGGAACCTAATGCGGACATTACTTCCAATCTGATTGAAATTGATAAACAGGGACGAATAAATTTGAATTCAAGGCAAACAGGGGTATTGGCGGGGTCGCTCTGTTTCTATGAAACCTTTAATCAAATAGACTCTTCGATTCAAGTGGATTTTGCTTTAAAAGATGGAGACCATATTTCAAAAGGTCAAACTGTCGCATCTATTTTCGGTAACTACTCAAGAATTTTAACCGCCGAAAGAACAGCACTCAACTTTTTGAGCCATCTTTCGGGAGTGGCTACACTTACTGATGCCTACTGTATGGCCGCAAAAAAGGGATATGAAAAGGTAAAGGTATTAGATACCAGAAAAACGACTCCAGGATTAAGGGCTTTAGAAAAAGCTGCCGTTAGGGCGGGCGGAGGCGTTAATCATCGAGGAAATCTGTCCGAAGCCGTTTTAATAAAAGATAATCATTTGGGCGGAATTACTATAACTCAAGCGATTGAACGCGTGCGTTCTCAGTGGCCCGGAAGAATGATTGAAGTGGAGTGCGACAGTTTGGATCAAGTCGAAATCGCTCTTAAAGCTAGCGTAACCGTAGTTATGTTAGACAATATGTCTTATAACGACATTGTCAAAGCCGTAGGGATGGTCAAAAGTTCTTCTACTGATACGTTGGTGGAAGTGTCGGGGGGAGTGTCTTTGGACACGATTGAAAAGTTAGCGTCTTCAAGGTGTGATTTAATTAGCGTAGGCGCGCTTACTCATTCAGCTCCGATAGTGGATTTCGGATTTGATCTGATAGATTGAGGTTTTAAATGTTGTTGGCTATAGATGTCGGAAATACGCAGACCGTTGTGGGAATATTTGAAAATGCACAGAATGATACTCTCATTGAACATTGGAGGCTATCGACTGTGGTTGATCGAACCGCAGATGAGTATGCACTTTTGATAGCTCAATTCTTAAGCTTGGCAGATATGTCGCTTTCAGATATAAAAGGTATTGCCTATTCATCGTCCGTGCCTCAGGTTACCTCAGAGATCAGGAAAGCGGCAACCAGATGGATTAAAGCGCCCTTAATCGTAGTTGAGCCGGGTATAAAAACCGGCATGCCTATTCTTTATGATAACCCAAAGGAAGTCGGAGCCGACCGAATTACTAATTCGGTTGCGGCTTTTGACAGATTTGGTGGACCTACCATTGTAGTTGACTTGGGAACGGCAACTACTTTCGATGCTATATCACAAAAAGGAGAATACCTTGGTGGTGCCATAACTCCGGGAATACAGATTTCAATGGAAGCACTGTTTAGTGAAGCGGCCGCGCTTCGTTCCGTTGAGCTAATAGAGCCTAAAAGAGTTATAGGAAAATCTACTGTCGAGTCGCTTCAGTCCGGTGCAATATTCGGTTTTGTCGCACAGGTTGACGGAATATGCGAAAAGTTTGAAGAAGAGTTGGGTAAATGTACGGTAGTGGCAACGGGCGGTTTGGCTACTCTTATAACCGACTTATCTAAAAAGGTCGATCATTTTGATCCTTGGCTGACCTTGCACGGACTGAGAATTATTTTTAGTAGAAATATGGATTTAGATTAATATGACCGACAGTATTCCGTATAAATTTGACAAAACTCACGATATTTTAGACTTACGTCAAAAATACGAAGGCAAAATCGAACCCGGCGAAACCACTGAAGACTATGTTACGATAGCCGGAAGACTTATGTTGTCTAGGCCTCAGGGAAAGATATTTTTTGGTAACTTAACTGACTGGACGGGTACAGTTCAACTCTTTGCTCAAGAAAATTCCTTAACTAACTTCAGAGATTTAACCAAAATGTCTTTAGGGGATTGGATAGGGGCAAGCGGTTATATGATGAGAACTAAAAAAGGCGAACTATCAGTTAAATTAAATTCATTTGTTCCGTTGGCATATACCAAACATGGATTTGGAGATAAGTATAAAGGTATAACCGATACCGATTTGCGCTATAGACACAGGGAAGTAGATCTTTGGGCAAACGAAAGTACGCTGAAAGTATTTTTGGCCCGTTCAAAAGTTATTTCTTACATAAGGAGATACTTGCAAGACAAAGGTTTTGTTGAAGTGGAAACTCCTATTTTAAATAAGATTGCCGGGGGTGCAACCGCCAAACCTTTTGTAACGTATCATAATTCTTTGGGAACTGATTTTTATTTGAGAATTGCTCCCGAACTTTATCTCAAAAGATTAGTGGTCGGCGGTTTTGAAAAGGTATTTGAAATCGGCAGGGTTTTTCGAAATGAAGGTTTGTCCACAAGGCATAATCCAGAATTCACTTTGCTTGAACTTTATCAGGCTTATGTTGACTACACCGACCTAATGGTTCTGTGTGAAAATTTGATATATGAATTGGCTCTTATGATTAACGGTACTTCTGAAGTTGCCGTCGGCAACAAGCTTATTGATTTAAAGCCTCCTTTTAGAAGAGCGACCATGGAGGAGCTTATCTTTGAATCAATTAACGAAAGAGTCAATGTTCATATACCTTTAAATGAGTTGCAAGAGATTGCAAAAAAGCATAATGTTACTTTTGATGAAAGTTGGATGTCAGGTAAGTTAGTCCTTGAAATATACGAGAAAACCACAGAGTCGGACTTGGAAGGTCCGGTATTTGTTCTTGACTATCCCAAAGAAGTTTCACCGCTTGCTAGAACTCACAGAGATGACGAACTGCTGGTTGAAAGATTCGAATGTATAATCGCAGGTCGGGAATTGGGTAACGCTTTTAGCGAATTAAATGATCCTAAAGATCAACTTGAAAGAATGACTGATCAAGCCAGGCAAAAAAAGCAGGGGGACTCTGAGGCGATGGATGTAGATTATGATTACGTGAGGGCCTTAGAACATGGATTACCGCCTACAGGGGGCTTGGGAATCGGAATTGACAGGTTGGTAATGTTGTTAACGGGCGCAACGGCGATCAGAGACGTAATATTATTTCCGACGTTAAAACCTGTTGAAGCGGAGTTCGACGGCGACAGTGAAAACTGATTATTTCATTTGTCTTAAGTTATAAGAAGGTTTAAATTGATAGATTTGCACGTACACTCTAATTATTCCGATGGTTCCTGTGACGTCAGAGAAATTGCTGAGATTGCAGTCGATTTGAATCTTAAGGCAATTGCGCTTACTGACCATGATCGTGTGGACGGAGTAGATGAACTTAAAAATCTTCTTATGCATTCGCAGGTTGAATTGGTTTCGGGTATGGAGATATCTGTTCAGTGTGGATTCGATAATTCCGTTGCTACAGATAAGTCCGCACATATATTGTTGTATTTTATAGATCCGAACAATTCAGACTTAATATATGAAACAAAAAAGTTGCAACAAGATAGGGAGACCAGAAACGACAGGCTCATTGAATCATTGAATTCCTGCGGTGTTAAAGTAACTTTGGAGGACATTGCCTTAATAGCCAAAAATAAGGGTATCGGCAGACCTCATTTTGCCAGGTATTTGGTAGATAATAGATATTGTTCGACTATGGATGAAGCATTTGTAGAATATCTTGGTACGACAGGCAGAGCGTATATCCCTAAAGCCCGCTTAAATTTAAATGACGGAGTTAGAATTGCCAAGATGGCCGGCGGTTTAGCGGTTTTGGCTCATCCTTTTACCGTGTCTGAAGACCTAACGGAATTGGATGACTTATTCGGTCAATTAAAGGAGATCGGATTTGAAGGCATTGAAGCCTACTACGGCAGATACACTAAAACAGGCAGAAAGAGTCTGATTGATTTGGCTCAAGAGCACGGATTGGTTGCAACCGGAGGTTCGGATTTTCACGGGAGTTTTAAAGCGGATCTTTTCATAGGAACAGGAACAGGCGATCTGGCGGTGGATGATTCGATATTAGATCTGCTAAAGGCTAGACTTTGATTTGGTGTTTTAGTCGGTTTAAATCGCTGTTAGTTACCGTATCGTAATAAATTGACTGAAGACAGTTAAAACGATATCACGGTTTTTGTTAAAGATAGTCTAAAATTCGGGCGCATTTAAGAGTTGCATAAGGTAGTTGGAGCTTATACTGTTGCACGATACGTTTTCCGTTTGGTTGAGTTTTGTTGTACTTGAAAATTAAGAATTTAAGGTTCTTTAAGTTTTTATCGGGATCAAACGCTACGCCGTATATATTTATGGCGGTTTTGTGTTACGTACCCATTCTGTTGACGAAACCGGGTGTGATATCGGTCGATTCCAAACAGTATCTTTACTTGGATCCAAAGAACTATTTAATTCAAGCTGCTTCCATATGGTCTCCCAATGTCGACATGGGAACGGTTACTCATCAGATCATTGGTTTCTTAATGCCAATGGGTGAATGGTTTTGGTTGTTTAGTGTATTGCACGTCCCCGTTTTTCTGGCTCAAAGGTTGTGGTTGGGCAGTGTATATTTTATGTCGGGTGCTGGAGTCTACTATTTCTGTAAAACCGTAGGACTTTCAAATTCCGGTTCGTTTTTATCAGGACTGGTCTACATGTTTTCTCCTTACATGTTCCAATATGAGATATCGATGTCGGATCTGTTGGCTCCGATGGCCGCACTTGGGTGGATGATGGCATTTACCTATAAGGCTCTTAAAACCGGCAAAAACAGGTACTGCCTATTGTTTGCCGTAGCCGTGGCGTTATCTGGCACAATTAATGCAACTTCTTTTATATATGTAGCACTCGGGCCGGTAATTTTGACTCTATACGCCGTTATAGTACGTGACTCGACGCTAAGGCGCGCCTTTTGGGTTTCAATTAAAATATTAGGATTGTCGTTTTTAGTTTCGCTCTACTGGATAGAGGGCTTGGTCGTTGAAGGTGCTTACGGCGTTAATATACTGAAACTATCGGAAAGCCTAACGGCGATTAGTGCTACGTCTTCTCCCGCCGAAGTATTTCGGGGGTTGGGCTACTGGTATTTTTATGCTTCGGATTCTTACGGACCGATAGTTAAAGCCTCCGTAGAGTATCAAACCTGGACGTGGCTTATATTTCTTTCGTTCTTAATACCTGCAATCGGTATTATCTCTGCAGTATTTATAAAGTGGCGCTACAAAGGTTTAAGTCTTACCCTTATCGTAATTGGAATGATTGTTAGCGTGGGCTTGTACCCGTTAAATAACCCGTCATTTTTCGGTTCTAAAATTGAAAATTTTATGAACACCACGGAAATAGGGTTGGCTCTTCGGTCCTCCACCAGGGCGACGCCCCTTGTAGTTTTGGGAATTGCAATGCTTATAGGGGCTCTGGCAAACTTAATCAAGCTTCGATCGGTCGAAACCGGATTCGTTTTTGTTTTAGTTATGACTTTGATTGCCGTTTTTAATGCACCGGGGGTATTTTTAGGGGAAACCGTAACATCCAATATGGCCAGAGGTCCAATTCCGTCATATTGGTACCAGGCCGGAAAGTATTTAAATACTAAAAGCAATATGACAAGGGTGATTCAGGTGCCCGGGCAACCTTTTGAAACCTACAATTTTGGAACCACAATCGACCCCATTCTTCCCGGTTTGACAAACCGACCTACCGTTGAACGAAGACAAGTACCGCTTGGATCCAATTTTGGGGTAAATTTGTTGGATAATCTTGATAACACAATCCAACGGTCAAATTTAAATCCCAACGGGCTGGCTGCGGTATTGAGGTTGATGAGCGCGGGCGATATGCTTGTGACTAATGACTTGGCATACGAGAGATATCAGTTACCGTCACCTCCTACGACCATGAAACTATTTCAGTCCGATTTGCCTGGTTTTTCGACGCCGAAAACTTTTGGTGCCAAAACTACAAATTATCCCACCTTTAATCTCCCCTACTATGACACTCAAACTTTGGCAACTCCGTTTAATGAATATAAGCAGTACCCTTTGGTGGACTATCCGGTAAATAATGCCCGGCCGCTAGTCAGATTGGAATCGGCTCAGAATCCCTTAATCATAGACGGAGACGGATTGGGTGTCATTGAAGCCGCCGATGCGGGGCTGTTAAATAACAACCCTACGATATTCTATTCTGCTTCAATGACACCCGCTAAAATTCGGGCGATGGCCAACAAAAATGCCACTTTAGTGGTAACGGATTCAAATAGAAAACAGACAAAGATATGGTCGACATTTCTTGATCAAAATGGCGAAATAGAGACGGCTAGCCAAAACTTTGCCAATGCAAACAATAATCAAACAGATTTTAATATTTTCCCAAACGGAACAAATTCAACGAGGACTGTAGTGTCATATGAAAATGTTAAGTCTATCTCGGCATCTTCTTACGGATATCCCTACGGCTTTGCGCCTGAATTTAGGCCGTATGCGGCGTTTGACTCAAACTTAAACACCGGCTGGATGACGGGCGCTTTGTCCGATCCCGTAGGTCAGTGGATTAAAGTAAATTTAAACAAACCTGTAGTATCGGATCAAATTCTCTTAAATCAAATGCTGGCTTCGGCTCCAGATCGGTGGATATCAAAAGTAAAGATCAGCCTTGGTTTAAACTCCAAATCCGTCAGAAACTTTACGGTCAATTTAAAGGCACAATCTTTGGCTCAAATAGGCCAAAAGATAACATTTCCAATGACAAAATTTGATTCCGTCAAAATTACAATTGCGGGGATACATAACGTCTCTTCATTTCCGATTTCAGATGTAGGATTCAGTCAAATTAACATAAATAATATATCAGCATCCGAAGTTGTCGTTCCGCCATCTGACCTATTAAAGGCAGTCGGAAAGATGAGTTCTTCTCTTCGGTTGGTTTATATTTTCAGCAGACAGACAGTAGGATCAGGTCTGTCAAGAGTCTCCCCCGAGACCAACATAATAAGACAGATGAATGTACCGACATCCAGACTGTTTTCAATTTCGGGAACCGCTACGTTGTCAACTTCGGTACCGGACTCTACGGTCAATTCGATACTGTACTCAAATGCCAAGCTACAAGGTAATATATTGCAGACAGATTCCAATTCAAAACTGAAAGGCGATTTAAGTGCATATTCAGGTTCGGTTGTAACTGGAGGTAAGGACTCCGCATGGATATCGCCCTTTGATACTAACGGGTTTCTCGGGAGCTGGATTCAATTTAACAATCCGAAATTTATTAAATTTAATCAAGCCGCATTGACGGTTTACGATGACGGACAGCACAGCCTGCCAGCTGAGATAAAAATTTCCACCGAACAGGGTCAAAGACTGATTAAGTTAAACAAAAAGATGCCCTTTAAGACTAAAAATAATTTGCTGACCTATAAGTTAAAGTTTCCAACTATCGTAGGAAAGACCATCAGAATTACATTTGAAGCCGTAAATCCTGTAACTCCTAAAAATTATTATGGGTCGGTCGCTCCTGTATTGCCTCTTGGTGTCAATTATTTTAATGTGGGGTACGCTCCTGGTAGCCCCGTTAGTTCAACAGGCGGTGCCTCAAAAATAACGTTGACCAAAACTTCGTCTGAATCAAAAGTAAATTCGGTACTTCAAAAAGCATTGCTGATAGCTCCGTCGTTGCCTAAAGATCTTCCAAATGTCTGTCGCAACGACTTGGCCACAATTGATGGTAAACCCATTTGGCTTAAGGTTACGGGAACCGTAACTTCGGCAATTGACGGCAGATATCTCGGTGTAGCAGGTTGTGGACCAGATGCTTCTGGAATCTTATTAAAAAGCGGACAACATATAGTTACGACCGCGGTAGGTTCCAATTTGGGCATAAACATCGACCAGATTGTCTTTGACTCAAATAAAACAACTTCGGGTGCGGTAACCGAAAATTCGTCGGGAGTTTTTATCGCCCCCGCCAAGACCTTACCGCCGCCGACTACGATACAGGTAACTTCTTTTGGCAATACTATGATAAACGTTAAAGTAGATACCGTGGGTAAACCGGTTTGGTTGGTATTGGGCGAAAACTATTCGCCTGGGTGGCAGGCAAAAGTTACAAAAGGGTCACCGTCTGGCTCCGGTTCAAATCAAGGTCTTATTCTTGGGTCGAATCCGAGTCTTATAGACGCATATTCAAACGGGTGGCTGATAACTCCGCCGCCGGGGAAACACGTCTATGACATTAGTCTAAGTTTTGCTCCACAAAATGACATTAACTACTCACTTATTATCTCATTGGGCACGCTGTTTTTATGCATATCGGGTGCTTTGGTACTGACTTTGATTTGTAGGAAAAAGGCAAAGAGATTACATTCGGCTAACTCATTTGAGCCTTTGCTTACTGGTGAATCCATGTTGTTTTATTCAAACTCAAAAATTTCTGCTATTAAATCGATAATTTTTGCGGTTATGTCGGGCCTTTTTGTCGGATTCAGCATAAAACCGCTTTATGGGTTAATTGTAGGGATTATTGCTTTTGTGTTTTTAAGATTGAGTTCAATGCGGATATTGGTAATCTTAATTTCGGTGGCATTGTTGGCCACAGGGGTTTTTGGAATTGTGTTCGGAGAATATATGCACGGCTATTCAGCCTCGGGTTCTTGGCCGTCTCTGTTTAACAGTCAATCCGATCTTATCTATCTGTCTATTACTCTCGTGGTTTTGGATTCGTTAATAATCTCTGCTAGAAATTTTAGATATCCTAAGCCTTGATAAATATCAGAGTTGTTCACAGGTCAAATGTATTATTTAGAGGAGCAAATTAAATGGGAACCGCACTTTTTGTAATCGGAGTAGTTGTTATGTTTTTTGGGAGCATTTCATTTATAGTTCCCAACGTCGATGCAATCAGAGGACCTGCATTTTTCATTTCGTGGTTAGTTACAGAGCTTGCCGCTCAGTTTTTAGTATTAAATGTCATAGTATTGGCGGTGCTGTTTAGTTTAGGTGGCTACAGGAGTGTTTTTGGGATGGTGGGGACGATCTTAATACTGTTGAACTGCGCAATTTTGGTGTATCACATTGTAAATTCCAACAAAGCCAAATCAATATTAAAAGAGAGTTTGGTTAACGGTTTAGCAATTGACGATGAAAAAGGATTTAATAGAGAAACAATCGAAGCGGAATTTGAAAAAAATTGCGAGTCGATTAAAAACGGGCTTATATTTCCTTTTCCGATTAAGCCCTCGAAAGTTAAACGAGTTAAGAACATATCCTACGTTGACGATAACTTGCGGCGGCATAAGTTAGATATATATACCGTTAATAATGAAAAGAGCCCGACTAAAGAAGATTCAAAAGAGCCCGACTCGCTAGGTTTAAATGCGACCGATACAACTAATTCAAATATAGACCGTCAGGATTTAACGGATGTCGATTTGTCAAAGGCAGCAGCTAAGCCAACTCAGCTAAAACCAGTTGTCATGGTTGTTCATGGAGGAGCCTGGGTTATCGGACAAAAGGAAAATCAAGGATTGCCGCACATTCATACTTTGGTTAACCACGGTTACGTATGCGTAGCTATTAATTACAGACTTTCTCCCAAAGCAACTTGGCCGGATCATATCACCGATGTCAAATCGGCTTTAGTTTGGGTTAAAGAAAATATTGCAAATTTCGATGGGGATAGAGATAATATAGCCCTTCTGGGCATGTCAGCAGGAGGCCATTTGGTCTCACTTGCGGCTTTAAGTATGAACGATCCTCACTTTCAATCCGGATTTGAGGACAAAGATACGTCTTTTAAGGCGTGCGTTCCGATCTACCCCGTTTTAGATTTAACGAATTCCTTAAAGGTGCAGTCACGGCAGCTGATATCGATGCTTTCCAGGTTTGTTTTTAAGACATCCTTGCGAAGCGACAACCAAAATTGGGAAAACGCGTCTCCTTTGTTCAGAAATATGGAAAACGCTCCGCCGATGTTTATTCTTCACGGAAGCAAAGATCTGCTTGTTCCCATCCAAGAGTCGATTGAATTTGTGAATCGATACAGACAAAATAACAATATCGTATGTTTTGCAAATTTGACAGGCGCACAGCATGCATTTGAGATTTTTTGGTCCCTCAGAGCTCGAAAATCTGTCGCAGCTGTATTGACATTTCTTAATTTTATGTGTAAAGAGAGTCTTTGAAGCATTTAAACTATTATTAAGTGAATTTTAAACGATAGTTAGCATTATTGAGGTGGAATATTGATGAATAGCAGATTAATCGGCGATATGGCCGTTAGTGAAGTCGGATTGGGAGTTATGGGTCTTGCCCTTTCTGGTCGCCCCGACGAAAAAGATGCTATTCAAGTTATCTGTTCGGCTTTAGACAATGGGATAACTTTTATTGATACGGCAGACTGCTACTGTTTGGATTCAGAACTTGAACACGGATACGGAGAACGGCTCGTAGGAAAAGCACTTAAAGAGTACGATGGCAATACCGCGGGAATAAAAGTTGCCACAAAAGGCGGTAAGCGTAAGCCCAAAGATGGCATGTGGCCTACAAACGGCAAACCCGAATATCTCAAAACCGCCTGTGAGCAAAGCCTTAAGAATTTGGGTGTAGATACCATAGATCTCTATCAGTTGCATGCTCCCGATGAAAATGTACCTCTAGAAGAGTCTTTGGGGGCATTGGTTGAGCTTCAACAGGAAGGTAAAATAAACAATATTGGGGTTTCAAACTTCAACGCCGATCAACTAAATTTGGCCATGACAGTTGCCCCCGTTGTAAGCGTTCAAAATCGACTGTCACCGTTTGATAGGTCTTCGTTGGACTTAATAGAATTTTGCACTATGTTTGGAATAGCCTTAATCGCATATTCGCCCTTGGGGGGAGCGTCCAAAGCTAAAAGGGTTGGTGAATTTGTTCACGAATTTCAATATGTCGCCGGTACCCATCAAGTTACGGCTCAGCAAATCGTTTTGGCTTGGGAGCTTAATTTATCGCATATAGTAATTCCTATACCTACCTGCAGGTCCGCTGAAACCGCTAAAAGCTGTGTAGAGTCCGCAGACGTTAGGTTGTCAACCGAAGATATGATACTTTTGACCAATTCCGTACCGACTGGCGACGCTTTGATCGATTAAGAGCCTGCCATCTTCTTCATTCCTTTTCTAAAATTGTAGGTTTTCGGTAAACTCTATTTAATGTATCTGTTGTACCGTCATCTTTTCTTTAGATAATTCTGATTAAAAGCCATTTTGCCTGGTAAATGTACTGCGTAATTTACTGGGCAATTTCCTGCGGTTTTAACTGTGTAATTGTATCGTTTTGAGACATCCGATTAGACCGAATGGATAGATTTATTCCGTGCCTTACGATTCAACCGGTTATTCAATCCGTGGTTCAATAAGTAATTTGGCCTACCTTAAGGCCGAAGTCTTACTTAACGGTGGTGGCTTGCCCCTGGGTTATAAATTAAATGGAAGGTTGCAGTTTTCTCATCCGGAAAGACCTATATTAATCTTGGGTCCTTCGCGTTCGGGAAAAAGTTCTTCGATTATAATTCCGTCGATACTAAGTAATTTTGGTCCAACGGTATCGCTGTCCACAAAAACTGACCTCATGCAAACTACGGCCAAAGCTAAAGGGTTGGTTGGCAACGTTTGGTGTTATGATCCCAGCGATTCGCTTAGCATCTCCGAGCTGGAATCACTGAATGTTAAAAAGGTTAAATGGTCGCCGTTGGATGCCATATCCGATTGGGAAAGTGCCTTAAGGGTGACTAATTTAATTGTCGGTTCCTCCATGGCAGCTGGCGATATTAACGCCAATCATTGGAATGAACGGGCGGAAACTTTAATAGGTCCGCTCATGTATGCCGCACACCTATCCAACAGAACGATAAAAGATGTAGTCGTAAGCATATTGACTCGGGATCTGTCGTGGATTACCGA
>DAHXLF010000035.1 GCA_027371755.1 Acidimicrobiales bacterium
CTCCCCTCTTCAACTCGTGTTATGTTGCACTTCGAAGTTGAATCCGCCCACCTTGAGAAGCTACAGGCACCCCTGTTTGAAACTCCTCACGGTGTCATCGGACTTAGTGGTCACAAGTGGGTAGACCCCACTAAAAGCTGAAGAGCCAGTAGTACCGACGGCAGAGGCTAGAAAGCTGCCCTGTTTTGCCTTTCGCAGCTTAAACCAAGATAAAGCGGGTCTTATTTAGCCGAAATGCGAGCCAATAAGCCAGATCCGTGGGCTTTACGCCCCTGGCCGCACTCATTCCCCCTTGGTTGCGAATCATTTCGACTGGAAGTGGCGAAACAGCCCTGGAGCGGGCGACGAGAATCGAACTCGCGTTCTCAGCTTGGGAAGCTGATGTTCTGCCTCTGAACTACGCCCGCAAAATAGAATAGATCAATTCTTTAAATTGCTAACTCTATTTTAACGCAATATTTAAATTGTTAAAATTCCGTGTGAAATCCAATTTATTACTCGCGCGTATACGATCACACTTTTCCATCTTTACCTTAAGCATCTTCATTGGCAAATCTTACCAATTCAAATTCAATCTCAAAACACAGTTTTTTAAAGCGACTCATTGTTTTATCGTGTTGACAATTAGTTAACACGATAAAACATCAACAAGTTTAGTTATCGTCTCATTGCGCACAACCCAATTTTATTGTTTATTGACATAAGTGTTAGCTCAACAATCCAAATGCCGCATATCTTATTCGCCTAAACCTATAGCGGTAAATCTCAAAAGTCATCAAAATCGAAAAAGTCAAACAGCAAAAACAACAATCAGTAAATAGTTTGACTATCAGAATTATTGATTGAAAACTTTTAATGCCCTAACCAAAGCCGTAATTTTAGGTTATATCGTCCAAGATACCGTGCGGCTTTAATTCATTACTATCTGATAATCGATAGAGTTCTAGTCACTGGTAACTTATCAGAAGCGCTTAAATTAGGCATTCTCGGCTATTTTCAACCAATATTCATAAATATTACTGTGAGCTAGTTATTCCTACAAAATCATGCATAGCGTGTTATTTTTATATAAAAAAAACACCAAGAGTATTGCTATAATTATTCAACGTGATAATATAGATTATATGTTTATAAATTAATTTTGTAAACAGCAATGTTTATTGATAATAAGTTTTAGCACTTTTGATGCAATAATGTTAAGGTGCGATGGGATATATAATAATAACAATTAGACAATTAAGAAGCGATCAATTTAGGAGCAATAATGCCTCAATTTTCACAAAATAAAAAAGGTTACGATCCTGAGGAAGTTGACAAGTTCATAAACGAACAGTTAGCACAACTTCAGACTGCCATCCAAAGAGCAGCAACTGCAGAAGCGCAACTGAGTATAGCGAATTCGAATTTGGCCGACCTCCACAGAAAGGTCGATGAACTTGACGCAAGTATTTCCGAAGAAACATCTGTAAATGAAGCAGTAAATGTGAGCATGCCTATTGTAGAAGAGACGTTAGGTCAGCAAGTACAAGCTTTAATAACAGCCGCCGCTGAGTCGGCAACAAAGATTGAGCAGTCTGCCCGAGAAGAAGCTCAACAAATAGTGCAAAAAGCTCAAGATGATCTAAAAGAGTTAGAAACCAAAGCTCAGGCTCTTAATGATCAGATGAGTCAGGCACGAACAGAAGCAGATATGATGAGGTCTGAAGCAAAAACCCAACTTGAAGTTGAGCTCAAATCATTGCGGGAAGCAAGTGAAATTGAAATTTCCCGACGAAAAGCGGAGCTTGAGAGTCTTGAACAAAATCGTGAGCAAGAAATGAGATTACGACTTGAAGATAAGCAAACTCAGTTGATGAAAGATCATGATGAAAAAGTGGCCGGACTGTCTGCGGAAATAAAGTCGTTGGAGACTCAAATTGCATCATTGCTTGCGCAAAAAGACAAAGCCATATCGGACCTCGCAAACTTGCAAAATATGTTAAGACAAGCCGTCGGAGGGATAAATATTCCTGGCATCGACTCCCCCGACGAAAAAGCTCAAGACGAATCAGAGGCTGTTTCAAATTCCGTAGAGCCTAAGACAACCGAATCGGAGTCTTCTACGACGAAAATTGCACCGATGGGAGCATCTTCGGTGCCATTTGAAGAAGATCAAAGTGTTTCCAACTCAAACGCCGGGATTAACGGTGACGAAAGAGTTATAATGGTTCCGACAATTGCAGGAATGGCGGCTGTGCCAATGGACAGTACCGGCGAGCCCAATAGCCTGCAAAGCTAATTACTCATTACCGGTTATTTACGCTTTAGTTTTAACTTCGACCTAAATTAATAACTGAATACTTTATCTAACGATTTTGAATAAGATACACCAAACTTTTTCGTCTAGCCATTTTCTAGCTACCCAAAACGGCGTATTTAAAACCTTCAAGTATCTACAAATTTAACTATATCTGAATAGCAACAGAATCAATAAATTAATTTGTCGCACGATAAACTATTACTCGTATAGAGTCTACCCAAATATATTCAGTTGTCGAAATAAAACTACGAGGTTAAGTTTTTTAGAACAAATTGAAGAATACCGCCGGAACGACAATAGTCGGCTTCAACGGGAGTATCTATTCTGACTTTAAGTCTAAAAGTATTTTTATCGCACTCTAAAGAAACGTATTTCGGAATTTCCCCCGAATTCAGTACCTCTAAGCCAACGATGTTAAAACTTTCGTTACCCTGTATGCCAAGAGATTCTAAAGAATCCCCTTTATTAAACTCCAGAGGGATAATTCCCATCCCAATTAAGTTTGACCTATGGATTCGCTCAAAACTTTCGGCAATAACCGCTTTAATGCCAAGCATCCAAACTCCTTTGGCTGCCCAATCTCTGGATGAACCCGATCCATACTCTTTACCTGCCAATACTATTAACGGAGTTTGATTATTGGCATAGAGTTCTGAGGCTTCATAAATCGACATAACTTCGTTATTTATGAAGCAAGTGGTATATGGACCTTCCGTGCCTGGAGCCAGTTGATTTTTGAGTCTGATGTTTCCAAAAGTTCCTCGTGCCATTACTTCATGATTGCCTCGTCTAGCTCCGTAGGAGTTAAAATCCTCTTGGCTGACTCCCTTATCTTTCAGATATTGACCCGCGGGTGAATTAACTGCAATATTCCCCGCCGGTGGAATGTGATCCGTTGTGACCGAATCTCCAACTTTGACCAGTGCTCTGGCTCGAACTATATCTTCAATTGGTTTTTGTCCTGATGCAATATTGTCAAAAAACGGTGGTCTCCTGACGTACGTAGAATTAGCATCCCACGAAAAATAATCCGAGGTTGCTCCCGCAAGCGCTTTCCATCTCGAATCTCCTTCAAATATTTTTCCGTATCGCTCAACAAACATGTCTGACGATATAGACATAGCAATTACATCATCAATTTCTATATCCGTCGGCCAAATATCTTTAAGATACACGGCTTGTCCCGCGTCTGAAATTCCAACGGGTTCGCTTGAAATATCGATATTCATCCTACCGGCAATCGCATATGCCACCACCAACGGAGGAGATGCTAAGAAATTCATCTTCACGTCCGGATGAATTCTGCCTTCAAAATTTCTGTTGCCCGAAAGAACCGAACAAACCGTTAAATTCCTATCTTTAACTTGTTGACTGATTCCTTGATTTAACGGTCCGGAGTTTCCGATACATGTAGTACATCCGTAACCTACTAGATTAAACCCCAACGTCTCCAAATATCCATCGAGAGAAGCTTTTTTAAGATAGTCAGTTACGACTCTAGATCCTGGAGCCAATGAAGTTTTTACATAAGAAGGAACTTTAAGTCCGAGCTCCACCGCCTTTTTTGCCAAAAGCCCAGCTGCTACCAAGACCTTGGGGTTAGATGTGTTAGTGCAAGATGTTATTGCCGCCACGACCACCGAACCGTCAGCGACCGTATCGGTTTGTGCAGCCGATTCGTCAAATGCGGGATTCTTAGACTTTATAAAGTCTATGGTGGCAGGTTTAAGATCTGACAATGAGAGACGATCCTGTGGCCTGGAAGGTCCGGCAATCGACGGCTGAACGGTGGATAAATCTAGGGTCAGCAACTCAGTGGTTTTAGGTTCCACTGAATCGTTGTGTCTAAATAATCCCTGCTTTTTGCAGTAAGCTTCTACGATCGAACAAGCCTCCTCGGATCTACCAGTGAATTTAAGATAGTTAATCGTTATCTGATCCACTGGGAAAAATGCACAAGTAGCGCCGTATTCAGGAGCCATATTGGCAATCGTGGCTCGGGTCTCCAAAGAAATCTCATCCAACCCAGAACCTATAAATTCAACGAATTTACCCACTACTCCATGTTTTCTAAGCATTTGGGTTATGGTTAGTACCAAATCTGTCGAAGTTATGCCGGCATTGAGTTTACCGGTAAGCTTTAATCCGACAACCGGCGGAATAAGCATCGTAACTGGTTGTCCCAACATAGCGGCTTCGGCTTCAATTCCGCCGACTCCCCATCCCAAAACTCCCAAACCGTTAATCATAGTTGTATGAGAATCCGTACCTACTACTGTGTCGGGATATAAAACGTTTTCTTTTGAATTAAACACTACCCTTGCCAAATATTCCAGATTAACTTGATGACAAATTCCAGCATCCGGCGGAACCACTTTAAAGTTGTCAAAGGAATTTTGTGCCCATCGCAAAAGTGCGTATCGTTCGGAATTCCTTTTTGCCTCAATCTCAGCGTTCAGTTCGAATGCTTCATCACTTCCGGAATGTTCAACAATTACCGAGTGATCTATCACCAATTCAACGGGCACGAGCGGATTAATCTTGGAAGCATCACCCCCCAACTCCTTTACAGCATCTCTCATTGCAGCCAAATCAGCTACAGCGGGAACCCCCGTAAAATCCTGCATTAGAACTCTCTCCGGCGAAAACGCAATCTCTTGATTACCAATACTTGAGGATTCAAATTTAGCTAAGGCAACAATGTCATCTGCTAAAACAGCCTTTGAATCTTCGTGTCTTAATAAATTCTCCAACAAAACTTTTATGCTTAGCGGCAGAATGTCAATATTAGCTATTTCATCTAATTTGTTAACATCAAAATACTCGTACGAATTGCCGTTTATTAAAATTTGTGATTTGGAATCGAAGGAATTTTTTGAGATATTCATAATGACTATATTAGTTCTGCTGAGTTAATTTGAATCCAATAAAGTCGTTTCAATAAAAAGTCAATCATTCAGCCTCTTAGATTATATTTTCATCAATTAAATCCGGGTTCGATATTTTATTATTAATCAATCCGGCAATGCGGCTATGTAAAACTGCTATGTGAAATAATAAATTAATATCTATTTGACAACTTTTGGACAAAACTAAAAATTATGTCAATTTGCTTGAAAAATCATTTAAAATATCAGCAAATAATTTTAAAGAGCCGTCTTTGCAAAATTCCTATTTGACAAAAACCAGAAACATTATTCAAAATCTTCAAATCTTTCAAATTACTCTGGCCATCAATCAAATATTCGATTTCACTTCAATAAAGTTTGAAGCGGCACAATAGTTTCAAATTTCATAGAAAGTCATTAAAAAGTATGGAAAACACTGCCGACAAAGTATCCCTAAAAACCCACTGGCTGATTTTAGTCGTGGTTTGCATAGCTCAATTCATGGTTGTTTTAGATGTATCGGTAGTAAACGTAGCGCTTCCGACAATTCAGCGTTCGCTTCACTTTTCAAACCCAAACTTACAATGGATAATAAATGCCTATACCATTACCTTTGCCGGGTTTTTAATGCTCGGCGGACGCGCCGCCGACATATTCGGCAGACGAAAGATTTTCCTGGTGGGACTCGGATTATTTACACTGTCTTCATTAATAGGAGGATTGGCACAGACCCAAAGTGAATTGATAGCTGCACGAGCAGTTCAGGGCCTAGGCGGTGCTATTTTATCTCCGGCTACATTAACCATCCTGATAACAACTTTCACCGACAATACCGTCAGAACTAAAGCATTGGGAATTTGGGGCGCGGTAGCCGCTGGGGGCGGTGCGGCTGGAGCTTTAGTCGGCGGGATTTTGACGGATCTAGTATCCTGGCGATGGATATTATTCATAAATGTGCCTATCGGTATCATATGTTTTCTGATCGCCATTGAAGCGGTATCTGAATTACAAAATAACAGAACTTCAAAAAGTTTGGATATCATAGGATCGGTTCTGATAACTTCAGGATTATCTTTAGGCGTTTACGCAGTAGTTAACACGGGTACTGCCTCGTGGACTTCTTTCGCGACTCTGATTCCGCTGTCGATTGCAATATTATTGCTTGTCAGTTTTGTAATTTATGAAATGAAATTAGCTAAGTCGCCCATAGTTCCGTTTTCAATGTTTAGAATCAGAACATTAACCTTAGCCAACCTATGTATATTTACAATGAGCGCATCCGCATTTGCAATGTGGTACTTTATTACCCTTTACCTACAAGAAATATTACATTTTTCGCCCCTTAAAACAGGAATAGTATTCCTTCCTCAAACTGCTGGTATAGCGCTAGGTGCAATACTTTCCGGGAGGCTGATTTCCAAAATTGGCTATAAAATATTTTTGCTAATCGGACCCGTATTGGCATTACTCGGATTTTTATGGTTGGCTCAAGTAAATATCCATTCAACATATTTGTCGGTGGTTTTTGTCCCTGCAACACTAATAACATTAGGACTGGGGTTTACTTTTGCTCCTGCAACAGCTGCTGGTACCGACGGAGTAAAGCGAGAATTGGCCGGATTTGCCTCGGGTTTGTTAAATTCTTCCCGACAAATCGGCGGAGCTTTAGGATTGGCAGTTCTGGTAACTATCTCTTTAGACATATCTAAAGTTACAGGGAATTCAACAATCTTTACCCGATTACAAACTATTTCCATACTGCACGGATGGTCGGTCGCCTATCTGACAGCCAGTTTGATTGCCGCTACCTCGTTCATATTTGCCTTTAGTTTGCCCAAACACAAAACTACCAATCAAACACAATTGGATGACAATAAATTTGATAATCGTGAATTGATGCTCGATTAATTTGTTCTTTAGATTGTCTGCCAAAAATACTGACGAAAAAATAATACGTATCGATTAATTTTTCTTATTGTGATACCATTGTTAAATATAGCCAAAAAGGTATTACATGAAATCAATATTTAAAATTAACATTGCAGTTTTGATATTCGCCATTGCAACAGTTTGCATATTCAGCTTGAGCAGAACATCGCAACCCTTTAGACTTGCAAGCTCTTCAAATACCATCGATCAGTCATTGGTACCGCTAATAGTGGCATCCCCCGTTGCCTCGGCTCAGCTGGACGCGGAAGGAAACGGTAACTCTATTCAGCCTGTAACCGTAGAACCCTCCCGACCCCTAGCCGGCCCTGTTAATCCTCCTATAATGATTTACGGGAATCAAGGACTTATTGTAAGTTCGCGTGTCCCCGGATTTTGGAAAGTTTGGTATGATACCTCAGACAGGACAGTATATTCTGCGTCCATTGTCGACTTTTCCAGTGAATATAATGCTTCAAAAGCTTTTGGTCAGCTTGAGTCATCTTTTAAAAACTCATTGGCTCAATATGTGGAACCGGCCCAGCTACAATCTTCGCAGCTTTATATCGTTCCGTCTCTCCAAACTGGCTATGGATTTGAAGCTACAGCCACACTAGCGACAAACGGACAATCAATACCACTTGTTCTTTACGGTGATTTAACCTACTGTAACAACGTTGGCAACCTAACAACCATGTTAACAGTCGGAGCCACAAGCAGCTCATCTGTTCCGATTACAACTTTTAATAATTTTGCAGTGGCGCAATACAATCTATTAAATAGCAAACTTAACGGACCTTCAAATCCTTTGGGATCCTCAAGTGGTTCTTCGAGTACTGCAAATCTTATTATCGGCGTTATATCACTGGTGTTTTTAGGCTCGGTAATCTTTGCGGGAGTGGCGGCGTCAAAACGTAAGAAGTTGGGCAGAGCCAACGCACAGATGTATTCGGGAAATGGATCGATGCCCGGTGCATATATCCCCCAAAATTCGGTGAATTCGCCGTACGGCAGTTACCAACCTTATAACCCGTACCCCAACAGGGCGCCGCAAAGTCAAACTTTTCAGCAACAGTCCGGCAATCAGCCACTTCAGAACTACGGCAGCGGGATATCAGCAGGAAATATGCCAGGAAACTACGAGAACACCAGCTATGCGGATCAGCAGCAGGTGCAAAATCAAAATCAGACTGTTTCAAATTTACCCGAAGCAGACTGGTACAAAGATCCCGAAGCACCGCCGGGATCGGAACGTTTGAGATATTGGGACGGTACTAATTGGACTGAACATTATCACGAACCAGGCAATCAATAAGACCCTCCGAGTTTAAATAACCACGCGGTATAAATTAAGCATCGGTAAACGCTAAATCCCGGTGGCTCAATTAAGATAGTCGATATTTACAACAAGCGACTTCCCGGTTAAAGAATCGATCAGATCCGCGGCGGAACTTGTTGAAAACCATCCATCATTTCTGCCATAAACATTTTTATTACCTCGTCGGCTTCTGGAGTCATCCCTTCGGCAACGCCCCCATAGATAGCTCCCGATAACGGCTTGTCGTTTTTGTGGTCTTTGGCATATTGAACAGCTTGGGCAAGGTCTTTTGCAAACGCCTCGACCACTCCCGGTTGAGTCTGGGGCCGCGTAACTGCCATATGTATGGCATTGGGATACTGTTGGCCATTAAAACGCCAGCCATTTTGAACCATACTGTCGTTAACGTGATAAATATCAAATTCGTCTGAAGTAAAGCTAAATAGAAAAGACGGATTGCCTAGTATCCTCAGCTCTTTATGACTTCTTACAACATCTTTCAATTGCTCTGCGGTGTTAAAGATTTGCTCGGCATATTTTCTATAGCCGCTTTTTCCCAACTTAACCATGGAAGCCCAAGTTGCCGCAATTAATCCAGCGCTTCGGGAACCGTCCATACCCGGCGAGCAGTATTTACCGCCGGACCACTCTGTCAAATAAAAATACTGGGAATTTCTAAGGTTCTTATCCCTAAAGGATAAAACCGAAGTGCCCTTTAACGCATATCCATATTTATGAGTGTCGGCTGATATTGTGGTAACTCCGGGAACCCTAAAATCAAACGTTTCGATATCGTAACCCAATTGCTGACCAAACGGCAAAATAAATCCACCCAAACATCCGTCGACGTGCAACCCAATTTTATGGGCTAAGGCAATGTCTGAAAGTTCTCCGATAGGGTCAACGATACCATAACCGTAATTACAGGCCGAGCCGATGATGGCAACCGTATTTTCATCAACATTGTTGTCAACCCAAGCGGTATCAACTTTAAAAGTATCTTTATTTACCGGGGCAATTTTTATGTCGACGCCAAACAAGTGACATGCTTTATCAAATGCCGGGTGGGCGGTTTCGGGTTTTATTACATTTGGATTTTTAATTCCGAGATTATCTCGGGCATATTCCCTGTAAGCCAGAATTGCATGAGCTATAGAAGCAGATCCTCCGCTGGTTACAAGTCCTCCGGGTATCGTATCTTTTATTTCCCCCGCATTCAACATGTTCAAGGTCATCGATATTATTTCTGACTCAAACTTAGTTACCCCTGGACACATGTCGCGTTGCAACGCATTAACATGGGCAAACATTCCAAACGCTTTTGTCAAAAAATCATAATGCTCATGATCTCCGCAGTACATCGTTCCCGAACATTTACCAGTTTCCCAGAAGGAATCTTCTTGACCGGCAATTTCATGAAGAATTTCAATAACCGTTGAGGGATCGGTACCGTTTTCGGGAAGTTCATAATTAATCGGATATTTTTCTGAATAAGGGAAGTTCGTCATAAATACATATTAACCTAAATTGATACAGAAACAATATTACTTTTTAAATACACGGGCGCCGTATTAAGCCCAATACCTGAGGATCCTTCGACAAGATTTTTAACGTCATCGACTTAAAAGATCTTTGGCGATATGAGTCATTTGAATTTCGTCAGTACCGGCATAAATTTGGAAGACCTTTGAATCTCTGGCCAACTGTTCTACTCTATACTCAGCCATGTAACCATTACCACCCAACAATTGAACCGCTTCTAGGGCAACTTCAGTTGCGGCTTGAGCCGAATAAAGCTTCATGGCCGAAGCCTCGGCCAATGTAAGCGATTCGCCGCTCTCTTGCATTTCAATATGTCTAAAAACAAGGTTTTGAACGTTTAAACGTGCCACCTCCATTTTGGCAAGTTTCATTTGAACCAATTGAAACTCAGAAATAGGTTTTCCCCACAACTTACGCTCTTTGGCATAGTTCACCGATATTCTCAAACACTCTTCTATGACCCCAAGTGCCATTGCGGCAACTCCGGATCGTTCGGTTACAAAATTATCTTTTGCGCTCTGACGACCGCCACCGCCTTTTTCCTCTTCTGTGCCCGACAGTAATCTATCTTTACCTACTCTAACATCACTTAAAAACAGCTCCCCAGTGGGCGACGAATGAAGACCCATCTTTCTAAACGGTTTAGACTGTTCAAGACCCTCCATCCCTTTGTCCAGAATAAAAGTTAAAACTTTTCTTTGTCGAATCGGGGTATCAGATCCATCGTCGAGTTTTGCATAAAAAATAATAGTGTCCGCATACGGTCCGTTGGTAATGAATGTTTTGTTGCCGTTTAAAACATATTCGTCCCCGTCTCTTTTTGCACTGGAAAGCATACCTCCAAGAGCATCCGATCCGGAATTAGGTTCAGTAATCGCCCAAGCTCCGACCTTTTTAAATGTCAAGAGATCTAAGCCCCATCGCTCTTTTTGCTCAATCGTACCTCCTGACATTATTGTACCGGCGGCCAACCCTAAACTTACCCCCATCGCAGTCACTATTCCCGGACAAACTTTGCATATCTCTATTATCGGGATTAGAGTCATGGCAGCCGCACCGCCGTCACCTTTTTTAGATGAAGCTTGGTCATTTGAATTTTCTTCAAGCTCTCCCGACAGAATCTTTTTTTCACGCTCGATTCTATGATTAAATCGGTCTTGTGCCATTGAGTCCATGCCAAATGTCTTGATAAGTTTTCGGATAATTTCATAGGGAGGCATATCGCCGTGTTCAAGCTCGTCTCTATTCGGTTCGATTTCAGCTGCCACAAATTTTGCTACGGCATCTTTGATCATTAACTGATCGTCTGTCCATTTATGCATATTTCCTCCAAAATAAAGAGTTTTTCCTAATATCTATAATTAATACAGACACTTTAAAAAGTCCAATTCGGGTGGCTTTACAGCTAACAATTACGAGTTTTAATTTAAAATGGCATATATATGGCAATTCAAAGGCTGCTTGATTCAGATAATATATCTAACCAACTTGAATACTTACATATTTTGCTAAAATATATAAGTCCTATCCATCACTATTTTCAAATTTGGGCAAAATACAACAAATTTAACGAAGGAAACCATGAAACCAAACGACTATAAGGTAGCGGATCTGTCATTGGCAGAATTTGGAAGAAAAGAAATAAAGCTCGCCGAACACGAAATGCCGGGACTAATGGCAATGCGCGAAGAATACAAAACTATTCAGCCGTTAAAAGGTGCCAAAATAACTGGTTCCCTTCACATGACAGTACAAACTGCCGTCCTAATCGAAACGCTTGTTGCTTTAGGCGCACAGGTGCGATGGGCAAGTTGCAATATATTTTCAACTCAGGATCACGCTGCAGCTGCAGTAGTTGTAGGTACGGATGGTACGGTAGATTCGCCCAAGGGTGTACCGGTGTTTGCGTGGAAAGGCGAATCGCTTCAAGAATATTGGTGGTGCACCGACATGGCGTTGACCTGGGATGACTTTGGACCCAACATGATTCTTGATGACGGAGGAGATGCAACCCTGCTTATTCACAAAGGTGTAGAATTTGAAAAAATTGGTTCGGTCGCAGAACCTACGGAATCAGATTCGCAAGAATATAAAGTCATATTAAATCTGCTTAAACAGTCGTTAGCCGACAGGCCTACTCGGTTTACCGAAATGGCTAACGGCATTAAAGGGGTAACCGAAGAGACCACTACGGGGGTTCACAGACTATACGAAATGGAGCGAAGCGGTGAACTTTTATTCCCCGCAATTAACGTTAATGATTCTGTAACTAAATCAAAATTTGACAATAAATACGGCTGTCGACACTCACTTGTAGACGGCATAAACAGGGCAACGGATGTATTAATAGGCGGCAAGGTTGCTGTAGTGCTGGGTTATGGAGATGTCGGAAAAGGATGCGCTCAATCTCTCAGCGGACAGGGAGCCAGAGTCGTTGTAACAGAGATTGATCCCATCTGTGCACTTCAGGCCGTAATGGAAGGTTACGAAGTTACCACCTTAGAAGATGCACTTGACAGAGGTGATATATTCATTACCGCCACCGGGAATAAAAATATAATTACCGCAGAGCACATGTCCAAGATGAAACATCAAGCCATTGTGGGCAATATCGGCCATTTTGATAATGAAATCGATATGGACGGGCTGACTAGAATCCCCGGCATTGTCAGAGAAAATATAAAGCCACAGGTTGACAAATGGATATTCCCTGACGGTCACTGTGTAATAGTACTTTCAGAAGGCAGGCTGTTGAACCTTGGAAATGCAACTGGTCATCCGAGTTTCGTAATGTCCAATTCATTTACCAATCAGACAATGGCTCAAGTAGAAATTTTCACCAACACATCATCGTATGAGAACAAGGTATACGTATTACCCAAATATCTGGATGAAAAAGTAGCCCGCTTACATTTATCTGCTTTAGGGGTCAAATTAACCGAGCTGACTAAAGATCAAGCTGACTATATTGGAGTACCTGTCGACGGACCCTATAAACCAGATTCATATAGATACTAAGATAACTGTTTAAAAGATCTCTGCGAAAAACATTACTGCACAAAACATTACTGCACAAAACATTTTGTTTAAACTATTTCCGCGTACAAATTAAACAGTGCCGAATTTTTAAGTTTTACAAAGGCGTTATCTTCTGTAACTAAACAATCTTGAGTATTTTACCTTAAGGCTTAATTCCAAATAAGATTTCTAAACCTCACTGCGTAAGTATTACCGGTGCCAGATTAGGCTATCAAATTGGCTGTAGATAATTTTGCGCATTAGAGTCAATGTGGCTGTAAACTTAATAAACATGACAGAAGTCGAGGCAACAACTCAAAAAGTCGACGAATACCTTTACCAAATCCGTGAACGTGGGGGGCGAATAACTGACGCAAAGAGACAGTTGATTTTAACTCTGCTAAATGCGGATGAACATCTCACTGCAGATCAAATTTACGATGAAATTGCAAAGCAACTACCGCGCCTTAACATATCCACCGTCTACCGAATTTTAGAAGAGTTTGAAATATTCGGAATTGCAACCCATACCCATTTTGGACACAGTCCTGCCACCTACGAACTCTACACGGTAAAACATATACACTTGATCTGTGAAAAATGTGACTCAATCGAATCGATACCGCATCCTATATTTAGGCCGCTTGTTAAGACCTTGCGCAACAACTACGGTTTTATTACGGATATGTCACATTTCGCAATACCCGGCATATGCAAGAAATGTTTAGAAAAAATGACGAAGATTTAGAGTGTGCTAAATCTCAGTCGCTTTGGCATTATCGTGTTCTTCTACCCAATCCCTACAATGAATCTCAGCCCATTTTCTGGAAATTTTTAGTGTAACCATAGATTTTAATGAGTCAAAATTAGTCAACGCATATCCGATATGACCTACAATAACAATTACAATCAGCCAAGCAAACAGCTTATGAGTAAAGGTTGCGCCAATTCGGTAACTCAACGGTAAAACAGTAAAACTTTGCATTACGAAACCAGAGATCATCATAACAACTACGGCTCCGCTCATAAACGCGTAATTGGCTTTTTGACCACCATTGAATTTCCCTAATACCAGGTTCTCGTTATTCCCCCAATACCTTATCCACCTAAAGTCTTCTTTAGTAAATCGACCGAGAATTCTTAAATCGGCTTTCAAAAACTTCGATTTTTTAAAACCGATGAATCCCATTATGAGCGGTATTGGCAACAGAGTGCCCGATATTATGTGTACAATTCTCAAACCCGTTCTTCCGCCAAAAAATACCATGGCAGCTGGAATCTGAATCGCAACTACTGAGCCTATGCATACCAACATAAGAAAGGCAGTTGTCCAATGCACAAACCGCTCTGCTGAGTCAAACCTTTCAATTCTATCACCAGAGCGGTAAGATTTTTCAGTCGACAGGTTGGTCGGTTCTTCCATTTGATCGTCCGATCCATGCATTCTGCGCATATCCCAAATTCTCCCAATAACCAGGAATTACGTTCGTAGCAAGTTCAATTGAGTCCAACCACTTGATTGATTTATAACCATACATCGGCGCCACATACAGTCTCACCGGCCCCCCATGTTCTTCGGTAATTGATTCACCCAACATAGAATAGGCAACTATAACATCGCTTCTCATAGCCTGATTTAGGGTCAAACTTTCCGTGTAGACTCCGTCGTATGATTTAAACAATACTCCTTTAACTTCTTGCTTAACGCCTGCTAAATTTAAGATATCTCTTAAGCAAACCCCAGTCCATTTAACATTCGGAACTCTCCACCCGGTAACACACTGGAAATCCTTTGTCATATAAGTCGGCGGTAATTTCAATAAATCGCTGTAAGACAAAGTTATGGGCTTATTCACTAAGCCAGTTACTTTAAGCTTATAATCTTTCGTGGTCCTGATGGGAAAACCTGCCACAGTATAAATTTCAAAGCCTGCGCCACCTGGTATCAAATTTGAGATTGGGTTGTTTGGAGAAAGTTTCGAGAAAACGTTGTTTAATCTGTCGGAAATTTTAGATCCAAACAGTACGCCTAGGACACCGACGGCAGAAAGCACGAGCACGGTACGTCGTGCTACGGGGACAGACGAACTGTCACTAAATTTTACGGCCATGAAACTTAGTTTAGCTTCATTTATTTTGGCCTATTCGATCAAAATTTATTAAATATTTTTCAAATTGTTATACATATAGTTCAGTCGAATTTGCCAAAAGTTATATGTTGTCAATAGGTTGTTTGATCAAACTATTTCAATCAGACTTTAAACGGAATCTCCAACTAAATGACGAAGAACCTACGAATGACAATCATGGTAAGGGGTTTAAGAATATTTAAGAAAAAGTTGCGAACAAGTTGTGGGCCGCGCGAGTCTCGATCTCGCCACCTTAGGATTAAAAGTCCTCTGCTCTACCGGATGAGCTAGCGGCCCAAAAAAATAATAGTCGATTTTTAACCCTTTATAATTCAAAAATCCATTTTCAGCAAGGATTTAAAGATTAAATTTCTCAGTAATTGACATTTTTTACCGGTATGTAGTTATGCCAATAGCAAGGTCTTTTTGCAATACTTAATTGTAAATTTAACCTTCAGATCTTGGTTTTAGTTTAAGTCAAGATTCTATTATTCGGCAATTGTAATGTATGAATTAGCAACCCTTCGGGCTTCAAAATCGGAATCAAACACGTCTTGTTCGCTATAGAGATCCACGATACTACATGTTTGGATACAGTGTTCAACCACGTCAAATATCTTTAGCCAGGGCAGTCGTTCATCCAGAAATGCTTGGACTGCGACTTCATTAGCGGCATTTATTATAGTTGGTAAACTCTTGCCTATTCGTCCAGCTTCATAGGCAAACCCCAGAGATCTAAATATATTCCGATTAGGTTTTTCAAAACTCAGTTCTAAAGCGGAGCCAAAATCAATCATACCGTATGATACTTGGCCCCTATCGGGATAGTTTAACGCATATGAAATCGGTAAACACATGGTTGGCATTGCCAACTGAGCCATTGTCGCACCGTCAGTAAATGTTACCATGGAGTGTACTATCGACTGTCTGTGAATTACCACCTCAATGTCTTGGGTGGAAATATCAAAAAGGTATTTGGCCTCAATTATCTCCAAAGCTTTATTCATTAAAGTGGACGAATCTACCGTAATTTTAGGTCCCATGTTCCACGTTGGATGATTTAAAGCTTCGTCTATTTTAACTTCCGATAGATCAGAAAGAGTTTTACTTCGGAACGGACCGCCAGAACCCGTCAGTAGGATTTTATGAATCGATCTTAACTCTTCATTCTTTAAACATTGAAATATTGCAGAATGTTCAGAATCCACGGGTATGATTTCTCCGCCGGATTTTTTCTTAATTTTGTCCACTACGTCACCTGCGGCAACTAAGGATTCCTTGTTCGCCAGTGCAAGAATTTTATTGGCTCTTAAGGAGTTTAGGGTTACAGACAGACCAGCAAATCCCACTATTGCATTCAGCACAAGATCGGCTTTAGTCGAAAGCACTTCAACCGAATCCCGACCGCAAACTACTTCGCAATCGTAAGCAAGACCGGATTTTAATTCATCACTGCGCGACTCGTCGAAAAGGCAGACATATTTAGGGTGGAATTTATTGGCCTGATCTATCAATAATTCCGTACTGGAATTAGCCCCAAGAACAACTACTTCAAAATCATCGGGAGATTCAGCTATAACTTCAAGAGCTTGGGTACCGATTGAACCCGTTGAACCAGCTATTGCAATGGTTTTCATTACTAGCTAAAATGCATTAGTTGGAAATAGACATAAGCCATGGGTAGGCATAGCAAGATTCCGTCAATTCGGTCTAATATGCCGCCGTGACCCGGCAAAACCGAACCAAAATCCTTAAGTTTTAGATCCCGTTTTAGCATTGACTCTATTAAGTCTCCGAGTGGGCTAAAGATTGAAACCAAAACCGCCATCTCCATAGCGTGACTCAAAGTCCACGGACTAAATACATCGCCGATTACAGCCCCAACAATCAAAGTCAGAATGGTTCCACCAAAAAACCCCTCCCAAGTTTTGTTGGGACTTATGTTCTTTGCAAATAAGTGATTTTTCCCGGCGCCGAATCTCTTACCGAAAGAAAAGGCACCCACGTCGTTAACGACCGCCAAAATTATGACTGCAACCAAATAAGCGATTCCATGTTTATTCGGATATTGGTTCGGCGATAATATGAGACCGCCAAATGAGGCAAAAAATCCTATCCAAATAAAGCCTAAAAACGTCACGCCTATATTAGCAACGGGTCGTTCTTTGTGTTTTTCATCCGAATCAGAAAATATGTACCAGGCAAAAATTGTCCCCACGGTAAGTCCAAGCATAGACAGAAGTGCAGGCGTTCCTCTCAAATAGGCTCCCAAAACAGATGCAAGGACACCAAACACGGCAACTATCCCGGCGGGACGAAAGCCGACTTTCAAAATTGCGGTATTGAATTCCAAAATAGCCATTAAGGCTAAAATTATTACCAACAGCAGCCCCAACTCGGTTCCCGAGTAAAACATTAGAGAGGCAATTCCCGCTACAAGCACACCGGTGAGAATGCGCAGAGATATATTTGATCCCGAAGGTGCTTTTTCACTTAATTCATGCTTAGCTGAAACCTGCTTTTTCTGAATAGGTGGCTTTTTGGGGCTTTTCTTCTTTGCCTTCAGTTCGGATGCCCGACGCCTTGAAATTCGATCCATATTTTCAGAACTTAATTCCGAGTTTTCATCTAAGTTTAAATCATCATAATCACGATATGCAGGCTGACTTCTTGAACTTATATGATCTCCGACAGATTCTCGAACATCACCTTGGTCAAAATTCACTGATTCAGGATTGTCATTTGTGACGTCAGATTCATCTGATTCATATTCTTCATTATGATCTTTTATAACCGGAACGTCTTCGGTTATAAAGCCCAAGTCTAAATCTTCGTCATTTTCATCCGAATGATGTTCGGTACGCCAAACTGCAGTTCGAGCAGATATCTCTTCAAAAGATGTGTCTTTGGAATCGTCAATTAAAATTGCAGGTACCTGCCCCGTGGGAGGATCGGTCCAATGTTGATCCAGACTGCCATGAGATAAGTTTTCTTCTTGGTCAAATTCACTTTCATCGTCAATGTCGGTCTCTTCTTCGACTGTTTCGTAATCGCCTTTAACTATATCGGATGCCCGATCCGCACCTAGAATTCTAATACCGTCAAATTCAGAATCCTGTGAAGATTTGCCGTTTGTCTCGCTATCTTCAAAATCGCTCATTTTGTACCGCTTTTATATTTCCATTAACTCTTTTTCTTTAGCCGCAAAAAGTTTATCAACAATTGATGTTTTCTCGTGGACTACAGTGTCCAATTCTTTTTCGCTTCGAGAAAGATCGTCTTTAGATATATCGCCGGCCTTTTCTAAGGACTCAATTTCGTGCCTTGCGTTTCGTCTTAGATTTCTTAATGTTACTTTAGCATCTTCACAGATTTGCTTTATGACTTTAACCAGCTCCTTACGTCTTTCTTCATTTAGGGGGGGGAAAGCGAGTCTTATTACCTGCCCGTCATTGTTTGGAGTAATGCCAAGGTCCGAGTTTAATATTGCTTTGTCAATTAAGCCCAGCGATGTTTTGTCAAACGGGGTAACCACCAGTGTTCTTGCATCTGAAACATGAAATTGAGCTAATTTATTTAGCGATACCATCGTCCCGTAATATTCAAGCTCAATTCTATCCAATAATGCAGGAGAGGGTCTGGATGTTCTGACCGCAATGAGTTCTCTTTGACAGTGCTCAATTGCTTTATCCATCTTCTGCGAGATTTCCGATACTGCTACGTCTACTAGTTCACTCATTTTATTAATGTCCCTACTTTCTCTCCCGCTAAAGCCATTTTAATATTACCCGGCATCATTAAGTCAAACACATAAATCGGTAAATTATTATCCTTACAAAATGTTATCGCCGTCAGATCCATAACTTTTAAATCTTTAGCCAAAACTTCAGTAAATGAAATCTCGTCAAACCTCGACGCGTTGGTATCTACCCTGGGGTCTGCGCTATAAACACCGTCGACTCCCGAATGCGTACCCTTAAGTAATACTTGCGCTCCGATCTCTTTT
>DAHXLF010000036.1 GCA_027371755.1 Acidimicrobiales bacterium
GCAAAACTGTTTAAGAGGTTATTAGAAATGCTAGATCTAGAAATCTCAGATTTGTCCTTTGTGGTACGAAGTCCTTCTGATTCTGCAAAACTCACTTTAATAGGTCAAGCCATTATTTTTAGCGTAAAGAAAATGTTAAAAATTCATTGACAAAATTTTAATTAAACAAAATAATTGATAACTATGTTTTTAAATAAAAAATTATTGCTACAAATACAACTCAACCAAAAGGTTTGCTTTGGCCAAATGTTAATGCAAATATTCTCTGCAGTACTTGTTGCGACTGCTTTAAAGTCATGCTCAACATCTACCCAAGTGAGATTAATCAAAACTCAAGAAATTACCCTGGCTAAAGTTAGATCGAAAGCAGCTTTTAATACTTTAAACGATGATTCCTTAGTATCAACAAAAGGAGTCGCCATAACTAAGGGATTGGCTAATGTTTTTGCGCAAACGGAGTACATTTTTGCTGATAATGCGATGCATAAAATTGCTCATGCAGACGTAATTGCAAAGGGCACTGTTCAAATGGGTTTATATCCGACAGTTTCGTTTTTGAGCAATTCAGAATCACTAGTAGTATTGCGGGGCGTTGATTCAAGCTGGTACGAAAGTCGAAAAGCTAGTCGACCCAATTTAGATACTTTTCCTTGGTTAATAACATCAAAGTCTTCTGGTTGGTTGAAAAAAATACGAGGTAGCTGGAAGATCATCCAAGTAAAAGTCATAGAAGGTCAAAATGTTTACTAGGTCATATTTTAGGCAGTATTTAACAGTTATTTGTATAACACTATTATGTATAGCGACATCAGCTTTCCTTGGTTCAAGACAAGCCTACGCAGGCGTAGGAACGTGTACAAGTTCTTCAAACGCTATCACTTGCCGAGCTACTTATGATGGTTCCAGTAATGCAACTCGTAATGCTTCAACGGTCGGCAAATCCGGTCACACGTCCAAACAAATTTCGCAATCAGCTTGCACCTGGAAATATATTGGTGTTGGCGTTAACACATTCACATTACCAGCTGGGACCGTGAAGGGAACTTATTACAAAATTAGCTGTAGTGCAAATGATATTGCACCTAATTTAAGTCATTACAATGTTGTTTTCTTCGGACCCGGTTATTTGATAATTTGGATTCCACCCGCACCTCCACCTATCTCAACTGTAAGTAATTATAAAACCGTAGCAAGTCAGGCCGTAAATAGTATTACGTTACCCTCTCCAACTATAGTTTTAAATCCGTCAAATCTGGGAATTGTAAATTTTCCCGAAATGTTTGCTATTAATGGTTCGATTTGGCATCCGTATTCAGCCAGTGCGACTACGAACGGAATAACTGCTTCTGCGACCGCGACACCCGTGGGTATTGATTGGAGTTTCGGGGATGGATCTGTTTTATCTTGTCTTTCCTTAGTCAATGTAGCCGCTGTCAAACCTGGCACATGTGAACATATTTATCATCTTTCAAGTTATCTCGCTCAGAAATTTTTAAATGTATCTAATATTGGATATCTGATAAGAGCAACGATAGTTTGGTCAGTTAATTGGAGATCATCGATTACAGGATACTTTGGAAGTTTAGGAACTTTGTATACATCAAATACAAGCTACCTTCAAGTTGAACAAATTGAATCAATTAATCAATAGAAAGGATATTATTAATGACCTTTAAAATGCAAGCTAAAGGCGCTGAAGACGAGTTTGAGACAATATTACGAAGTAGAAATGTCACCAAATCAAACGATGTCAAAAAAGAACCCCACAATTTAACGGCTTTTAAGTCCAATGTGAGTTATTTAAAGTTGATTGGTGCCGCCATGATATTAGTTTTATCTGCCTTGATTGCTGCGTGGGCGGTAATGTCTGCTGGGAATAAGGTTCCAGTTATTGTGCTGATTAAATCGGTATCTAAAAATTCTAAAATAACTTCTCAAGATTTAGGCACTGCATTAATTTCAAATAGCTCAAATGTTAATGATATCTCCGCATCTTTAGAAAACGAAGTAGTTGGTAAATATGCAGTTACTTCATTAGTTTCTGGACAGATATTAGCGGAAGGAGATTCTACATCTTTTGCGCCCCTATCTTCCAATTTGACATTGGTTGGAATTCCATTAAAAATTGGGCAAGAGCCTACAAATGGTTTACAGGTCGGTGAACACGTGATAATCGTATTTACACCTCAACCCGGATCCACGCCGGCAATTACAAGTAGCGAGACAATTGGCACGTTAGGTATTAATTCAATAAGTAATAACACTGGAAATTTAATGTCTCCCGGATCCGTACTTGATTCGGACTCCACTGTAGTTTCTGAAAGTATCCCTAATCCGAATTTGAATAGCGACTACGCAGATGAAGTCACAGTTAGTGTCCCGGTAAATCTTGGTCCTATCATTTCTCTTGCAGCTTCAGCAGATCAAATCAGTTTGGATTTGATTTCTAAATAGGATGCCAGTGATCTCCGTTATTGGCACTAAAGGTTCTCCTGGCGTAACTTCAGGTACTTTAATCACAGCTTCAATTCTTCAAGAAGTATATTCTGAGTGCATTGTACTGGAAGCAGATCCAGCAGGCGGAGATTTGGCATTGAGATTTCAAATGTCTTTAAGGCCAGGATTGATAACACTGACGGCGGAAAGAAAAGAAATTACAAAAGAGCTTATAAGAGCGCATCTTCAAATTGTCAATAGCAACATCAAAGCAATGTTCGGAACCCAAAGTTTTGAACAATTCATTTTAGTTGAAGCAATTGTTAAACAAATCGTAAATTGTTTTCTATCTAAAGAAAATCTAATGGTAATTGATCTCGGTCGATGGGTTCCATGTTTAGAAATGACACAACTGATTCTAGAAGAATCTGATCTTGTTCTATTGGTTGTTGATTGCACGCCTAAGGGGATAGTGTCAGCTAGGTCTATATTGGGAAGTATAACTTCCGTAGCAACACCAAATGTTGCATTGTTTATTACCGGAAATCAAATGTTTGATGTTGCCGAAGTTCAGAAATATTTAAATTGCAATGTTATAGGTGTTGTAGAAGAAGTTTTTAAAGTATCAGAACTCTTATTGGCTACCAACAGCAACCTATCTAGGATAAAAAGCGATTTAAATAAATCTCTTGTAATGTATCGTGAAAATCTTTACCTTTTGCTTGATTGCTTATCACAAAGTAGCTCATCAAATAATCAATTCCAACATGATATGAAGAATCTGGTTGATGGCAATAAGGATGTGTTGCAAAAGCGACGCTTATTCAGACGATTTATTGCAGAAGTTAACAATGACAAGCAAAGTGTTGATGATAGTTCTTGTCAGATTGTGAGCGATTACCAAACAAAAAATCAAGATGACAATGACTATATGGAGTTAGTGGAGGAATAAATTTGACAGCAATTTCATTCGAAGAATTTGAATATAAAAAATTAGAAAGTATAGACGACATCAAGCTAGAAGCTGCTAGAAGAGTCAACAACTACGATGGCAACCTTAATTCAGTTGAGCAGAGAAAGGATTTTACCAAAAAAATAGTAGGCGATATTTTAAAGGAGCGAGCGGCGAGCATGCTTTCACAGGGACAATCTATGCCAACCTTAGAAGAAGACAGTTTGCTGATTGAAACATTGGTATCGTCTATGTTTGGAATGGGTAATTTACAATCTTATTTGCAAGATGAACAAGTTGAGAATATTGATATAAATGGGCCCAGTGAGGTGTGGTTGACATATGCAAATGGTAAAAAAATTAGGGCTGGGAAAATAGCTGATTCTGATGCAGATTTAATTGACACAATTAGATCGATAGCAACAAGATCTGGTCTTGCCGAAAGACGATTTGACTCAGCCTGTCCAGAGTTAGACATTAGATTACCTGATGGAAGCAGACTTTCCGCAGTAATGGAAGTTTGTAAGCATCCTGTTGTTTCCATTCGGCGTCACCGGTTTGTGGACGTAACCATTCATGATGAATTAAAGCTTGGGCTATTGGATGAGTTCATGGCCAGTCTATTAAGTTCTTGTGTCAAAGCTGGCAAAAACATCATGATAGCCGGCAGAACTAATTCAGGCAAAACTACGTTGCTTCGGGCCCTAGCAAATGAAATTTCAGAGTCAGAAAGAATTATAACTATTGAGCAGAGTCTTGAATTAGGCCTAGATCAGCTTACAGATCGACATCCCGACTGTATCGCTCTAGAAGCCAGACTGCCAAATGCAGAAGGAATCGGTGAAATTACTATGGCCGATTTGGTTAGGCGATCCCTAAGGTTGAATCCCGACAGAGTTATAGTTGGAGAGACGTTAGGACCTGAAATAATTGCGTTATTAAATGCAATGAGCCAAGGTTTCGGGTCTCTCGCAACGATTCACGCTGATAGCTCTTACGGTGTATTTAATAGAATTGCATCTTACGCCGCTCAATCTGCTGAAAAGTTACCATTGGAAGCCACAAACATGCTTATAGCCGGTTCAATTGATTTCATTGTATATGTTTCGCTTTTTGTTGATCCTAATTCTCAGAAGATGACAAGGCGTGTTACGTCTATCAGAGAAATTGTTGGTGCAGATGGGAATATGGTAATTTCAAATGAAATTGTCAAGTACGGCAAGGATAATGGGACAACCATAGGATCACCAATTTCCAGTGAGGTTATGTCTGATCTAGCTGCCTTTGGATTTCAGCTAAAAGCAGTGGCAATATAAGAATTATGAAGACCATTTTGTTGTACTTACTAATCGCGGTTATTTCCACCACAATTTGTGTTATGACTTTGTTTTACACATTTATTGTTTTCAAAACAGACCATGCAAAATTTAAAGTGTCAACAGGCAGTGAATATAAAATGTCTACAAGAAAAATTCAAAATTGTTTAATAAGTTTTGTCATTGGTTCTGTTTTATTTTTGATAACCGGATGGTTTTTGATTGCATCAATTGTAACCATAATGGGGATAGTAGTTTCACTGAGTGGTAAAAAAATAAACTTAAAAACTTCGGTAAAAAAGTTGGAAGATATTGCTACTTGGACCGAATTGTTGCGAGACCTACTCTCATCTAGTGCTGGTTTGGCACAAACAATTGTCAGTAGTTATGATATTTCTCCTGAAAGTTTAAAACCGGGTCTGCTGGAATTAAGCCTGTCAATAAAAGCAGGAAATTCAATGTCGACATCTATACAAAGATTCGCAGATTGGCTAAATGACCCAGTTGGAGATTTAGTGTGCATGGTTCTCATAAATGCTGCAAACGGCAAAGCCTATAAAATAGGCAATTTGCTTGGAGACCTTGCTGAAAGTACTCGCCAGGAAGTTACTATGCAAATGCGAGTTGAAGCTTCGCGTTCTTCGACAAAAGCAAGCATGCGGACAATAGTCTGTTTTAGCGCAAGCTTTTTCATAGGTCTTTCGATATTGGCTAGAAGCTACATGCAGCCATTTAGAAGTTTGGTGGGGCAACTTGTTCTGCTGGTTGTATTAATCCTGTATATGACAGGAATATTCTTGATGAAAAAAATGTCAAGTTTCAAAGAAAGAGATAGGTTGTTGATATGAAGACCCATTATATTATTGCAATAATTATGGCAGTCGTATCTTCAAGTATGTTGCTATTGCTTCTGAGCATGTTGCTTAACAAGAAAATTGATCTCAATGAAACTTTAAAAAAATATTATTTTATCGAACACCTCGAAAGTCAAAATGATAATTCCTATGGATGGTCACAACAATGGGGATCAACTTTATTGATGACGTTTTATAAGTACCTTAGCGCGTTAAAGCTTTACAACTCGACCCTTGATTCTGATCTTGCAATTACCGGTAAGTCTATTGCTTCCGTTTCAGTTGCAATGTTTAGAAATATTTTGATGTCTTCTATTGCATGTTTATTCGGTTTTGTATTAATACAGTCGGGTGACTTAAAAATAAATGCTGTAATGGCTATCGTACTTTCGATAATGATAGTTATAGGGCTAGGCATTCTTCCAATTTTGAAATTAAAACAGGAGGCCTCCATGGTCCGTGAAAATAACCAAACCATAATTTCGGCATATTTAGATTTAGTTAGTATTTGTCTCGCTGGTGGGATGGGTTTGGAAGAGTCGCTGACAACAAATGCTACCATCGGAAACTCAATTGTTATGGAAAAACTTAGAAGTCAGTTTGCGATTTCAAGCCAGTTGAATGATCCCCTATGGAATGCTTTTTTGAATGTTTCTTTTGACCTTAATATCCCACTTCTTAAAGAGATTGCATCAGTTTTTAAAATATCGGGGACTGAAGGCGCAAAAATTAAAGCTTCAATTTCGCGAAAGGCACAGTCATTAAGAGAAAAGCGGCTCATTAATGAAGAGTCTAAAGCAAATTCAGTAACTGAGAGGCTATTTCTACCGAGTGTATTGCTGCTTCTTGGATTTTTGATTTTTGTTGGTTATCCGGCAATTGAAAAAATCTTTATTGGTCTCTAATTGAGAAATTATATCAAGAAAGGAATAAATGAAACAATTAATAATACAGTTGCAAGTGACTTTTTGTTTTTTGAAGGCACAAGCATTTAAAATACATAGTTACGAAGATGGCTCTGTCGCTGAGACGGTTGTTTTGACGGCAGTATTTGTTGCTTTAGCAATTGTGGCAGGAACAATAATATTCAATGCCGTTAAGTCTAAGGCAACCTCAATCACGTATAACACTCCAAACGGTTGATTATGAAAAATCAGCAAGGGTCAACAACCGCTGAAGCTGTATTAGTTGTGCCGATATTTATGTTAATTATTTTTATAATAATACAGATCGGTATGTTTGTGCACGGATATGAGGTAATTCAAGCTTCGGCGGTTGAGGGAGCACAGACGGCTTCGATTTCGCCAACAGATGATAGTAACGTAAGTGCCTCTGTCGCAAGGTTTATAGAAAAAAGAGGCGGCGGAGATGTCGGGCTGACCAAAGTAGGCATAACATCAGGTAATTTTGTTACGGTTACAGTGTCAGGAATGTGTAAGTCAATTTTACCTTTTTGGTCAATTTCTCTAAGCGCATCTGTATCTGAAAACGTTAATAGATTCAGGGCAAGTCAGTAAGTGTTGCTTTGTAAAAATGTTGAAAATCGGTGCAAAAACACAGAAGGTTCGCTGGTTGCGGAACTTGTTGTGTTGATCCCTTTTCTATTGGCAATAATTTTCACGTTTGTTATTGCGATGAGGGTTGAAAGAGCTTCGATTTTGCTGCGCTCGGAAGCAAAAGATGCCGCTCAGTTAGCTACGATCGCAGAAAATTCAAGTTCTGCGTCAGACCTTGTAGATTCAAGAGTCGGAGCTGAGCTTGCAGATCAAGGAGTTTATTGCACCGGTGGTCCAAGAATCAGTATCGATTTCTCAAATTATCATCCCGGCGGATCTGTGTCAGTGAAAGTGGTATGCAACGTATCGTTGATTGGGCTTCTGCCTATGGGATTGGGATCAACTGTAACTGAATCTGCAGCGGCAACAGCACCAATTGATCCTTATGTAAGTCAATCAGGGAGTTAGATTGTGAGTGGATTAAAGAAAATTAATAGTAAGAATGAATACGGTTCGGTAACCGCAATGTTTGTTTTGTTGTTTATAGTGTTAATGGCTGTATTGGCAATTGTTGTAGATGGAGGGAGACAACTAAGTTCAGAAATAGATGCAACTGATTTAGTTAATCAGGCTTCAAGGATGGGAGCCGCTCAACTTAAGGTTGAGTATTTAAGACGAGATCAAGTCGCAATTAATTCAACGAAGGCAATTGCTGCGGCTGAGCAGTTTATGTATCAACATGGACACCCTGGAGTTGCTTGGGTTAAAGGCGATGTCGTATACGCCAGAGTGACTTATTATATTCGGACATTGTTAAGTTCTGTTGTTGGAATCAATTCACTCAAAATATCCGCAACCGGTTCAGCATTGGATGTATCAGGCATTGGGCCGCCTTCGTGACAAAAGTCGGGCGAATAAATACGCAGAATCACGTATTGATTTTGGGATTAAAAATGTGCAAAAAAATTCTGATGGGTACTGGATTTATTATTTTGTCAGCTTCAATCATTAGTCTCGTTCCGTTAGTTTGTTTTTTTATACTAAAAAATACTTGGACTCTAACCTATTCGCCTGGAGATGGTACTCAAAGATTTATGCCAATGTCGGAAAATAATATCTTCGAAGGTATCGTTATCATTTTAATTGTTTTTTGGATTATGTGGATTTATCAGCTTACGTTATTTTCAATTAAAATTTTGAAACTTAATAGCCATAGATCTAATGAAGAAAAGAACTATGAATTAAAATTGCGAGGATTTATTTACCGAAACTCTAATCATTTTAAAAAGTCAGCATGGACATTGTTGCTTCCATCCATATTGATTTTTTTATTACTTTCAGTATCTTCTTCAAAAATTAAGAATGATCTTTACCAAACTAAGGTTGTGGCTCGCTCTACGTATTCGCTAAGTCTAATTACCCAAAAGCAATCCTTGGGCGATTCTGGAGTTTTTAAATTATATACGCCATTAACATCTTCAAGTCAAGATACATACAATATTGTTCCCGACAAACCTTTAAATCAAACACAGGGTCATCAAGCATTGGGAAATATTTATCAAAAATCTTTAGAGTTTATAGGAAGCGGGCTTGGAGGTATATTCCTATCTGAAATTATTCGTAAGGTACATTTACGACAGATGAAAACTCGTAAATTTGGGGAAAGTCCAGTAATTCCTGACGAAATACTAAGGCAATTTGGGGGTAAATTAGTGTCAAACAACGTAAATCTTTATAAAAGGATATCTGCTGTGTTTGACGTGATCAATGAGACTACTTGTTTAAGTGAATTTTTGAAAAGCGTCTTATACTTTGAAATTGAAGCTACTCATGCAGTATTTTACTTAAGCGACGATTATTCTCAGACTTTTACTACGCATTGTACCGCCCTAAAACACGAATTACAAACCAATCGGATAACCATTGATGTTGATGATACTGATAAATTAGGGCAATCTAAATCATGGACAGTAACCTTAAGCGAACTGAACTTGGCATTCGTTTGTTTGCAAAATTCTACGGATAAAAATATTTTCATAAATATATTTTGTAAACAGCGTATTAATATCTATGGCAATTTGGATGAGGATTTTATATCTAGTTTTATATTTGATTGCGCTACGTCATCACTTTGTTCAGGGATTGAAGAAATCAATTTTGTTGATTGTCCTTATGCAATCGATAAGTTTAGTGACTTTTTGAACATTACTGGCCTAAAGGTTAATTGTTTAAGTTACGAACCTGATTTAAGTACCCAATTAATTAAAAAAGTTACAGGTGAAAATTCAGCGGTAATCATTTTTATCCCAAGTCAAATAATCGAAGGAAACTATAAATATGCCGAGAATCATAGTTTTTTAATGGAACATGTAAGTAGTTCGAATCCACGATTTAACTTGAGCGGCGTTGATATTAATTCGATTGCCTCACATTGTGTTTTATTTCATTCTGGGCTTAACGAAGACTTGTCTATAAAATCTGAAAAATCTGAAGTTTGCAGCCAAAACTTAAACAAATCGGTTAACTCGACTATTGAAGTTAGCGTTCCCTTAAAAATTAGCCAGACAGATTTATTAAATATTTTCGACCTGTTTGACAATTTGTCCCGTTCAATATCGAGCGATAAATTTCAAGGCAATAAAATAGACGAAACTGAACTACTCCTTATGGAGGGTGATAATAGATATTTTGGTAAAACAGCCGATCTTGAGGAAAAGACTTTTGACAATCTGACTATCGATTTTTTTGGACTTAAAAACGGTGAAATTTTGGTAAAAGTTTTAGGGCAAGTTGAAGTGTTAGGAACTGCAATTCAAATTACTAAAGTTAGGCAGCTGGAGTCGATAATATATATTTCTTTGCATCCTAAGGGAGTTGATAAAACTATATGGGCAACGGCAATTTGGCCAGATCAGCTCTTAACAAGAGATTCTTTGAATACCACGATTTGGCAAATAAGGAGATCTTTAGGAACGGCAGCCGATGGATCGAAATATATGCCGCCATCGTATAATGGTGTATTAAAATTTACTTCCGCAGTTTATACGGATTATGAAATTTTTCGAAACCTAAGTAAGTCGCGAGAAGAGTCAGATTGGGAAAAAGCCATGTCTCTCGTAACTGGACGAGCATTTGAAGGACTTAATGAACCCAATTGGATTACTTTGGAAGGCTACTTAAGTGATATAGAATCTCGCATTGTCGATACCTGTGTACAGCTGGTATTTAAAAAATCAAAGTCACGAGATTATGATGTAGTCATTTGGGCGTTGCGCCGAGCGCTTCTTGCAGTACCTTATGATGAAAGATTGTGGCGATATCTCCTAATAACATATTCGAAAAGCAATAATCTTTCAAAATTAGAAACTGTTATGAATGAAATATCTTTTGCGATGGAAGATGATTCGGAAGTCTATACTGGCATCTCCGATGAAACACTTCGACTCTATCGCCACCTCTCAGGAAAGGATTTTCGCCGAAAACGTCTACGTAAGAAAACTGAAGATTATTAATTTTTACTATGTTTTATCGATTCAACGGAAGATCTGTCGGTAGCAACAGTTCAGTAATCCAATTTGCTAATGTTTCGGGCTCGATTTCTGGATGATCAAACCACCAAATCGCTAGAGCTTCATAAGCTCCGTTTAATGCATGAGCGATTCCACTTATATACGTTAATGAAGAATTCTCAAATGCGTTACTCGAAACAATTAGATTTGAAACTAGATCTGATTGCTCTTTTCTAATTAGCGCTATATCTTTGCTAAATAGGCCTTGGTCGTTAACGAAAAGTGCCAGCCAGAGCTGCCTATGCTCTTTGACAAAATTAAAAAATGCTAGCCCCCCAGCTTTCAGTTTTGATTCTAAACTTGATGCTTGATCAACTGCATTTTGAATTCTTTCTTGGAGTTCTTGTCCAGCTTCCGTCAAAATCATTTTAAAAAGATTGTCTTTAGAACCTACCAGTTCGTAAATAACCGGTTTGGAAACTTTAACCCTTTTTGCCAACTCATCCATCGAGCTGTTGGTGTAGCCGTTTTGAGCAAACATTGTACGAGCTGTTAGAACAATTTGTGCAATTCTAAGCTCTTTGGGTACTTTCCCATGCTTATATGCACTTATTTGTTTTTCGATGTTTTTTAAATTTTCTCTTGACATATTTGCCTACTTATAGTAACCTACTTATAGTAGTTTACTACACTATTCAGGAGAATAAAATGACCGTCACTTCAAAAAACGATGATTTGAATTCATCACATAGTAATTCTAACTTAAGTGTAGACAAAGATGTGTTTGAAACAATAATAATCGGCGCAGGATTTAGTGGTATTGGAATGGCCATTAACCTAAAAAAATTCAAACAAGAAGATTTTATTATATTTGAACGAAACAGTGGTATTGGAGGCACATGGTGGGCGAACACTTATCCTGGCTGTGCGTGCGATGTTCCTTCAAATGTTTATTCGTTCTCATTTGAGCCAAATTCAACTTGGTCTAAGACATTTTCACCGCAAGATGAGATTCAGCAATATCTATATCAATGCGCAGTCAAATATAGCATTATTGATAAAATCAAAATAAATACCGAAGTTATCAGCGCGGTGTGGGACGATCAAATGGCTAATTGGGTTATTCGCACCAACTTTAATAAAACTTATTACAGCAGATTTTTAATTGCAGCATCAGGAGCCTTGAGCGAACCTACAATCCCAAATATAAAAGGGTTAAGTAAATTTAACGGGCAATATTTTCACTCGGCAAACTGGAATCATGATATAAATCTTAAAAATAAAAAAGTCGCTGTCGTGGGAACCGGAGCATCGGCAATTCAATTTGCTCCCGAAATAGTTGACGATACAAAGGAGCTTCGAGTTTTTATGAGAACGGCACCATGGATACTTCCGCGTAGGGATCGCAAAGTTACGTATTTAGAGCAGATAATATTTAAAAAAGTCCCAGCCTTGCAGCTATTGGTGAGAGCAGTGGTGTTTTGGGCACGAGAAAGCTATCTGCTCGCATTTACTAAAAATAAACGTTTAATGAAAATTGCCGAAAAACTGGCAAAAAGACATTTAAATAGCCAAATTAAAAACGACGAAGTTAAATCAGCTTTATTGCCAAACTATGAAATGGGATGTAAAAGAATTTTATTGTCTAATAATTTTTATTCAATTTTTAATAGGGAAAACGTTAAGCTTGTAACATCGGGCATTAAAGAATTTAGCGAGACAACAATTGTTTGTGAAGACGGCGAGCAGTTTGATGCAGATGTTGTTATTTTTGGAACAGGGTTTAATGTTGTTGAAATGCCTGTGGCTAAATATATTATGGGCACAGACGGCAGTTCACTTTCCGAGTTGTGGCAGGGAAGTCCCAGGGCTTTATATGGCACAACTATCCAAAATTTTCCGAATCTTTTCTTACTAATGGGGCCAAATACCGGTCTGGGTCATAACTCAATGGTATATATGATTGAGTCGCAAATAAATTACGTTATTCAGGCAATGAAAGAACTCACAAAAAAACATAAAACATATTTAGTACCTAAAGCCGAAGCCGTAAGACGATTTACCGACTCGATGGATAGCCAATCTCAAAACACCGTATGGGTGAGCGGATGTGTTTCTTGGTATTTGGATAAACAGGGAAGAAATCCGACGTTGTGGCCCGATTTTAGCTGGAAATTCAGAAGCCAGACCCGAAGCATTAATGCCAAAGATTATATTTTTAAATAGTAAGTGATTTAACGATAGTTTCAACTAGAGAGTTAGTCTCTCAAAATGCGAGATTAATCCCATTGGGCTGTCAAAGTAAATTTAAATGATTTAAAATTAATGTGTGCAAAATAGGAAGTTAAGCTTTTGGCAGTACCTGTCAGTGGCACTGATAATAATAGTGCTCGGAATCGTTCACGCCAAGTTTATAGGTCATTATAGTTACTTTACGGAGCCAAGATTTGCTTGGGAAGTTTTCTATATTGCCGTCTCTGAATTTTTCATATATATTCTTAAGCCAACTTCTTCGACGGCGAGAATCTTTACCAATTTTGCATATGTCTTGATAGCACCCTTACTCTCGGCGCTTACAATTTCAGTATTTCAGTTAATCGTAGGCACACCTCTTCTGCCTAGATTTTTAACACTGAGCAGTTTGGTTTTTACTTTTGTGGATTTATTATTGTTTTGGCAATATTCGGTCAGGTTTCAAAAGAACTTTTTAGTAGATAAGATCTTGATATTGGGGGATGTTATAAGATCTGAAAGTTTATTATTTAAGTCATTTGAAAAAGAAAAGCCTTTTGAAATTTCCGAAGTTCTCCCATTGAATTCTACTTGTGAGCAAATAATAGGTATCTATAACAAAAATAAATTTAATGTTTTGGTAATGGACAGGCAATCTCAAACTGAACAAGAACATGTAAGCGCAGCTAAGAAATTACATGCTACGGGGGTTAGGATTAGAACTTTGACCATGTTTTTTGATGAATGGTTGGGTAAAATGCCGATAAGTGAACTTGAGCAAATCTCACTTCTTTTTGACATTACCGAAAATGTTTCTCCAACATATATGCGTGTTCGCCGTTTAATTGATATTATCGTTTCATTCGTAATGGGTATTGTATTACTAATATTAATTCCATTTGTGTTCGTATTAAATTTATTTGGCAACAGAGGATCGTTGTTTTATTCACAAGTCAGAGTGGGTAAGGCAAATAAACCTTTTAAAATATATAAGTTTAGGACAATGATACCAAACACAAATGGTACCAGTGAAGAAAATTCGAGTCAGTGGACAAGTACAACTGATAGTCGAGTATCTTCAGTCGGTAAGTTAATGCGTATTCTCCACATCGATGAAATTCCCCAAGTTATTAACATTTTTAAAGGTGAGATGACCTTAGTCGGACCCCGGCCCGAACAACTGAAATACGTAGAGCAACTTGCCGAACATATTCCGTATTACGAAATGCGACATATAGTCACTCCGGGGATTACTGGCTGGGCACAAGTCAAGTATCATTATGGGGCATCAGTGGAGGATGCCATTCAAAAAATTCAGTACGAGTTTTACTATATCAGGCATCAAGGTCTATTATTAGATATTAAGATAGTTGCCAGAACGCTCCAAATTATATGGCGTGGTTTTGGAAGATGATTTGGAGTTCAGTTTTTGGATAAAGATACTTTGATTAAGAATCCGGCTAATAATACGGATGTTGATGAAAAATCAGGTGGTAAGAAACTATCAAAAAGAAATTGGTCCTTTATCGCAGTAACGGTATTTGTTCTTGTTGCTGTCGATTTACTGCTATTTTTGCCAATAGGTTTCGAATTTATATTTACATCTCACGTGGATCAAATATTTTTGTTCATAGCGGTGGGTTTTCCGTGTCTTATTTCAGAGCTAAAAAACCCCAGATACAGCAAAACTATTCTTTTTGCGATTGCATTTTTAATTTTTTCATGCTTTAGCGCAATCTTTTCAACTCAGGCCTGGGTATCATTTTTTGGAATGTATATTGAGGGTACGGGATGGTTGTTTTATTTGGCATGTATATGCGCATGGGCAGCAGGCATAAAGCTTGTAAAAGGTAATATTACCAAAGAAGCCCTGATGAATATATTAACTGTAGCGGCAATCGCTAATATATTGTTTTCACTAGTGCAGATAGAATTTTCAATACATAATATTGCATATAACGGTTTAATACAATTTGGCGATTTTTCGGCATCAGGAATTTTCGGCAATCCTGTATATTTTGCGGAATTTGTCACCGGTGTTTTGGTCATGACACTGTTTAGAAAAGATATTTCAAGTCGTGCAAAGATTATTATTTTATTTTTGATGGGTTTCGGAATTGAACTGTCCGGAGATCGAATGGCATTGGCAGTGATTGCGGTAGCGGGGTTAATTGTTTTAATTAAAACGAATTTTAAAGATTCAATCCGATTTGGGTTGTCTATAATAGTCGGTTATGTAATCGGATTTGGCGTAGATTACTATTTTAAAAATTCTCCACTTAAATATCAGTTATCTACCAGCTCTTTAGGAGTTGGGTTTTCGGCAAGATTTGAATTATGGAAATTAGATTTAAAACAGATCTTACATAATCCATTATTCGGTTGGGGACCGGAATCTACGATTAGAGCTATTTTGCCTTTGTATACCTCTACGATAGCCAAAAAACTCGATGCGGCAAATGGAATTTACGGTGACAGCCATAATTTTATTCTGGAGTTATTGCTGTCTGTTGGGGTTATCGGGCTGATTCCGTTAGCAATCTTTTTTTTCCGACAAATTAAAATTGCCAAGGGGCCTTTGGCGTATTTTGTATTGGCTATCATTCCATTTGCATTAATTGAACCGTTAGATATAATGGTATACTTGCCATCGATGGTTGCTTTGGGGGCGTCTACCGTGGTTGAACTAAAAAATAGACAAATAGCTGAAGGCGTCGGTGAAAATAACTTAAATTCTACAGTCGATAAATTAAATGAAGAACATTCTTCCAACTACAGTCAGAAAAAGAAGCTATTGAATATTACAGTAGGTGTAATGCTGTTTTTTGCATTAGTAAGTTCGGTATTATTAATTGCAGATGACACCTACTATTCCAATGCTCCCAATACCTACTATCAGATAAAAGTTATAAACTCTACCCCTACTGTAAATTTCAGCGGATTTAATAAGATGGTTGAACTTATGCCGATTTATGCCAGATACTACTATGAATACGGCAAGACATACGGTGTTCTGGCCGGTTTAGCGGACAAGAAAGTTATTGCAAGACAGCTTGCATTAAAGGGCGAGGTTTATATTGAAAAAGCACTTGCAATGGCACCCTATAGTGCTAAATATTCGGATATTTTAGCTCAATTGCAGTCACTTGCCGGCGACAATAGAGCAGCGATATTAAGCTACGAGCGTTCTTTGCGCTATGACCCCGTTGATCAAATGGCTGCGTCACAGTCCTGTTTTTTAGGTTTCACGCTTAAGGTAAATAACTATAAGAGTTTGTGTAATTATATGATTAAGATGGATCCAAAAATGAAGTTACCCTGGAAAGTTGCGCCAAAGCCGGTAATTTAACGTTTAAATAATTATGAACCGGCCGGTGTAACTGTATTCCAGTTACCCGTCGACGGCTCGATGAAACCTGTTGGTCCTTGTCCAAATAGGTGAAGCATATTTTTAACCATAATTCGAACTGGTGATGACGGACATCCCGACGTGGTGCAAAGCCCCATTGCATAAATAAAATTAGTAGTACCCGTATCTATAACGCCAGCGTTTGAATCTTTGTTTGTATAATAAGTAAAATCAGAGTAGGTGTTCCCATTCCAGGTCCCTTGATTTGTGTAAGCACTGGTAATGGGTAACGGCGAATGAGCAAGTATATCCAAATTTGAAGGTGAACCGGTATGAGGTATAAAATGATCAAAATCAGTCTGAATTACGTTTGGAACTTGTTGGTTTAGTTTGAGTCCGGTTCCCTGATACAACCAAGACGTAGGGTCGGTGACAACTAACGGAAATGTACCTTTTCCTAAAATAACATAGCCGGAATAAACTTCCCCCGTAAGCGGCACTTCAGACCAGCTTGTAGGCGGTGCACTAAAAGTATTCCCCGTCACATTTAGGGGGTTAGTTCCATTGTTTAGTGGGTCTTCTGAGGAGTTTCTGTAATCAACTTCTTCACGGTCGGGACCAAAGGCCGAAGATTGTAACCTCGAGTGCCGTAAAACTGCCGCAGCACCAAAGAAAATTACATTCACTCCTGTAGCTATAGCCGCTTGAACGCCTTGTCGTTCGGGAGTAGTCCACGTTTCGTCGTGGCCAAGAGATAAAATCGCTTTATGGTTAGATGCAATATTGGGGAAATCATTAAGGGTAATGTCTGAGACATATGCAACATCCAATCCGTGTTTTTCCATATATTGAACTAACGGATATTCATTTTGAAGAAAATCCGATGCCCCATTGCCTTGTGCAAATGGCCTGTCAAAAGAAACTATTCTGGCTCTGTTGCACGGCGGGTATGATCCCGAATTTAATATGCAAGGCCCTTTGCCCGTATAATAGGAATATCCGCCGTATGTATTCCAGCCTTCTTCGGTTAGGGTTCTGGCTACTACTAAATATGCGGCGTGGCTGTTTGGGTTCCATATAATTAGCGGTATATATGATTGCTGTCCGCTGGCCGCGGTCAACTTAATCAAATAGTCTCCTTGCATATAAGATTTCTTAATATTTAACGAATATGGATTGGTCCAGTTGGTGCAGTAAACCATGTTGACTTTAGTATCAACCGGACATGTAGGTTGAACTTGCCCGAGTACGTTATCAGCACTGAACACCTGTCGACCACCGTACCCTTGATAGTAACCCATCCGATAAAGAGCCAGCGAATACGACGACGAGGTCGTGGATACGTATAAATTGACGGTTTGACCCACCGAGGCATAAGTTAAATTTGCAAACCCTTGTATATACTGCGTGTTGGTGTTTGGGGCGGTAATTTGCCAGCTGGATGTTCCCGGTAACAAATTTTCCTTTAAAATTTTGTTTGATTTAATGCCATAGGAACTTAGAAAAGTCGCCGGTACCAATTTAGGTTTTTTGGCCACCCTGGATATCTTTGCACTTGAATTGCTTTTGATTACGGGTGTCGACGAATCATTGGATACAAAGTATATAAGCCCTGCCGCAGTGATAACTAATACCAATATTATGGACGTAATTAAGAGATGTTTTTGTTTCATGGATAGTTGTAAAAGGTAAAATAAGAAGGTTTCTTAAATTTAGCGGCAAATTCTATTATATATTTATTTGTCAGTTCAAATAGGTCGAGAACAGGGTGAATCTAAAAAAGTTTGCAAATTTTTGGTTAACGGTGGCAAAATCGGTATTTTTTAAATTATTGCCGACAATTTATCTTAAAGCGTATGATTTATACTTATATACGTGCACGTTGCTTCAAAAAAATCTTTTCGGCGAGCTATTGTTGTTCTATCAAGTACCGTATTAATAACGGGTGGCATTTTATTACTTAAGATTTTACTTAAGTCCGAGAAGATTAAAACCATAAAATTTCAGCTCCAGAGAGGGAAAAGCAGTCTTTTACTTCTCGTTCGAAGTTTATTCAGAGCCGTAGTTGTTTTTGTCTCAAAAATATTTATGAACAAACAAAAATCTAAAGCACTGGAAGAAGAGCTCCTATTAAAAAATACCGAAGATGTCGTAAATACCTTGGGAATATTTATAAACGGATGTTTATAAAAAAATTCACAAAACATCTGTTGGTTCTTAGCCTCATTTGCA
>DAHXLF010000037.1 GCA_027371755.1 Acidimicrobiales bacterium
TTTTTTGATAACCTGGGCAACGACGGTCAGAAAGCACTATTAAGGTCACTTTTTTGTTAACCTCAGATTAAAGCTGGAAACTTTGCTTAGATTTGGAGGACCAAAGTAACCTGATGACACTTGCATATTTTAAAAGTTGGGACTTTAGTCCCTAATCAATCGGTATACAAACTATTAAAATAATAACAATGTTTGGGACGTAACATAATTGGGTCACAAGCATTTGTTTGTTATTTCCTGACGGCAAGAAAAGAGATAGTGAGTGCATGAGGAGCGATTTGACGTCGTAATTATAGGTGGTGGTCATAATGGGACTACTATTGCGGCGTATCTCGCGAAATCTGGACTTTCGGTATGCGTACTAGAAGAACGGCCTGAATGTGGTGGGGGACAAGAGAACGCAGAGCCGAAGCCAGGTTTCAGAATCGACCCTCATGCCACCTATCTCTACGGTGGGGCAGCTCCTGGTTTTGAGCAACTGGAGCTTTGGAAATACGGTTTTCGCATGGTTCATTATCAGTCAATGGCTGGTGTCGTTACACAAGACGGTGTTGCCGCTAATCTAGGCGGACGATGGAACAGAGACATCGGACTTGAATCCATTAGAACTTACACTGGCGGTGATCCTCAGGCAGCGGAAGGTTTGTTTTTTGATAACCTGGGCAACGACGGTCAGAAAGCACTATTAAGGTCACTTTTTTGGACACCTCCGATTCCCTCCGAATACGATATCGAACCCAAGGATCTGCCTTGGTGGAAGGTTTTTAGGGAATTAATTCCGGATCTGTGGACGGATCGACTTGTCGATATGAGCTTCATGGATTTCTTGGATGAATTTATTCCATATGAACCATTGAGGTGTTTTGAAGCTTTTGCCGCTTGGTATTGCGGAGCCCATCCCGCATGGGACGGAATGCTCTTGCCTTCACTTGGAGGTGCTTTGTTGGTGGGGTATTCTTCCGGTTCGCCCAGAGGTGGTATGCATACTTACGCACATGCGATTATAAGGTGTGCCATGGCCAACGGAGCAAGAATAATAACCAATGCTTCAGTTGGCGAAATTATTGTTAAGAACGGTCGTGCCGTCGGCGTTCAACTTGACGATCAGGCTTCATTTCCCGAAAAAACTATTTGGGCGGACAAAGCGGTTATTTCTGCGGTTGACGTTAAGCAGACTTTTTTGAAACTTATGCCCAAATCGCATATGGATCCATCGTTTGTTCAAAATGTTAAAGACGTCTCATTAAAAGGTGGAAGCCTCTTCGTACTTTCTGTCATTTGTCGGGAGTTGCCTAAATATCACGGTAGGCAAGATGCGTTCCCCGATGAGGTATATCCGTCTTGCGTCGTAGCACCGGCGGACAATATGGAATTCTTCTATACCCAGACTCGTGACGCATATTCTTATAAAAAAGCTCCAGAACTTACACCCGAACACCTTACCATGATGGTATGTACTCATGATGTTTACGACAATACGAGATGTCCCGAAGGTTATCACATACTTTCTCCTATATATCTGGAAGTTCCGCCTCCGCAGTATGATGTAACTGGACCAGAAGGCATCAACAGACACAAAGAAGAGATTACCAAAGCAGCATTGGATTTACTAAAAGCTTTGGCCCCCAATATGGACGGGGCCAATATTGTGGATGTGTTTCTCAATACACCATATGATTCTGAATTTAGAAATGCCGGAATGTCAGGAGGAAATTGGTATGGTGCACGTCAGTCTGATGATCAGTGGTTTGATATGAGGCCGATTGCAGAACTGGGTCGGTACAAAACCCCGATTGATTCACTTTATCTCTGTAACCATACTTCACATCCCGGAGGACTTTGTCTTATGGCCGTTCCTTACAATTTGATGCACGTATTAATCGAAGACCAGGTTGTAGAGCCTAAAAACTGGTGGTACCCTTCGCCTTGGTACATGCCTCCTCAGGATGCCGCGGTACAAGCATGAGAAAAAGTTTTGAAGCTACCGCCGACGTTAAGCTGTATGACGAGTTCCCCAAAGAGTCAAATTTTGACGTAGTGATAATCGGTGGGGGACCCAATGGTTTAATAGCGGGTGCCTATTTAGCCAAAACTAATCTTAAGGTATTGGTGGTTGAAAAACGACATGAGATTGGAGGAGGTCTTGCGACCGAAGAGACCCTTTTCCCGGGTTTCTATACCAACCCTCACGCCATTTATCATCTTATGGTTGACTATATTCCGGTTCTGAAAGATTTTAATTTAACAGATCACGGTTTATCTTTTATTAAGCCTAATCTTCAGACTGCGCAAGTTTTCTCAGACGGTTCGTCTCTTATGTTTTGTAGACAAATCGAAGATACGAAAGACTCAATGGCAAAATTTTCTCCTAAAGATGCGAGACATTTTGGCCAGTTAATGAGGAATTGGCACAAAATGGTAGACGGGATATTGGCTCCCGGAACCTATCTTCCGCCTTTGTCTCCCATAGACATGATCGAGGCTTTGGGCAAAACCGAATATGGAGCCGAAGCTCTGCGCCTAACGGAGATGTCTCCAATGGAAATTATAGAAGAAAATTTTACAGATGATCGAATAAAAACTTTAATGCTTTATATGTCGTGCATGTGGGGTCTTAATCCACGTGACAGCGGGTTGGGATTTTTGGTTCCTCTTCTAATTGACAGAGGTTTGAATAAGGCACAATGCTACGGCGGGTCGCATAAGCTTGCTGGTGCACTTTCAAGGGAAATTCATAAAGCCGGCGGGTTGATACTGGACAATGCCGAAGTAAGCAATATAATTATAGAAGACGGTCATGTCGCTGGAATTGTTTGCGGAGATGATCGTATAATTAAAGCCCCGGTAGTTCTTTCGTCACTTGCGCCGCCGCTTACTTTTGGCAAACTTATCAATCAGGACTACGTTCCAAATGACCTTAAAGAAAATGCGCAACATTGGGAATGGGATCCTTGGTCGTTTTTAACGGTATCTGTCGCCACTAAGAATAAGCCTGTTTACAAGTGTGACGATCCTTGGGTAAATGACGCCCTAATGGTCGTATTGGGATTTGACTCGTACGATCAGCTAGTGGAACATTTCGACGCCGTATTGGCAGGTAAAATCTCGGCCAATGGTGAAATGGGTGGCCACGTTACGATAGAAACGACATACGATCCGACATTGCCAAGAGTTCCGGGTCATGAAATCGGATTTATTCAGTGTCATGTACCTAATGAGTTAGAGGGCGGATGGGAAATTCACAAAGAAACGGTTGCGGCTGACCTGCTAAAAACTTGGCAAGGATATACTGAAAACTTTAATTCTGATTCTATAGTCGCAAAATCGGTTGAAGATCCCAAGGACATCGAAACAAGACTTTCGTCGATGGTTAAAGGTTCCATAAAGCACGGTGATTACAACCCGTTGCAGATGGGGGTATTTAGGCCGCATGATTCATGCGTCGGAGGGCGTAGCCCCATTGAAGGTCTGTACCTTTGCGGTGCTTCATCTTATCCGGGGGGCTTAATTATAGGTGGTCCAGGATATATAGCGGCCAATACGGTTGTTGAGGATCTGGACATCGAAAAATGGTGGCAATTACCAAAGTTCGTAAGTAAATATAAAGAAACTTACCTTTTGTGAATCCTCAAGTTAAATTTACTTTTGTTAAATTACGTTATAGATTTATACTTATGGATAAATCTAAAGAAGCAAAGCTAATGCAATAAACTGCATTAATCACTTTTAACCTTAGGTATTTAGTTAAAAAAGGCGCAAAAAAAAGTGGCAAGGAATTAGGAAAACGACAATACAGAAGCGAAACTTTTAGTTAAGGGCACCAAAATGAATTCTTGCAAATTATTGAAACTTCACAAACCTCCCCTCGGAGACTTTAAAGTCTCATCAATCAAAAATAAAACCAATGTTTCGATTCTCAGTGCTTTACAAACGGCAGATCAATCGAGTTTTTACGGTTCAATTTGTCGATATCAATTTTATAAAAACGAAAGCGTAGATTAAATGTCAAAAGTATACGAATACGATGCGGTAGTTATAGGAGCTGGACATAACGGATTGTGTTTGGCAGCATATCTGGGTCGCGCGGGTTTGAAAACTGTGGTAGTGGAGAGAAGGCATGAAGAAGGCGGAGGAGTAAACACCGAAGAGCCCGTGCTTCCGGGTTTTAGACATAATCTACATGCTCAGTATATGGAATTTTTTGATGTTATGCCCATGATCCAGGACTTTAAACTCGAAGACCTGGGGCTTCGGACGATAATGCCCGAAGCTCAAGCCGGGATAACCTTTAAAGACGGTCGTCCTCCCATAGTCATACACAGGCCGGATCTTTTGGAATTGACACACAAAAGCATCGCCAGGTACAGCAAACAAGACGCAGACATGTATGTAGAACTTAAAAAACGGGCTATGTCGATTGAAACTCTGTTGGCGGTGAATCTCTACACACCTCCTGTTGAAAGCGGAACCGTCGATCAAGGTGAGATGACCGAAGCATTTTTCGGAGATCTAGGCGTTACTAAAAATTTTGTCATGAAATCCCCCAAGGCCGTAATAGATGAGCTGTTCGAAACTTCCGAACTTAGAGCTTTACTTTACAGGGCTACGGTAGAATGGGGATTTCCTGTTGATACCGCATGTACCGGTGCAGCATTTTTGACATTTATAATGTGGACCATGGGAAATTGGAAGTTAGTCAAAGGCGGAACTCATTCTTTGGCAAAAGCTATGACGCAAGCTTGCTATGCCAATGGCGTGGATTTATTGGAGAGCAGTCCCGTTGAAAAAATATTACTTGAAGGCAAGCGCGCTGTAGGAGTTCAACTCAAAGACGGCTCTATAATTAAAGCCAACAAATTAGTAGCTTCAAATGCCGACTTAAAACAAACTCTTTTGAAAATGGTCGGCGAAGAGAATCTAAGCGATACTTGGAGAAAAAGGTCTAAGGCATTTAGGTACGGTCCGAGTCATGTTTTGGGAACATTGGCATACTGTCTATATGAGGCTCCGGATTATAAATCCGCAAAACATGATCCTTATATAAACAAGTGCTTTTACACAATGGTAGGTTTTGAGGACGAACACGATACTATCGCATATATTCGAGACGCTTATGATGATCGCTTACCTAAACCCGCAGCGGGTACTTGGGTAAACAGTCTTTGGGATTCCACACAAGCGCCGGCTAACAGACACTCGGCTACGGGGTGGTACTTCTTACCTAAAGCCGGAGCTTTAAGTCAACAAGAATGGGAAGAGGTCAGAAGAACCTATAACGCAGAATTTTATAAAGTCTGGGGTCAGTACGCTTTAAATATGACCCAAGCTAATGTCATAGCCGAAAAGATCTATACTCCAGACCAGATGGAAAAGAAAAATATGATGATGGAAGGCGACTTTTCAAACGGAGAGTTTGCCCCTGATCAAATGGGAGCCAACAGACCGTTCCCTGAGGCGTCGCAGTATAGAACCGAAATTGAAGGGCTTTATCTCTGCGGTCCGTCTGCATATCCAGGAGGCGGAGTGCATGCAGCTTGCGGAACAAATGCTTACAAGGTGATTTCAAAAGATTTTGACCTTATGGATTCAATAGTTCCGAGTCGCGGTTACTGAAAAAATTTATACGAAGAGTTTTTAATTATTGGAAAGGGAATATGGCTGATATCTATACGCAGCAATGGTATGAAGAAGTTAAGAACGCAATTAACAATAAAGTCGCGGGAATGAAAAAACTTCCAGAAGGGACATGGCAAATCGCAATAGAAATTGTCGGCGACGGTGTCTCACCTTACGTTTTGCAAGGACAGGAGCGTCACTTTTTGGCGTCAATTGATCAGGGCACATGTTTGTGGTACAAAGAGATTGATGATGATACCGAACAACAGGATCAAAAGATTAAATTAGATTACAGATTCAGGGGGAATGCTTCAAAGTTTGACGAAATCGCCGCAGGGATAATGGATCCGATTGACGCTGCCTTAGGGGGCGAAATAAAAGTTAAAGGCGATATGAGATTTTTGCTTAGGCAGGCAGACCAGGTACAAGCTTTGTTGGAAGCCTACTCCAACGACGTAAGTACAGACTGGCCAAAAGGAAAACCGCCGTATTGAAATAGTATACAACAGCAAGACTTAAAAACACAGTGCCAAAGAAAGATTTAAATTAATGATAACGCAATATGACGTAATAATTATCGGAGCGGGTCACAATGGCCTTACGCTAGGGGCATATTTGGCCAGAAGCGGACTGAGTGTCGTTGTCTTGGAGGCTAGGCACGAAGAAGGCGGAGGGCTCTCAACTGAGGAGTTGACCTACCCAGGGTTTTTGCACAACGTTCATGCCAACTACCATACTTTTGTAGATTTGGCTCCGCCTGTATCGGATCTTAAGATCCGCGAACACGGAGTTCAATATGTTAAGCCCGAAGTTCAGATGGCATCCATATATCCGGACAACACAGCTTTGGTCGTATATGACGATATTGAAAAAACAGCGGCTTCGTTTGCGCGATTTTCGCAAAAGGACGCGGAGACATTTTTAAGATTATACAAAGAGGCTCACGGTTATGTAGATTTATTGCTGGGTACTCTAATGTTTGAACCTCCAATGTCCGTTAAAGAGCTCACCAAGGCTCTGTCGGTTTTTAAGGTGGGTAACAGAAGTCAGTTTCTGTCGGTTAAGCTTCGCAAGGAGACAATCAACCAGTTTTTGGACGAACACTTTGAAAACTCTAAAATTAAAGCCCACTTGGCTTTTCACGGCGCCGTGTGCGGTTACGGGAACAATATTGAAGGCTTGGCAATCGGTTTCCCTCTACTGGTTGGTAAAATCAACAACTGGCATCTATCGATTGGTGGATCTCATCGGTTGGCCCACGCACTGTGGAGGGACTTGGCAAACCACGGTGGAGTTTTAATAACAGATGCTCGAGTTGACGGAATAGTCGTTGAAAACAAGAAAGCCGTGGGAGTCAAGCTTCAGGACGGAACCGAACTTAAAGCAAACAAATGCGTGGTTTCCACAGTTTCGGTTGAGCAGACTTTCTTGGAGTTTATCGATCGTAAAAAAAGTGATGATGACTTGCTGGAGCCCGAATTTGTAAACAAAGTACAGAACGAAATCCTTCACCAAAGCTGGTCGCTCTTTAGCGTTCATCTTGCAATGAGTCAGGCACCAAACTATATCGCAGCCGAATTCGAACCCGACGTAAACAAAGCATGGGTTGTTAATTTGGGATATGATTCACTTGAAGCATTGAATGATGATTGGGATGTCATTGCTAAAAACGGTCTTCCCGACCCGCGTCCAAATGTTGCGGTGAATTCCCTATATGATCCCACGGATGCACCTGACGGTTGCTATACGGGATTGATCAGGCAATTTGCCCCATATGAAATAGGTAGTGACGGTCCGGCGGCATGGGATGAAATAAGTGGGATCTATGGGCAGAAGTGTATTGATGCTTGGGCTAAATTTGCACCTAATCTAAAGGATGAAGCAATCTTGAAGTGGGCAACCTACAGTCCTCATGACATCACGGCGAAGCTGCCTAATATGGTAAGAGGAGATTGGATGATGGGTCAAATTACACTTTCTAATATGCTTGACCAACGACCCACTTCCGAACTCGGAGGGTACAGAACACCTATTAAAGATCTTTACATGGCCGGCTCGACTCAACATCCTCACGGTTTTATCACTTTTGGTCCCGCATATAATGCATTATCGGTTATAGCCGAAGATCTTGGAATTGAACGTTGGTGGCGCGAAGTGTGAGCTCGGAATTATCCAAAGTAATAATCTGCGACGAAGATGAAGCCTCCGGTTTGGCTTTCATGATTCGAGATTTGCTTGTGGAAAATATAGGTTCATTTAAGACCAGAGCCAAGGTCATGGATAGATTAAATGGCACCGTGGCCTTGAATACGGCCGACAGGAATCGGGCTGTGAGTCTGAACTTTGCAAACGGTGTCGTTGAGATTGAAGATGGATTGAAAACTGATGTTCCGTTAATAAGCTCCGATTGGAAATTATTTGCAAAAGTTGCAAGCGGACAGGTCTCTCCGATTAAATCATTTTTAAATAAAGACATGAGCGTTCATATCTGCCCGCCCTATGCGAAAAATGCTTCATTGGTTTTAGGTACTGGATTTGTTTTGTCAGTTCCAAAATCGTTTTATGAAAAGCATGAAGCATATGAATTAAATGTTAACGATAATCCGTCAGTAATAAACCGACAAAGATTGTCACCTAATATATTTGCATTAAAAAACATGAGACAAATTTTGGCTTTGTTGGTCTTAATTACGATTTGTATTTTAGTAGTTAAAGTTATTAAAGTTGCTTACGACAGACGATGCAACAGCCAAGAAACTCTTACGAAAGTCAAAGGCGATAAAAAGTGGCGGAGTACTTTAACTAACTTGGTTTACTAGATAAGGAGATCAAATGACAACCGGCGAATTATCAAAAGTTAACGCTAGATTGAGTGAGAATGATTATAGATCTCGTTTTAGCTGGGAGAAGGCTACTTGGTCTTCGCATTGCGGAAACTGTCTTGCCAACTGTCCCTACAAACTTTACAGTAATTCCGACGGAGCTGTGTTTGAAGAGGTAGCCGGTGTCATCCCGGGTTTCGAGGGAATTCCCGATATGAACCCGCTTGGCTGTCAAAAAGGCGCTGCATGGCAAAAGCAGCTGACTTCAAAAGACAGAATTACAAAACCGCTTAAGCGCGTCGGCGAACGTGGCAGCGGAAATTTTGAAGAGATCGGGTACCAACAAGCATACGATTTGGTTGCCGACGCGATTATAGATTCAATTGAAAAATATGGAACCGATTCGATATTATTGGAAAGCGGGGCCGAATGCGGAGTCTTGGCATCGGTGGCCAGAAATAAATTGGCAATGTCGCTTGGGGCAATTCACATCGATCCTAATTCATCCGTCAGCGATGTCCATGCGGGGCATTGGTTAACATTTGGAAACTTGTTGGGAGGATCTAGCGCAGATGATACCTTTCGTGCGGAAACCGTAATTATTTGGAACGGAAACCCCGCATTTACCAGAATTCCATTTTTTCACTATCTAACGGAAGCTCGCTACAGAGGTGCCAATATTATTACAGTAGCTCCCGACTACAGCCCATCCAGTATGCATTCGGATTTATATGTGCCTATAGTTCCGGGTACGGATGCCCAATTCTTATTGGGGGTTTGTAATTATTTGATACAAAATAACCTCTTTGACAGTAATTTTGTTGCCTCTCAAACCGACTTAACGCTATTGGTAGATACAAAAACAAAGAGATTTCTGCGACAATCGGATATGGTCCAAAATGGCAAAGAAGATAGGTTCTATGGGATAACTCAGGATGGCGTAACATTAATTGACGCTTCAAAGCTCGATTCGCCTTTTGAGCCGAGTGATTTCTTGCTGGAGGCTCAGAGTGACGTAAAATTACTTGACGGTACCACGGTTAATGTAACAACGGTGTTCAATCTTCTAAAAGAACGACTGAGTTTATATACCCCCGAATCCGTCTATGAAATTTGTCAGATCAGTAAAGATGTTCTGATTAGGTTTGCTAATTTGGTTGCCGGACATAAAACTAAAGTGTCAAATGGGTTGGGAAGTTGCAAACACTATCATGGAGATTTGATGGAGCGCAGCATGGACTTACTTTTGGCATTGACCGGGAATTGGGGAAAGCCGGGTACGGGTTTGGACACGTATATCATAGCGCTCTTAGAAGGCGAAGTACTTTCAATGTTTAAAACCGGAGAAGGAGTCCAAGCGGGCGAAGAAGCCATTGAAGCCGTAGAGGCTTTACTGCAAATGCTGCAGGACGAAAATGAAGCAACTAGTCCCGGTAAGGCATATGTGGAATTAATGAGGATGGGAGCGTCTTTAACCAACGTGGTTCCGCCTGCTTTGTATTTTTATCATAACGGCGGGTTTAAAGAAGACTGGGATAAAAAAGCGTACGGCGATTCTCCTAAGACATTAGGGGAGATCGTTAACGAAGCCGAAGCCAATGGATGGTGGGATGGATTGGTTAGACCCGCAAACCATGGCAAAACCAAAGTTATGCTGGTTGCCGGAACTAATATACTAAGAAGAACTAGAGGGGGGCAGCGTAACTTGTTGGAATCTTTATATAAGGATTTGGATTTGGCGGTTACTGTTGATTTTAGAATGAATACTACTGGAATGTATTCGGACGTTATTTTACCGATATCCTGCGAAGGTGAACGGATCGAAATGCACGCCGCTAATTCGCATTCGTTTGAAAGATCATTTTCAGATAAAGCATTTGACGCACCAAACGGTGTCCCAAGCGAATGGGAGGTCTTTGATTCACTCGCCAAAGCAGTAGCCAGAAGAGCCAAAGAACGAAATTTGGATTCTTTCACAACTACAGCAGGTGTTGTTAAACCTTATAGCGATATTCAAAAAGCGCTCACATCTTTAGAAGAAAGAAGTGACGAAGCGGCCTTAGACGAGATCTTAAGGGATTCGGCTTTAACGGGAAATATTGAATCCGGTACGAGTCTTTATGACTTAAGACAGAAAGGGTTCGTAAAGCCGGTTAAACTTCCCGACGCACTTGAATTTATCGCATCCAATACATTAAAGCCGGATGAACCGTTTGTGGCTTATGAAAATCATTTAACCAAAGGTGTTATTTTTGAGACTCTGACAGGCAGGGCGCAGTTCTATATCGACCATGAATGGTTCATAGACTCGGGTGAAAATTTGCCATGCTATAAACCTACCCCTAAAATGGCAGGCGACTATCCCTTCAGGGTCACAGGAGGCCATCCCAGATGGTCTATTCATGCCACAAATACCACAAGCGAAATCTTATTGGAAACAACCAGAGGAAAACCAGTTGCCCATTTGAATCCTATAGATGCGGATGAACTCGGAATATCGGACGGTGCGAAAGCGGTTATTTTTAATGATTACGGAGAGCTTCAGATAGAAGTTAAGTTATCGCCGTCGGTCAGGCCAAAACAGGTCATAGTCTATGCATCGTGGGAACCGCAACTTTTTGAAAATTGGAAAGATATGACCTTTGTCGAACCCGGTCCGGTTAAGTGGCTTCATTTCGTAACCGGTTACGGCCATTTGGTTTATACTCCTATGCAGTGGCAACCGGCGCAATCCGACAGAGTTTATGAGGTCGGTATTAAAGCACTAAATTAGATTGTAGCATCTTTTAATTTAAAATGACTCCGTGTCCGATAACCTCCAGTCCCAGAACAGAATAATTAGTGTCGTAGTCGTCGAAGACCATTCGCTTGTCAGGGCAGGCATGAAGGAGATCTTCTCAAAGATAGACGATATACGAGTAGTCGGTGAAGCGACGGAATGTACTCAAGCAATTGAAGTTATCAAAGAATCCAAACCCGATGTGGTGCTTGTAGATATTCAAATTCCCGGTGGCGGCGGGATTGAAGTTATCAAGTCCGCCAAAACTATTTCGTCTGAGTCCAAATGTCTCGTGGTTTCGGCATATGATGATTACGCATATATTGTGGCCGCTTTGGAGGCTGGAGCAAAAGGGTATATCTTAAAGACCGCTGGAAGCGACGAACTCATCAACGCAATAAGGTCAGTGTTCTCTGGAGCGACAGTAGTCGACGACGAAATAGCCAAGCGATTACGAAAACGATGGCAAACAGAACATAAAGCAGCAATTGATTTAACTACACGCGAGATTGACGTTTTGCGGTGTCTGGCCAAAGGTTTGTCCAACAAACAGGCCGCACGCGAATTAAATTTAGGAATAAGAACGGTTGAAGGCTATGTGAGTAACGTTTTGGCCAAGCTGAACGTGCAGTCCCGAACAGAAGCTGCAATTTGGGCGGTACAAAATCATGTAATCGAACCTACGGATAGTTTGGGTGTCGATTAAGGTTTGTATACTGTGCCTTCGCAGACTTTATATAAAATAAAAGCCGGCGAGGTTTTCAAACGTGCTTTAAAGCCTCCACTACAAGACCAAAAATTTTGGGTTGTGCAGTCTACCGTTCTGATAATTACGGTAATTCATTATTGGCTGGATTATCAGAAAATTTTGACACAACCGGCCTTGTCTTCAATCCCTGTGTTTATCTTGCTGTTGCCGGTAAGCTATGCGGCCACAGAATATGGGCTTCATGGATCGGCGGCCACTTCACTATGGTCTACTCTGTTGTGGATACCTGATATTTTTATTTCTCATAACTCGGTTTCTCTCGAATTTGCGGCGGTGGGCATCGTGGTAGTGAATGCGGTGGGAATAATTACCGGCGAACGCATCGAGCGCGAGCAATTGGCAAAAAACAGGGTCAAAGCTACAGAAGAGCAACTCAAAATAAGCGAAGCGCGCTTTAGGCATCTATTTGCCACTACCAGAGCTCCAATTTTATTGTTTGACGAAGACGGTAAAGTAGTGAACGCCAATCCAGCGGCATGGGGTGTCTTTAAAAATAATGTATTAGATCTGACGTTTTCCGATATTTGTAAAATGTCAATATCGAAAGTGTTTAAAGGGGAGAATCCGATCTCCGTGGAATTGGAGGTTGACGGGAAATCTACGGAATTTAGATGTTTAATTAGTTCGGTTAAAGAAGGTGACGCTTATGTCACGCAGTTGTTACTGCAGGACATTACTGAAGAAAGAAGAGCTTTTAGAGATGTTAAAGCTTTTGCCAGTTCCCTGTTAAACGCACAAGAAGACGAGAGGCTAAGAATATCAAGAGAGCTCCATGACGATCCGCTTCAAGCTATAATTCATTCTTCTCGGCAGATTGATTCGATTTTGATGGACGACACCGGTATAGCCGACCAAGAAAACAGAACGACGCTTGATAAAGTAAAGTCGGAGTTATTACGGGTTGCACGTTCCATTCGTTCGATCGCACAGGGGCTGCGACCGCCGTCCCTCGAACACTTAGGGTTGTCGGCCACCGTAAATGGCCTTATAGCCGATTTGGAACAGGACTATTCAGGGACGATAAATTTAGATATAAAAGGTACACAAAGAAGGCTCAAGCTCGACACCGAACTTGCGCTTTATAGAATTTGTCAGGAAAGCCTTCAAAACGCAATTGTTCATTCGGGCGCTGATAATGTGTTGGTAAAACTAACCTTTACGAATTCCACCGTAAGTCTTGTAGTCTCCGATAACGGCAATGGATTTGAAGTTAATAAGCCGATTGATGCAAAGCACTTGGGAATTAAAGGTATAAGAGAAAGAGTAAGTTTACTCGGAGGTACTTTTAGTATAATGAGCACGCAAAAAGATGGAACTACGGTATCGGTATTGATCCCGATTACCGCCGGTTTCGTAGAATGAATTTTGACAGTGAGTTTTGGGTTTTTCTTAAGCCTGCGTTAATGACTTTTGGTTGGATTCACTCTTAAAATTGCCAGTATCAACAAGTTATTTGCCTAATTCGCTTTTTGGCGTCATCTTTTTCGCTCGGTTGGAAGTAAATAATGCACGGATGTCTGCAATAAATACGTAATTTTACGGTAGTAAATTGCGTATATTTTTGTGCGATTTTACGTATAGTTCGGCTTTTAAATTATCGTTGAAGTTTTTAAGATTTCACATAGGTATTCAACTTATAACCAGAGAGGTGAAATAATGAAACTTCAACAATCATTTGTCGATAAAAAAACCGGTTCCAAACGGGTATCGCCGATATCGACTAAAAAGAATCTAATCGAGAAATCTTCCAGATTTCGATTTTTAAAAGTTCTTTTTACGGTTGGGATTTTGGCAATATTCGGCGTTGCTTTAAATGCATGTTCTTCCAACAGTACTAATGCGTCTTCGTCGGGTTCGCAATCTACGGCCTCAGCCAAACCCGTTACCGTGAACTTAACCCTTGAAACTGGAAAGATGGACGGTAAATCTGGATGGCCAAAATTCGTTCCTTCTTCGGTGACGATTCCTGCCAACGCCGAGGTTACCTTAAAAATCGTAAGCTACGATGACGGTGCCGCTCCTTTGCTTACGGGGATGACTCAGTATGCAAATGTCCAAGGTGGGACTGAAACTATCGACGGTTCGTCTGTAACATCGGTGCCCAATGCCAATGTAGCTCACACCTTTACAGTGCCGGCTATCGGTATAAATGCGGTGATCCCGGCGGTGGCAAGCGGTCAGACCACTACTACCGTGATCTTTAAATTCAAGACTTCCAAGAAAGGTACTTATGTATGGCATTGCTATGCTCCTTGCGGGAGTGGTTCAACCGGTATGGAAGGTGCTATGCAAACAACCAACTGGATGGAGGGTTCGTTCGTTGTCAGCTAACTTATCAAAAACAATTAAAAATATCGTTACGGCTATGATTTTCATAGCCGTAACGATCATACTTGCAAGCTGTTCATCTTCGGCAAATTCCACTTCAATAAAACCGACAGTTAATTCAAACGGAATATTGGTTGGTGCCAAGGTGTACAATCAGACATTAACTATTGAAACCGGGAGAATGGATAAAAAGCCCGGATGGCCGAGATATGTACCGGCAAATTTTTCATTACCCGAAAATTCAATAATCAAATTAACCATTATCAATCATGACGACGGAACTGCACCTCTGCCTCCTTCATCTCCTTGGAGCAAGGTTTGGGGATCCGATCCGACTTACGGTTTGGTCACGGGTGGATATGAGACCGTCAACGGGAAAAAGGTAACGTCAATAAATCCAAATGATGTGTCGCACACCTTTACTGTTCCCGGTTTATTGATTAATGTGCCCATTCCGGCGGCTGTCTCTGAAAGTCAGCCCGCAGTGGTCGTCTTCGTGTTTTCCGTAAGCACCACCGGAGTATTCCACTGGATCTGTGCTGCACCTTGTGGAAGCGGATCCACAGGAATGGGGGGCGCGATGGATACATCCGTTTGGATGGAAGGCAATGTGGAGGTTAAATAATGTCTGAGAGTAAAGTCAACAGAAGAAATTTCCTCAAAATAGTCGGCGCAGCTACGGCGGCTGGCACCGTGGAAATGGTAACATACAAAGCTTACGCTTCGACCAACTCGGCTCCAAACGGATGGAAAGGTACAAGCGGCGTATCGGGTTCGTCGGCTGCTTCGATGGCAAATACTGCTTCCCCCCCTGACCATCAATGGGCCATGGTAATTGATCTTAGAAGTTGCAATGGATGCAAGTCCTGTACTGCAGCCTGTCAAAAGGCACATTATCTTACCGAAGATCAAACGTGGATTGACGTATTTACGATGACCGATACGATAGGCAGAACTTATTCAATGCCCCGACCCTGTATGCAATGCGAAAACCCGCCCTGTTTGCACGTCTGCCCTGTTCATGCCACGTTTAGGACGAATCAAGGAGTTGTCTTGGTTAACCAAGGTAGATGCATCGGATGCAGAATGTGCATGGCAGCCTGTCCTTATCAGGCACGGTATTTTAACTGGAATGCCGGTGTCGAGTATCCGTCGATGCCAATAAAGCCAACGCCGGAAATGCCCGTACCTCAACGGTTGGGCACCGTAGGTAAGTGTACGTTTTGCGTAGGTAACTTAAATGACGGTCTACTGTCGGAGTGTGCGGCTGGCTGTCCTATGGGTTCCATATACAACGGAGACATGAAAACCGATGTAGGGGTCAATTCAATGGGGAATACCATTAAGCTCTCGGAATTTCTATACGACAACGATGCAGTTACGTTTAAAACATCACAAAATACGCACCCCAGAGTCTGGTACATAATGGGACACGGTCAAAATCTAGATAACGATGACCAGGCAAGTTAAATCAAATTAGGAGTTGAAATTTATGGTAGTAATGGATAATAAAATTGAATCTGACCAAAGAGATATTGTCGATTCCAATGCGGACGAAACTTGGGTAAATGACGTTACGGAGTCGGCAATGCGGTCAATGCGAAATAAACCCGGTAAGGCTTGGTGGATAGCAATAACATTGCTCGGCCTGGTCATAGTAGCCGGCGTTATCGCATGGATATATCAGCTTAAGCACGGACTGGCTTCGGCGGGGTATAACGACCGTGCATTTTGGGCCGTATACATTGCCGATGTTATAACTTTCATCGGTGTAAGTTACGGCGGCGCAGTTACTTCTGCGATCTTGAGGTTGACCGGACAGTCGTGGCGGGCTCCTCTGACCAGATTAGCCGAAGCGATGGCCCTTGTTACCGTGATAATCGGTGGGACTTTCATTTTCCCTCATTTGGGTCGTCCTGACAGATTTTTAAATATAGTTATTTATCCTAACTTTTCATCCCCGCTATTTTGGGATTTTATGGCCATATTGACCTATACGGTGGCGACTATGATATTTTTCTATCTGCCCCTGATACCAGATATGGCAGTAGTCAGCAAAATGTTGGGCGACAAGAAAAAGTTATGGCAAAAGTTTTTATATTCTTCTTTGTCATTTAATTGGTTGGGTACAGAAAAGCAAAAAAAGGCTTTACACCGGGGACTGACAATCATATCTTTACTGATAATACCGCTTGCGGTATCGGTTCACTCTGTTTTGTCATGGGCTTTTGCCTTAACAAGTAGACCTGGATGGATGGAAACCGTATTTCCACCGTATTTCGTTATAGCCGCACTCTATTCGGGTACTGCAATGGTGGTCTTGGTGGTAGCCGGATTCAGAAAGGGATACAAACTTCAGAGATTTATTACCGATCGTCATTTCGTCCGTTTGGGTTATTTGATGGTAGCTTTGGGGTTGGTATATCTGTATTTAACTTTTGCGGATTTAGTTACCGAAGGTTATACCGGAATTACTACGGGCTGGATTAAACAAACAGTTACCGGAAGTTATGCGCCGGCATTTTGGTTCTATGTTTTTGCGGGAGAACTCTTACCGATATTTGTAGTGGCCTTTAAAAAGACAAGAAATGCAACCGGTATAACGGTAGCATCGGTTTTTGTGGTGATTTCATTGTGGGTCAAAAGATTGGTTATTGTTTTACCGGCAGCGACTCAACCTCTGATTGCAGGTGCGTGGGGCTCATACCATTTCACATGGGTTTCTATTACGATTACATTAGCCGGGGTCGCCGCGATCCCATTCTTATTGATGATCATGTTCAGATTTATTCCACTTTTCTCAATTGAAGAGATGGAAGAAGCCGGTGAGTTGGGATCAGTTGAACAGGTATCCGCTCACACTCAGGTATTGGCCAAGATATTGGCAAAATATACGGGATTAGAAGTTACGGCCCCTAAGGCATCTAAGAGCCTAACAGCAAGCGAAACGGAAGGTAAGTAAAGATGAAGAAATTGTTTTTTAATTTAATATTGTGTACATTGTTGCTAACCGGTTTGGTTGCGAGTCTAATTACTGCAGCCGCACAAGCGGCTTCGGTTAGCTCGAGCGGGTCTTCGCTGACCGTTTCGTTAAAAGCACCTAAGTCAACAGCTTTGTCACTGTCTTCGACGTTTTCTAATGCAGTGTTTCCAAATACCGCATTGTCAAACGGAAGTTATAAAGCTAATTACTTTGTGCAAGAGACGGAGTTTGCCGCCAAAGGATGGATCCAGATCGGCTCGACAAATGTCTCGGTTCCGTCGTTAAATCAAAACGCAACCAGCGAGGTAACTTATGAACCGACATGGACCGGAAACGAAACTTTTAAGGTGGAGTTGGTAGCGCTCACCAACGGTAATGATACTGTCGTGGGTTCGTCAACAACAGTTTTTGATGTGCTTAAAGACCCGAGCGGATTCCCCGAAAGCGAGATTAACTATCAGCGACCCATGACTCAAGTGGGTAAATGGTTGGTACGCGGCATATTGACTTTGTTGGCACTCGTATGGATATTAATGTTCAGCGTCTTAATATTTGTCGTCAACAGAATATCCAAAAATGGAAAGGTAATGTTAAATGCTTAAAAAAATATTGTTTATTTTAGCTATGTTGACTATGGGAATAGCTATGGCGAGCTGTTCAAGCGGAGGCTATCCGATGGTTTCACAGGGGATGCAGGCAACTGGCAATGCGCCGTGGTCAACCACTACCGTTGCAGCCACTGGACCAAGTTTGACCGTCAAAATTACCATAAAAGCCATAAATACCCCCGAAGGCTCCGAACCGGCATTTGTAGGGCCAAACGGTGTTGGAAGTTCCAATCTATTTACCGTAAAAGCTGGAAGTTCGGTCACGGTGATTATCAATAATCAAGATTCGGGTCCGCACACCTTTACGATTGGAAGTTTGAATATAAATGAGTCGATATCTCCGCTTTCGGTAACAAAATTTAAATTGGTGATATCGGCCCCGGGAAC
>DAHXLF010000038.1 GCA_027371755.1 Acidimicrobiales bacterium
CTGTTGAAGTCCATCTATGAATCAGATCAGTGGAGCGAGCATTTTGATATTACCATTTTGATTGGTAATCATGTTGAAAGTTACCACGGATTGGGTTACTTGAGAAACAAATTTAACGTAGTTGACCTTATTAGTCATCGCTCGCTCGCAGATCAAGTATTTTGGGCGCGAATATACTTTAGTCAACCGTTTCTGGTCCAAGATGACTTCTTAGCAAATAAGTTAGCGGCGATTAATATCTACTACTTCTTAGACAACATAGCATATGATTGTCTTTATTTGAGGAATCAGACTCCCGAAATTGAATTGTATTGGAGATTTATCGCCCAAAACGCTAATTCCTTGGTGTTTTTGACCGAATATTCCATGTCAAATTTTTACTTTAGGTTTGATCGTAAATTTAAGGAGTTTGATTACGTGGCAATGCCGTCGTGCGATATCGACGAATATATTAAGCCGGTTAATTCGACATCACAGATTCCGGATAAACAGAGTATTTCGTCAGTTGACGATAATGCCCCTAGGGCACGGCTGCAAATTTTAATCGTCGGTAACAAATTTTTTCACAAGCGAGCTGGCAAAGTTTCGGCTTTGCTTTCCAATTCTTTTAAAGATATCAGCATATTGGAACTTGGAGCTGGCTTGGAAAATTCAAGTATTGGGAGTTCGTCTAGCGTAGTAAAACATGTTAGCGGGCAGTTGTCCGATGCCGACGTCGCAAATTTATACGAACAGGCCGATCTTATAATCTTTCCGACCAATTATGAGGGTTTTGGCTTCCCATTAATGGAATCGATTGCGCATAATAAACATATTGTTATTTTTGAATTGGAAGTATTTAAAGAAGTAATCGGACATATGAGCCAAATGTCGAATGTTAAATCGTCTATTGAGAATATTCATATGGTAAAAGATTTTGAAGAGTTGAGTGAATTTGTGGCAGATTTCCGCAAAAAGGATCTAAACCCACAGTTGCCTAAGCTTCTTTTATCCCAAAGCAAAGATGAAGATAAAAGTTGGAAATGGACCAATACTGTTGCAGTTTTTCACAGAGCTCTGATGGACAGCTTGGGTGATGTCAAAGTCGAAGACAAACTGAGACAAAGGCTTAGTGGCATCGAATCGATGGAGTTGAATTTTGTTCCCGCGGGGTCAAGCAAAACTCGTGCCATCGCTTTCAGGTTAGTCAGAGCTTTTTACAGACGGATGCCCACCGGCGTGCAACAAGTATTGAAAAAATATAGAAATCTATTTTAAAAATAATTATTGTCGTGTCGTTGATGTTCGCCGCCAGATGACGGTTCGATATTTGACTAGGACTAAAACGAATTAGACAGAGTGCACTGACAGAGTGCACTGTTCGGATATGACAATGAAATGCGTTTTTGTCTAAACTTTTAAGATTTCATTTAATATTTATTTTTCAATATTTACCATAGGTCGTCTATTTTTAATTTGAAGCTGAAACTAAATTACTTCTTTCTGTTCTATGTGTTAAATTAAAAGTTGAGTTATCGATTTGATTAGAAAGAATTAATAATCCAATCGTTTAAGGAGAAATAAGATGGCATGGGACTTTTCTACTGAACCCGAATTTGAAGATAAGTTGCAGTGGATGCGACAATTTTGTAAAGAGGAGATCGAGCCTTTAGAGGTCCTTGGTTTGGAATACGATACCTTGGTTAAGGTTGTTAAACCCCTGCAGGAAATCGTCAAACAAAAAGGTCTCTTTGCGGCTCACCTTTCCGAAGATTTAGGCGGTCAGGGTTTTGGACAACTAAAGCTTGGTTTGATGCACGAAATATTGGGGAGGTGTCATATTTCACCTTTGGTATTCGGAAACAATGCACCCGATTCAGGAAATGCCGAATTGATAGCTATAGGGATAAACGAAACTGGTAGAGAAGACCAGCGTGAAAAATGGTTAAATCCGTTGTTAAGCGGCCAAAAACACAGCGGATTTTCAATGACTGAACCGGAGGTGGCGGGGAGCGATCCTAAATTGATTAGAACTCGAGCAATCAAAGACGGGGACGAATGGGTGATAAATGGTCACAAGTGGTTTACTACAAATGGATCCATTGCAGATTTTCTGGTTGTAATGGCCGTAACCAATCCAGATGTTCATCCGTACCAGGGGTGTTCGATGATTCTTGTACCGGCCGATACGCCTGGTGTGAAAGTAATTCGTGACGTGCCGACGATGGGTGAACCCCATGTGGAATTTGGAAATTTTGGCGGGCACTCGGAGATAACTTATATTGATGTCAGAGTTCCCGTAGAGAATTTGATAGGATTCGAAGGCCATGGATTCAGGTTGGCTCAGGAACGACTTGGTCCTGGGAGGATTCATCATGCCATGCGGTGGATCGGTCAGGCGAACCGAGCTTTTGATATTTTGTGCGAGCAATCTTTAAGTAGATTTATGCACGAAAGTTATTTGGCCGAAAAACAGACTGTTCAAAATTGGATTGCCGAATCTTATGCCGAACTTACGGCAGCAAAGTTGATGACGCTGCAGGCGGCATGGAAAATGGATACCTACGGTAATAAAGCTTCCCGTATAGACATATCGGCAATTAAGTTTTATGGGGCCAAAGTTTTGTTTAATGTTATAGACCGAGCAATCCAGGCTTGCGGTGCTTTGGGCTTTTCAAGTGACTTACCCTTGGAAGCTATGTATAGATATGCCAGAGCGGCACGGATATATGACGGCGCAGATGAGGTTCATAAAGTTACAGTCGCGCGTCAGGTATTGAAAAATTACGAAAAGAAAGAAGTGCTTACAGAATACGGGCCTTTAAGGAGACAAGCAGCCGAAAAGAAATTTAAAGACATACTTTTGGAACTTACTTAATAAGCAAATTTTGTAACAGTCGTCGGAGATTAAATTATGTCAGAAGAAAAAGTTTTGGTTGAAGATATAGCAACTTCAAGAATCGTAACCATTAATCGAGCATCTCAAAGGAATTGCGTTGACAAAGAGGTGGCCGATCTGTTGGTTGACGCATTCGAAGATTTTGAATCAGATGATTCATTAAAAGTAGCAATCTTAACTGGAGCCGGCGGTAACTTCTGTGCCGGAGCAGATTTAAAGGCAATATCTCAAGGCCTGGGTAACAAAGTAACGACTGACGGTTATGGTCCGCTTGGAATTACCAGATTACGACTCGGGAAACCTACGATTGCAGCAGTGGAAGGTTATGCGGTAGCAGGCGGCTTGGAGCTTGCTTTGTGGTGTGACTTACGGATTGCTTCAGAATCCGCCGTTTTCGGAGTTTTCTGCAGAAGGTTCGGCGTCCCTTTAATTGATTTGGGAACAATAAGGCTACCAAGGTTAATTGGCCAATCCAGGGCAATGGATATGATTTTAACGGGTAGGGGGGTTGATGCCGCCGAAGCTTATGACTTTGGGCTGGCTAATCGAGTCTGCGAAACAGGTCAGGCATTGCAAACAGCAATTAATTTAGCCGCTGAGCTGAGCGAATTTCCACAACTTTGCATGCGCTCGGATCGCTTAAGCTCCTTGGAGCAATGGGGCATGACAGAAACGGAAGCAATGACCAATGAGGTAAACCGCGGTTTAAAAGTAATTATGAGCGGAGAGACAGTTACAGGTGCAAGCAGTTTCGTAAAAGGTCAGGGCAAACACGGCAACTTTGGCTAATCTGCCAATGCGAGCCTATTCGCTCTGTGCGGCTTCTTTTTGATGTTTCTTAAGTTTTGTTCTATGGATTACAAACAAGCCAATTACAACCACTGCAACTGCAGCTATCAAATATCCGACGTTGCCGAGCACTGCGTCTATGGTGTTAACCAGGTGCAATTGATTCCCCAAAAAGTAACCTATAAGACCCAGCGCTGTACACCAAATTCCACTTCCTACAATAGTAAACAGCCCAAACTGAACGGGACCCATTTCGCCGGTTCCTGCCGGTAGCGAGATAAATGTTCTGACCACCGGTAGTATTCTTCCTAAAAGTACGGTTATCTTCCCTCTTTTTTGGAAGTAGGCTTCGGCTCTTTCAAGATCTTTTACGTCCAGCATAACGTATTTGCCAAATTTTAATACCGCCGCGCGTCCGCCGGTTCTGCCTACCCCCCAGGCAATGAATCCTCCGAGCAATTCTCCGACAGCCGCAACTATAATTACTGCGATGATATTTAGATGGCTTCCCGCTCCAGGGGCTGCCAGTGATCCCGCTACGGTTAGGGTTATTTCCGAAGGAATAGGTATGCAAGCCGATTCAAGGATTGTCACGAATAGAAGACCGAAGTAGCTGTAGTGGATAATTAAATTATGCATAATTCATTTATAGTATAAAAATAACGGAAATATGTAGCATATAGCGTCTAATCTTTATATATGGCTTTAGATCTTCCCAGCTCACTGTCACCTTCGAAAGTAACTGCATTTACCGACTGTCCTTTGGCATTCAAATTTTCAGTAATAGATCATATAAGTCCGCCGGCAACCTACGTAACCTTAAAAGGAATAATGGTCCACGAGGTATTGCAAATATTTTATGGGCAATCTAATTTATCTGAGCGATCCTCCGAAAGTCTTTTTAGAATTTTTGAAGAGGTATTTGAAAAGTTTAAATCAAGTCATGATTTGATTAAACTTAGTTTAAATGAAGAAGAGTTGACTTTACTTAAAAACGAGGCCAGCCTACTGTTGGAAAATTATCTTAAGATGGAAGATCCCAAATCTGTAAGCGCCGTTGGGGTCGAACTTCAACTCGAAACGACATTGGACGACGTTCATTTGCGAGGGATAATAGACCGATTGGATATTGTCGGCGATAATGAATTTGTAGTTGTGGACTACAAGACAGGTAAGTCTCCATCGGTTGAGTTGGAAAGTTCAAGACTTACCGGTGTCAATTTTTATGGGGTTCTATGCTATTCGGTTTTAAACTTTATTCCAAAACAGGTTAAGCTTCTTTATCTCGCTGACGGCGTAACCATTACTTCTTCAATTAACGAAGATAAAATTAAACGTTATTTAAAGAGGACTCAGGCCGTGTGGTCGGCCATTGAAAGAGCGTGTGTTAGAGATGATTTTAGGCCGAATCCGTCATATAAGTGCCAATGGTGTTTTTTTGCAAATTATTGTCCGGTAAATGGTGGTAATCCAGACCTGGCACTATCCGAATTGACAAAAAGCGATGGTTCCCCAATAAGAGATCTTGAGGACCTTTAAGGATCTAAATCCATGAACGATACGAATACTGGGGATGAAATATCGTCGACTGTGCACAAATTGATCGATTTTGTGGACAAAAACATCGAATTGAAAATCGGGCATTTGCGTAAAATTGATTCGGTCTATGTCTTATCAGAATCGCTTTCGTTGTTGGGCGATTACGGTCTGATATGGGTGCTGATTGGGAGCGGTGTTTTGGTTCGACAGCCAAAATTATTAGTAAAGATAACGAAGGTGATGGCAATTAGCGGCTTTGGCTCGATATTTGCCAGTTGGGCTTTAAAGAGTATCGTCAGCAGACCGAGACCCAATCAGGGTAGCAGTCAATCCAACGTTAGCTGTGGAATCGAAAAGGCGGACTGCATACCGTCTCAAAGAGCCAGATGGTTGCGCCAGCCTGGTTCGATGTCATTCCCGTCGGGTCACACGGTTGCGGCATTTTCGGCAGCATATTTGATGGACGATTTGGGGGAATTCAAAGGACGGCTGAAATTGCTGGCTTTTTTGATAGGCCTGTCGAGAATAGTCGTTAACGATCATTATCCTACCGATGTTATAGCAGGAGCGGCCGTGGGTATAGTTTTGGCTAAATGTTCGCGTAGAATAGTTAACTCTAGCCAACGTTAAACGATGAAAATTGTCTTAGTTTAGACTTCTCAATGTCTCGTTAATAAAATTAAGGCGTGATCTTGATGGAATCCCGTTTAAATTACCTGGCCTGATATGATAAACACCTAAAGCGCAATATCTGTAACGGTGCCGTCCGGTGATATTTCGGTGATATTGACGGGAAGCGACGAACCTGAAGAAGAGCCTACGGAAATATTTAATTTTGGAATAATTTTGCTGGCGAGTTCCAGAGCCGTCATCGGATCAATAATAGATTCAGGGGCAAATACACCATGTTTGCGCGCATTTTGTTCTGAAAGTAATACGGCCCCGATCCCGGCGGGGATACCTGTTCCGGCCCCGGCACCCTCCGAATCCGACGATACAGAAAATATATACTGGTAGCTTTCGCCGTTTTTTTCGCCTTTAGTGGCAACCTTAAGACAACCTTTAGGGGTGGTGACGTTGTGGTCTTTTAGGAAACCCGCTCTGGAACTAAGAATTGAATTCGTCCAGTCGTCTATATCCTTGTCCATTTGTGTCGGATCAGACATGTTCGCCAAACCCTGGCGAACTGTTTCCATAGTAAATTCAAAGTATTCGAACGGAAACACGACACCTCGGTTGGTCACCTTAATTAAAGAAGGAAACTCTTTTGGGAGTGTTATGGTTTCAGGGTGCGGGTAAGGAAATACGGGGTAAGTTCCAACATCTTTAAATTCACAGTTTTCGACGTATTCCTGTCCGCTTGATTCCAACAGCCTGACCATTTTAAATTGACTTTGATCGAAAACCGGTACGTCGTTTACCATCGCATGAATTCTGTGTTTAATTACTGCACCGCCTTCAAAGCTTTCTCCCCCATGAATATGCATGATATCTACTTCTTTGATCTCATCATATAAGTTATCGGCCGCATATTTAACGAGTAAGTTGGCAAGCCCGGGTGAATTGCCTAGGCCTATGACCGCACATACTCCTTTGTCAACCGCCATTTGATTAAATGAAAGTTGTTTTTCTGTAGCATCCAAGTCATCGCATACGTCCACGTAGGTTACACCCGCCTCGATGGCTTCTTGAAGAATCTTAGGTCCGTATTTGTAAAACGGGCCGATGCAGTTAACTACAATGTCGAAATCTGCAATGGTAGAAACCAAAGATTCGTTGGCGTCAATTTGAAGGGCACTGATTTTCGGATTGTTCAATTCTGCTCTGAATTTTTCGAGGGTTTCTAAATTTAAATCTGCAATAGTTATTGCCTCAAAGGCATCTGAAGCAATCACTGTCTTTGTAGCTACTTGACCTATTCCCCCAGCTCCACCTAATACTAAAATTTTCTTCACAATGTCCTCCTGCTAAATGTTTTTTGATGCGTTATTAATTGTCGATATTTTCGATTTATTAAAAAATATACAGAATCAATTTAGACTGAATCTGGTAAATATTTTGCTCTCGTTGTAATTATTAATATTGTTGTCTTTTAGAATAATGACTTCGATAGTCGGAATTGCTTTCCTAACCAAAATCTTCTGTCATCACTTTCGAAAATGTTTTAAGTTTCGTTAGGTTTAAATAACCGCTCAATTTACAAATTTAACCAAAGACAATAAAAGATCATAGCATTAATAAATATTATTAAATTCAGCAATTACCCTCAGTGTTTCACTGAAACATTTCGGTTGTCAAGCCAACCAAAATACTTTCGGGAAGCATTGATGCGTTTCAATGATTTAGGCATATATTCGTTGGCAACCTTTGTGAAAAATGTTCGTAGAAGTTACGGAATAAATAATTATACCGACAAGTTAGATATACTCCCATTCATTTACTTGCGGCTTTGCACGAAGTAAATTGTCACAAGCATTCGGCTAAAATATTTCTATGAAAAAAATAGCAATTTTAATGGGAAGTGATTCGGATGCCGATGTCATGAGGCAGGCCTGGGAGACCATAGCTGACTTTGGCGTGCAAACTGAAGTTCGGGTATTGTCTGCACACCGGACGCCAGATGAAACAGTAGCCTATGCAAGATCTGCCAAAGAAAACGGCATAGGAGCTATCATCTGTGCCGCTGGCGGAGCCGCTCACTTAGCGGGCGTTGTTGCGGCCGTAACCTCTGTTCCTGTAATCGGAGTTCCCATTCTGTCTAAATCAACTTCCGGGTTGGATTCACTTTTGTCTATGGTTCAAATGCCCAAGGGCATTCCTGTCGCAACGGTTGCAATTGACGGTGCTAAAAATGCTGGACTGCTCGCATTGAGAATTTTGGGTGTTTATGATGACGAAATTTATAATAAATATGAAAAATTCAGGTCGGATCAAGCCGAAGAGGTAAAGCGAAAAGACGTGGCTCTACAGGATCGTATAGCCGCAGAAAAACAATAGAGAATTTTTTTTGTTATTGCTGCAATTCGTTAATATTGTCCATTAAAAATTGATACCTTCCCAGTTATGTAGATTTCAACGATTTCATTGGGGTCAATTTGATTTGTCGTAGAGTTGCGCATTATTAAATGTAGAGGTTCCTCACTTGTATCGGTGAGGACAAGTTCTATTAATGAATCGTGACCGAAATATTCAATATCATTAACTTTGAATTGATTTGAGCCGGATTTTGTTTCTTTTATCATAATCTGCTCCGGTCTAATCAGCACATTTATTCTGGAGTTCGGCGTTTCTGGCAAATCAGCTGGCAAATTTAACGAATTAAATTGCAGTAGCCCCAAGACCGTTTTGACACCGTCTTGAGTAATGATACCGTCAATAATGTTGGTTTGACCAAAGTACTTTGCCACATCAAGACTCATCGGACTTGAGTAGATTTGCTTAGGATCGGCCTGTGCTATGAATTTGCCATGTTTTAGAATTGCAATTGAATCAGAAATCGACAATGCTTCATCTTGATCGTGCGTTACCAAAATTGCCGAAGTATTAAATTGAGAAAGAATATTTTTAACTTCGAATCTGACCTCGTTTCTAAGATTTGCATCCAACGAGGAGAAGGGTTCGTCCAATAAGATCAGGTCAGGTTTAACGGCAAGAGCTCTGGCCAATGCTACCCTTTGGCGCTGCCCGCCAGAAAGTTCATGCGGCATTCTTTTTCTAAATGCCAATAAGCCGACCTTGTCTAAAAGCTCTATGACCTCTTGGCTTTTTCGTTCTTTCTTGTTTAGTCCGAATACTACGTTGTTAAAGATATTGAGATTAAAAAATAACGCGCCGTCTTGAGGTACATACCCAAATTTACGTTTTTCACAGGGCACATAGTGGTCTCGGTCGTACAGAATTTTGTTACCAAAAATGATTTCGCCAGCGGAAGGTTTTAGTAAGCCTGCGATGATCCTAAGAAGAGTTGATTTGCCTGATCCCGACTCCCCCAAGATTGCCGTGATTTGATTCTCTTTTGCCACAAAGTTAACGCCGTTTAAGACATCGTTAACGCCGTAACCATATGAGACATTTTTAATTGTTAAATTGTTCATAACTTTAATTTCCGTTTGTATCTGTTATGTATTTGGCATACCCTGTCGACTTTTTGCAAACCATCTGTTTAAAGCTAAAGACGGAATTACGGCCATCAATACCATTACTAATGCGAATGGGGCTGCCTGAGAATACGAACCGTTGGTTTCAAATACCCAGAATGAAGTTGCTAACGTATTTACCCCGTTTGGTACTAAAACAAGTGTTAAAGTAAGCTCTGTTACTGTCGACAAAAATACCAGACTAAATGCCGATAAGATCCCGGGTAACATAAGCCTCAAGGTAACTTTGAAGAAAGTCTTAAATGAATTGTAACCTAAAGTTTTTGATACCTGTTCGTATGTCGGAGATATTTGAACCAAAATTCCTTTAAGAGATACCAAAGCCAAAGGGAAGAAAAGTAGGCTGTAGGCAATAATGGTTAAAATGGGGGACTGATAAAGCAGATGAAGATAACGTATCGCAAAATAAACCATTGACAAAGCGACGACTAAAGACGGCATTGACTGAATGAGAAAGGTTGATCGATCGATAATCAAAGCTAATTTCGTGTGCGATCTAATTGAATAAAAGCTGACGGGAATAGCTAAGCATGTAGACAGGATTCCCGCAAATAGCGCAAATTCAACCGTATGCAAAAACGCGGAACCAATGGGCATGGCAAAGGCATCTGCATGATTGTTGTTGATTATCCAGAAAAAAATTACATAAAGCGGAATTCCTACCGCCGTCAATATTACCGTCAGCGAGAGAGCATAAAACAGAAGTTGAACTTTTGACGACGGCGTTTGAGGAATGAATTTGGTCAGATTTTCAAGCGGGTTATTGGATGATTTGGAAATTCGGTATTCAAAATATAAAACAATCATTGCTATAACAACCAAGACCAAAGACAATGCGTTTGCTCCAGGTGAGTTAAAGCCAATCTGATATTCGCTAAAGATTTCAGTGGTAAATGTATTGAATCGTAAAATTTCAAAGGCACCATATTCGCTTAACAAAACCATTATTACCAATAAGCAACCACCGGTTATTGATGTTTTAATCTGCGGCAGAGTGACTTTGTAAAAGATTTTGAATTTACCGTACCCGAAGGTTTTTGCAACTAATTCTAGTGAGTGGTTAGATCGTTGCATCGCTGCGTTTATAGGCAAAAACACTAACGGGAAAGTGTTTAATGTCATTACTATAACTGCACCGACCAAACCTGCGATGCTTGGAAATATCGAGTTGTAAGCATATCCAATTACAAAATCGGGGATTGCTAGCGGAATAATTATCAAGGTTGTTATTACCCTGGAAAATTTAAAATTGTACCTATTGATTAAAACAGCCAACGCAGTCCCGATCAGGCATGCCAGTATGCAAACAGTTGTCGAAAGTTCCACGGTGTGAATCAGAAGAGTTGTTGTGAGATTCCTGAATATTAAATGATCTAAACGGCTAAATCCTACGTGGGTAGATTGGAGTATCATAAACACGAGTGGTACCAGCAAAAGAGATGCAATTAAGATGCAAATGGATATAAGCAATACTCTTTTGTATGACTGGATTACTGTCATTTAAATCGCCTTCGCCATCTAAATCAGTTGAGCTTGTTTGAGCAAGCGAACCGCCGCAGATCCGTTGCCAAGTTCTTCTATGGAAATGGGGTAAGGATGATATGATTTGAAACTTGGAAGTTGTGAGTTGGCGGTGGCTCTAACATTTGCGGGGTACTCGTAACTGTCCGATGCTTCGATGATATCTTGTCCCACTTTTGAGGCAACAAATTTGATAAATTCAAGTGCCAAAGTTTTGTGACTGCTGCTTCTGAGAATTCCAACCCCCGATACGTCGACAACATTACCCGGGTTTTTAGCCCTGAAAGGTTTTAAGGCTGAATTCATTGCCTTCTTCCCTATCTGTGACCTAAGGCGATACCAATAATATTGATTAATTACAGCGAGTGTAACTTGACCTGAGTTAACCGCACTTGTTAATGATTCATTGTCTGGGTATATGTGACTTCCTGCATTGTGTTTAACTCCAAGCAGCCACTTAAGAGCAGCAGAGTAACCGTACGCTTTAATTAGAGAAGTTAAAATGGGCTGAAAATCTGTTTCGGTGGGAGCCAGACCGATCTTATTGTAAAACCTCTTGTTAGCCAAACTCAAAATTGAATTTGGCAGTTGATTGGAGTGAATTAGTTTTGTGTTGTAAACCATTTCTGAATACCGCAACGTTACGGCAATCCATTGTTTATTTGCGGGATCGAATTTGGAATTGGAATTATTGTAGATTGATTCTGGCAGGCTATATAAAACATTTTGATCCGAAAGCTGAACTAAGGCGGGTGAGTTTTCCGTAAATATTAGGTCGGCAGGCGACTGCGATCCCTCTTGTTCAATTTGGTTAACTAAAGTGTCTTCATCGCCGTTTCTAATAACGACGCTAATTCCAGTTATTTGCTCAAATTTATTAACTAAAGCTTGGGTAGTTTGTAGGTGCTGACCGTTATACAATACAAGCTGGTTTTTGGAATTGGGAAAAAGCCCGCATGCCGTCAAGAATGCAACGGAAACAATAATGCTTGTTCCAATTTTGAATATCTTCATTATTAAAGATTTGTTGTTATGAGTTGTGCTGAACATCATTGACGGTTCATATGCTTATTAAATTAAATTTCGGCTGCCAATCGAGTTGGAAACTGACGAATTTTCTGGATCAAAGCTTGTATTAGGTCTACCTAATATTAGGTCTACCTAAAAATATATCACTTTTATCGATATGCAATTAAATTAAACGACTCCCGCGGCGATAAAGACGCATAGTTTAGTTTTTAGGTCGCTGCCGATACTGCCAATATCTGCGATTTAAATTGCGTAGGTTTTCAAAATAATTTTTGGTTCGATTTGAAATGTAACTAAAAAGGTTTATAAGATGGAAGAAATGAAATTATAGGCTGTATTAATAACTCTTTTTGTAACACAAAAAGTTGATACAAATTTGGTTAAACTCTTTGGAATATAGATTGTATTTGCGAACATTTTTAAATTTGAAATTTTTCAAAGATTAAGCCCGACAGGAATTAAAGCGGAATTGTGCAATAAATCGTTTTAATCGGTGTAGGAAGTGAGTGAATCTCACTATAGCCGCAGAGACGATATGGTTACCGGTAAATTGTTGCAGGTTCTTGTTGAAATTAATCACAGCTGATTGATCAGCTGTTTTATGAAGGTAGTTCAATCAAGAAAGAAAATATTGACTACTGGAATATTGGCTGATGGCAGTGAAATATTTCAAGTATGTTGAAGGATAAGGCGTAGTGCCAAGGTAAACGGAGAACTAGATGAAGAAAAAGAAATTGGCAATAAGTATTGTACTGTTAGTTACGGTAATGCTTCTAGTGCAGATTAATATATTTAAGCCAAGGGCTGTTCAAGCTCAAACTGGCACCTCCGTAAATTCAATCGGGGTTCCAGCAAGTCAGCTTACGCAGACAAACGCAAATGGTATGAATATAAATGCCGCAGAATCCACTTATACCTCGGGGAACTCCAATATCTTGATTGCTTATATAGAAGGCGGAATTAACCTTCATAATACGGGATTCGTTGATTCAATTGATTCGGCACTTTATATTAACTGGCACGAGACCCCGGTTCCGTGCCAGGGTACAACTCTGGCAGGTGCAACCATGGTGATCGGAGGTGTAACTCAGCCTTGTTCGCTTTACTATTCCAACAATATCAAAGACTATGAAATCAATGGTCAGACATCGGTAAATGCATTAGATTGGGCGAATGACCCGAGAGTACATGACGTAAACGGAAATGGCATTATAGACCCCGAAGACGTTTTGGTGGCATTTTCAAATAATGTAAATAATGACAAAAGCGGGTATCCGAATGATATCTTTGGGTGGGATTTCTATGACAATCAAAATGATCCCGCTACTCAAGACTCTGCATATCAGCATTCCGATGATCAGATGAGTGTAATTCACCGACTGTGTCCGAAATGTATGATTATGCCGATTCGGGCCGGAGATGAAGCTCTTGATGCGGGTACGAACTTGGCACAGGCGTGGACGTATGCATGTTCGCAGGGTGTAAATATTATTGTTTCGGTCACGGCAGATTTGTCAATGTACTTGTATACGACGACGGTAATCCCGCGTCGCTCGCTATCAACCCGTTTCCCGGAATTACATACGGCCAATACATACCGCCTTGGTGATCCATTGAGTTGGCCGGGAGGTCCGGGGAGTTGGAACCCTCAGTACGGTTACGGAATGCCCAACGTCGATGCTGCGATGAACTTGATTGCGGCTGGAAACATCCCCCCGACCGTTCAAATTAATTCGCCGAGTTGGTATTCAATCGAAGACCCAACATCAACACCGCAAGTTCAAGTGGATGCGACAATTAACTACAGTCAGCCTTATACTTATACCCTATACTATGGTTTGGGCCAGGATCCTACTCAGTGGACGCCGATAAATACCGGACTAGGTACAGGAAACTATTCCGGTCCGGTGGGTACGCTAAATACTTCATTGATACCCAGTGGCTTTTATAACAATCCGATGGCTCTGTCACCTGGTAACAGTTCGCTTACGGCCAATCAACAGAAGGAACTTGCAACAGCGGATCAATATGATCTTACCTTCAAGATTAAAGTCGTAGCAAATGCCAACTCGTCTTTGACCGGAGTAGATCGAAGAGTGGTCTATGCGATTCACGACTCAAGTTGGTTAAACGGAGCTCCGATGAAGTTCAGTTCAAGCATTGAAAGTCAGCCGGCCTTGGTGGATTTACAGGGTTCTGGGCATCTGGATATGGTATTTGCAACCTCTGGCGGTCAGATAAATGCAATTGATCCTACTACTGGCAAAGAGTTACCGGGTTGGCCGCAGTATACTGACCCTCTCAAAACCGTGGGCAACAGCGGAGTCAATTTTGGTAACGAAGAAGTCCTAGAACCCGTGGCGGTGGGGGATCTATATCATACCGGTCAATTGGACGTAGTGGTGACATCGTTATCCGGTCATGTATACGCCTATAATGCATACGGTAAGCTTTTGCCCGGCTGGCCGGTAAGTGTTGATACGGGGTCGACTTTAGTGCCCCCGACTCCGATTCCGAGGCCCTCAAATCCCTTTACAAGATCGCCCATCTCAGCATTTTTGGCTCCTCCAGTATTGGCGGATCTTTCTGGAAACGGACAGCTTGATGTGATACAAGCTGGTTTAGACGGGAGAATCTACATATGGCAGCCCAATGGTACATTGCTTCCAAATTGGCCGGTTAAGGTCTCGCTTCCAAGCGGGTTTACTGTTAAGAGCGGGTATTCTTTAATCAATGATCCCAGAATAATATCTCCGCCCACTATCGCATATTTTAATGGTCCGAACAATCCGCCGGACTTGGTTATTAGGACTCAGTATACGGAGATAACCGGTCCAGGCACCAATCCTCTGCCGTTTTCAATTTCAATGGCTTATAATCTTCAAGGGCAGCTCTTGCCTGGCTGGCCGGTTGTGCTACAGGGGATTCTTGAATATTACGGATCTGCTATGGATGCGGTAACTGAGGGTACCGCCAATCCGATTGCCTATCCTACCTCAGGAGGTGTGGACCAGGTTATAATTGAGCCGCTTTGGACGCCACCGTATATTGTAAGCGGCAACGGGACTACCACTTCCACTCTTGCAAACAATTTTAGCGGTAACTTGGGAAATGTCAGAGCTGCTGCAAATTCGTTGTTGGCGATACAAAGTAATCCGCTTTTGACTTTAAGTCCTAGTACGATGCCGCCTGATAATCCCATTCCTTTTACTGGAGGCGGTGCGGTAGGAAAGGTTAACGGCACGCTTTCGTTTGCGTCAGCTGAGATTGGAACTGCTAGCTTTGCTGGTTCTGAACTTGTCGATTCGTCTGGAATCGCAATAAATAACTATGTGGATACGTATCCATTGAGCGGCACTACGACAAACCCTTCGCCGTTCCAGGCTTTAAAGCAGGGAGCAGATTTCTTGGGAAGTCCGGTAATCGCAGATGTCAACGGAGGATCCGTTCAAAACGATGTGATAGACGGTGGAGATTCAAACGTGCTTGCTGCATATCAACCAAACGGTCAACTTGTACCGGGTTTCCCCAAATTTACGACAGGGTGGACCATCAATGCTCCCGCTGTTGGAGATCTGCTTTCAAATGGTACTAATGACATAGTAGCGGGCACACGGGATGGATATCTATTCGTATGGACGACGGGTGGTTCTGCAAGTCACAACAATCAATGGTGGAGATCTGACGCTAATGAATGGAATCAGAACAGATACGGTTCAATTACCAGACCGCCGGGGATAGTTCAGTCTATAACTCAAAGTGGAACACAAATATCTTTTAAGGCTCCGGGCTCCACTTGGTATACCGGTCAGGCGAGCGACTATAAGCTGACCTATAGTCCAAGCGGACAGGTGGTAACGATTCCAGCAACGGTTTCAGCCGGGAATACGCAAACTTTGGATGTTATAGCCGGTCAAACTTCGGTATCGATTCAGGCCGTAAACTCTGCGGGTTTGTTGGCGACACCGATAACTTACACCTTTGCCACAGCTTCGAATACATCAAATACCGGCGGCAGTACCACAACATCTGGACCTACCAATTCCGGATCTACAACGCAAACTACCGTCGGATCGCAGGCCGTGTCGACCGTAAGTTTAAGCGGCAACACCGGTAAAGGATTTTTAAGGCAATTCTTTGGGGCACTGGCACTTTTGATAGCTGGAATCTTCTTAGTCGTCAAGCTTAAGGCGAGCAATGTTAAAGCTAATAAACATGGATTTAGAAAGTGAAGCAGATAGACTGATTTAGATATTGAAACAGTCGTCATATACGATTGGATCATGGTATTTCTGGTATTACTTTCCAATGGCGAATTGTTTGCTTTGTCTAAAACCGCAGCGGAGACTGATTTAATCGCTTGCAATGCGGTAAGAGAGAAACTAACTGTCTGTCTGTTTAAAGGTCAAAATGACCAAAGATAAGGCGCCAAATGAAGCAACGTGTTTAAGTAATTGTGACTTTGACCAGTTATCTGAATCTGACTCAAGCTACTATTCAACGGTTAGAGATTTAAAATCAAACGATAATTTTACGATATCCACAATACCAAAGGGCCAATCCAAAACCGCATATGAGTGTTGCCAATGTGGGCAAAAATTTAGTAAGTGGGTAGGTCAATGCACTGCATGCAGAAGTTGGAATTCGTTAAACCAAGTTATACTGAAGGCACATTCCAACGGGTACAACACAATCGATGACCAAAGTTTCAAAAAAGCCAAACTGATTGAGGTGAGCAATCAAGCAGATTCGGATCGCCTTAAATGTAATTTGAAGGAATTTGACGATCTTATGGGGGGAGGTCTGATGAGGGGATCAGTGAATTTACTTGGCGGAGAACCTGGTTGTGGTAAGTCCACTTTTACTCTTCAGATTGCCGAAGGATTTGCCGCTTTGGGTTTAAAGGTCCTGATGGTCTCAGCCGAAGAGTCCGTCAATCAGGTGAAGGCTAGGGCCTGTAGGCTTAAGCTTGTTTCGGAAAATCTTTGGATAACACCGGAAACAAACGTGGAGCGAATTTCAGAAGAGACTCTCGGCTTCTGCCCCGATATTTTGATTGTGGATTCAATCCAAACTGTAGACCACAGTCAAGTTCAGTCATTCCCGGGCTCGCCACCTCAGGTGCGTGCCGTAATGTTTGAGCTTATAAATACAGCAAAACAAACCGGCGCAACTATAGTTATCGTAGGTCAGGTAACCAAAGACGGTTATCTCGCCGGACCTAAACTTCTCGAACATATGGTTGACTCAGTCGTCATGTTTAGCGGAGAGCGGAACAATCCGATACGAACACTTTCGGTACTTAAGAATAGATTTGGAAGTTGCGACAATATAGTCAGTTTGGAGATGACCAATGACGGTCTCAAGTCGCTAGGTGATTTAAGACATTATTATATTGAAAGTGATTTGAACCAATCGATGGTGGGTACATGCTTTACTCCTATTTCAGAAGCCCGGCAGATTCATGTGGCTGAAATTCAGACTCTAGTATCCAAGAACGCTGGATTTAATTTTAAAAGGGTCACGGAGGGTTATGAATCGGGGAGACTTTTAATCTTAATTGCTATATTAGAAAAATATTGTAATTTAAAGTTTTCCGATCGAGATATATTTTTAACGGTATCTAAAAATCACAAAGTCATGGATAAAGCCGCCGATCTTTCTGTTTGCGCATCCTTAATTTCTTCTTTGTTAAACAAGCCTATATTAAAGGGGTTGGCCTTTATCGGAGAAGTTTCTTTGAACGGATTAATAAAACCGACTGCTTCAATAGATAGAAGATTGAATGAGTTGGAAAAATTACGGTTTGATCAAGCGGCCGGCAACTTTAATTCAAAGAATCTAGAACTTGCGCCAAAAGATATTACTCTTCATTCCATCAATCAAATTTTAGACTTACCTAAGTTTTTCCGTTAATACATCAATAAAACAGTTTTTAAATGTTGCCTGGACATTTTAAACGGCTACTTAGTTAACGTAGTTCAAAAGATATTGTTAAATGAGCTTCTTCCCACATTTCAGTGCGTGTTTGAGTATAGTTTCACATCTCCGGATGGAGAAGAGCTACTCTTGTAAAGTTCTCATATAAAGGATTAATCGCTGTTGACTGCTCGTATCTAATTTTTGTTTTCAATTGCACTTCGTCTTTATATTTTCCATATCAAACCCTAAATATCAAAGATAAACTGAAGCGGAAACACAGGGTAATAGGTACTTTGTAGTGTCCAAAAATAACACCCTTAAAGCTTCTATCTGGGGTTTTGT
>DAHXLF010000039.1 GCA_027371755.1 Acidimicrobiales bacterium
CCAATATCCTTAAATCATCCAAAAAACCGTTATAGCTTGTGGATACACAATCAAAATCCCTAATTTCAACAAAGCTGTCTTTACTTTGCAAACCCACAGCAAATATTGCCGCCGACATTGCTATTCTGTGATCCAAGCAACTACCAACCGCTATTCTGTTCGGATTCGCTTTCGGTCTTCCCGCTATAATTAAATCGTCTCCTTCGGCGGCTACGTCAACTCCGAAACTCTTAAGCAGTTCACATATCGTCAATATGCGGTCCGTCTCTTTAACTCTCAGTTCGGCAAGCCCCATAAATCGAGATACTCCCGAAGCATTTGCAGCACAAACAGCCAAAATCGGAATTTCATCTATCATATCTGCCACTTCGTATGGTTGAATATCCGTAGCAACAAGCTCAGAACTACGAGCCTCAAGAATGCCTACGGGAAATGGTTCGGTTGATGTAACGTAAACATTTACGTTTGCCTTCATGCGTTCAAGCACCCTCAAAAATCCGGTTCTCTCTTTGCCTAAGTATACATTTTCCAGCCTTACATCTGAATTCTTAGTTATCAAAGCCCCCGTAATGAAAAATGCCGCCTGAGAAGGATCACAAGGTATATTCAAACTAAATTCCGTTGGTCTTACCGGTCCTTCAATTTTAATAAAATGCCCCGAATCAGCTTCCTTTTCCTCAAATTCTATTTCAGTCAAAGTAAACAGCTCTTCAGTGTGTCTTCTGGTAGTTTTGGATTCGAATATTTCTGTAACACCGCTGGCGTTAACTCCGGCAAACATGAGCGAAGATTTTACCTGAGCGGACGGCGTGGGAAGCGAATAGCTAATTCCATGTAACTTCGATTGCATTACGCCAACCGGCAGTCTGCCTTTTGGTTGTGAATCGATTCTAGCCCCCATTGTTTTTAGCGGTTCGATTACTCGATCCATGGGTCGTGACCGAAGCGATTCGTCGCCATCGAATTCAACGTCTACTCCAATCCCTGAAACTACACCCATTCCCAATCTAACCATCGTCCCCGAATTTCCGCACCACACATTTAACATTTTGTCAGGATACTTTACGTCAAAGAAAAGAGCAAAATCCGTGTGACCTGAGCGATCGACCTTAACTCCCAAAGACCTCATAAAATCAAGAGTGTTTAGCACATCCTGCCCCAAATTTAAATTTGATACCCGACAATTTCCATCTATCAAGCAACTCATCATAAGTGCCCTATGTGAAATTGATTTATCGCCGGGAACAACTAAAGTACCGTTTAACGACTGGTTCGTACCGATTTTAAGTATTGACATAACTACAGGTTTACAAAAAATTTTACTGCACTGAAACCGGTGCATGAGGCATTTTTTGTTAAGCCGACAAAATCCCCTATAATCCGATTTCGCTTTCCAATGTTGTAATGTGTCCGCCGTCAGCAATCGCGTCATAAAGCTTTTCGGAGTCACGTTGATCTACAACCAGGTGCAGAATACCTGTTTGATCAATTGAACCGTCTTCAATAGGACGATGCGTCAGCTGTACATCTTCGATATTTACATTTAATGACTTTGCGACCGACAGTATTTCTAGCAATTCACCAGGCTTGTCCTGAACCGCTATTCGAATTGTGGCAAGCTTGGAGGGTTTAAATCTTGATTTAATAAGTGCTTCTCTCCCTGATTGAGCTTCAATCAGCTTTTTAAACAAACCCTGTTTATCCTTCGACTCGATATCGGCCTTTATGATATTTAAATACTCGATAAGTTCCGAAATTACCTTAACAATCTCATCCGAATTTTGAACGCAGACATCAGGCCACATGTCAGGAGAACCCGAGGCGATTCTGGTCATGTCCCTAAAACCACCTGCGGCGAGCTTCAACAAAAATTGCTCCTGCCTGGAACTCTCAGAAGCCAAATTCATTAGCGACACGGCTGTCAAATATGGTACGTGAGATACCAGAGCAACGAAATTATCATGTTCAACGACTGGCAAAGCAATTGGATCCGCATCAAAAACGTCTCTTATGATTCCGGTAAGCTTGGAATAAAGATCCATAGAGGTGATGTCAGTCGGAGTCAAAACCCAAGTTGCTCCAAAAAAGATTGATGAATTGGCATTTTCGGGACCAATTTTCTCGGATCCCGCCATAGGGTGTCCCCCGATGAATCTGGGGTCCCGTATCTGATTTACTATCTCAGATTTTACCGAAGCCACATCTGTTATTATGCAAGACCTCTTTAATTGATCCGATACCTGTCTGTAGACAGAAACGACTTTGGATGCCACAGTGGCGATAAATACTATGTCGGTTTGGTTATCGACACCGACGTGGTCTATAAGGCCTTTTGAAAGCGATACTTGTTCTCTCTCGTGATTTGTATCGATTCCCCAAACCTCGTAACCTTTATCTTTAAGTGCTTTGGCAACGGATCCCCCAATTAATCCGAGTCCGATTACAACAGCCTTGTTTAATGAATGTTCTGAATTATTGTCCGCCATTTTATTTTCGCTGAAGTAGTTTAGTCAGGTCCTATCTGTATTTTTTCTGCTACATTAATCAAATTATTAATCAGCTTGCTTATTTCGGATTGTGCAAATGAGTGTAACGGCGTTTTATTGCATTGGCACAAAATATCGACACTCTACTCACGATTACAATTTTAAACCTTAGCTCCACCGAAACAAGACATATTAAAATGACACTCATTAAAGTCAAATGCTACAATATTCAACTTTTATCAGGCTTTCATTACTAATCGCCTGCTAAATCCGGTCGTAATTTTTTAGCTTCATGCAAATAGACTGATTTAAGCCGCATCTGGTTTGCATAATTGTGATCATCCGAAATATTAACGTGCAAAAGAACCCGTACGCAAAACGGGAGACCGCCTTCGATATCAACTTCTTGCGCACCTAAAATTGGTACGTCTTCTAGCCCTCCAATTCTAGCTGAAGTGGCTGGAAACTTAGATTTTATATCAGCCGTTGCGGTTACGAATGCACTGACAACTTGCTCTTTGTCAATTAAATTAACTCTATATATTTCCTGAATCAATTCTTTGACCTTTTGATCCATCTCTTCGGAGTCATCTTTGGTAAGGGTAGTTGCGCCTCTTACGGCCATTACTTTTGACATAATACTAATTCAAACTTTCAAAATAAGTCACACAAAATTGCTTTAAATTTACAATTTGTTATCATCAATCGACTTGATTCAATCAGCGCAAGTTTAGCGTTTTTTAGATTGAGGTCAAACCAAACCAACTCAACAACCAGTTTAAATCCGACAGGCCAAACCTTAAAAAAAATCAAATTTTTTTATCCAAATCGACTATTTGATCGGTTCATCACTTAAAATTCCGAATTTCCTCTAGGTAAATTTAAATAGTAGTATTTGCTTTTAAACGCTACCAGAATCAAAACGATAATTGCCGACCATTTAGAATTTGCAGTGGGGACGGAGGGATTTGAACCCTCACTGGAGGCGGTTTAAGCGCCCTGCCTCTACCGGTTGGGCTACGTCCCCAAAATACGAATCATTTCAATTTCGGACTTCAAACAATTTAGCAAATAAAAAAGTACTCTTTTTTATATTTTTTATCATCTAGGTCCAACTGTATAAGAAGAAACATCTCACCTTAAAATATTAACTACTCATGTAACAATTTGCGCTTCGTCTAAATTTTTATTCCCAAAGTTTTGTGAACTCATTTAAATCGTCTTTTGCACATTTTGAATCTGCATTTATAATCATGATTTTTTGTGAAGATTCATCGTAAGCATCCCAGTGGCCATCGGGAATTCCGGTTTTGGCAAAATTATACCAAGCAGAAGTCATAAATTCACTGAGCCCTTTAGACTCAGGACGGTCTGCACCGGCAAACATACCGATGAATGGATGGTCCAACAAGTCAAAAACAAATGGAATTTCCAGACCGTGACATGACCCTAAATTGCCGGACAAAAATGACGATACCCATTCAAACCGGTAACAATATGTTTTCACTTTGTCATCAACACCGTGATTAGAACTGTGAGCTTTAGCTATACATATGCTGGGAATCCTAAATGCCACGTCTGTGGCCAAAGTGCACCAAAGTTTTAATGGACTTACGCTTTCGTCCAATAAATCTCGATATCTGTCAATTAAGCTATCGGGCAAAACATCCGAATATCCACTTATTAACTCGGGTTTTTTTGCAAAAAGCCCGGGAATCATTTCAAAACTCAATTTAGCGAGATCAGGAATCGACAGCGAAAACAGGTTCATCTCGTCTCTGTTGGTTCCTATCAACAGATCTACAGGATTCTCCTGACCCTTTTTATATGTTTCATACGGGTGCTCTTTTATTAAAATACCGTCGACGATAGGCAGGAAAGGTAGCGATATATCATAACCTACCTGTGTAGATATATCATTCTGAACGGACAGTATATCGGCGGCGGAAACCGACAAAAGATCTTTATCATCTTTTAAACTCAAGGTAGCCAAAAACTGCTCTTTCAAACCCATGGCTTTTTCAAAATCCATGGTAACCGGCGCACCCGACTCGCAAATAGCCCTATTGAAAAGCCCTTTGGCTTTCGGCAGCGCAACAAGTGTCGATACACTCATCGATCCCGCCGATTCACCAAATATAGTTATATTTTCAGGATTGCCTCCAAATGTAGCAATATTATCTTTAATCCAACGAAGAGCGGCTAATTGATCTAATATACCAAAATTACCTGTAGACTCCTCGCTGCCTACAGCCAAAAATCCCAAAGCTCCCAATCTGTAGTTAATAGTTACGACGATAACATCACCCTTTAAGGCCAAATTGGTTGGATTGTACATCTGCCAAGAAGAAGCCCCCGAAAGTAACCCGCCGCCATGAATCCACACCATAACTGACTTTTTTAAAGAATCGACTTTACTAAACGGCTCTCCGGGAACGTAGATATTCAAAGTCAAACAATCTTCACCTATATTATAAGGATCATCCAGAATCGAAAGGCTCGGATCCGGCGGAGGTTGTATTGAGATTTTCGAATAATTAAGAGCTTCGAACACCCCTGTCCAACCGGGATGAGGTTTTGGAGGAGCAAATCTTAACTCCCCGACCGGACTTTGACAGTACGGTATACCCAAAAATTTCGTAACACCTTTATCTCCGATATTTTCCTTAAAGCCCTTAACCTTGCCGTTCCCTGTTTCAACTATCAATGTCATACATAATTCTCGCTTTCTAAATATCAATCGATTAATAAATTATAAAAAACACTTCAAAGTTTTTCAAATCAAAACAAACAGTTGACTTTTGGTCATATATGCCGATATAATAATTAGTGAGGAAGTGACTCAACAAACTGACATTCTGAATCGATGTATCAGAGGTCGGCACAAATTAAAAAGACTGATAAAAGACTAAAAAGACTGATAAAAAGTATTACTGGTCCAGGTAGGCCCATAGAGGGTAAACCGGATAAAGGTGAATATGACAGAAAAGACAGAATATAGTATTTTCTGTTACTAAAGTCGGTTTTTAAAGCTAATAGTTTGTGTCGATTGATCGATTAGATGGTTTAAGATCGGCGCCATAATATTTTGGTGCAGCCTGAAATTAAGTCAATTTGTCGGCCACGGCGGAACAAGATTGTTTGTCTAAGGCGAACCTATAAAATAAAACCTTTTTGGTAAAACCTTTTTGGTTAGTTTTAAAGGTTTGCTATTGGATTAACAATATAGCTATAGACATCTTGAAAATTATGACCGCCGACCGAATCTTAATTAAAATTATATTATTTGGCAAATTCGCCTATAGTAGGGTTGTTAGACGCGAAACAAGCAATTTAAAACGCAGCTACTTCGCCAATTTAACTTCATTTTTTATAAGTTCAGACCCTGGTTTGTCTGCCAACTTCTTAAAATTTAAGAAAAACATATCGACAGACAACAGGAATCGCAATTACAATATTTTCTTTCTGCTTTATTCGAACTGTTACGTTTGGAGAACGACAATTTCACAACCAACAAGTACTTTTGGCTCACCCCTAACCGGACAGTCAAAATGCATAGTGCAAGGTCTCAAATAATGTTAAAAGATGGAAAATTATACTTAGGTGTTGAGATAGGCTCAAATAAGGACAGCTCAGATACAGACTTTTTAGAGTTTACGCCCAAATACGTTAGCAAGCAAAATTCGACAAACATACCGTTTGGTTACAAACTTAGGTCGTCTCATTCATCAACTGAAACTAAGCAGTCAAAATTACCGGCGAATCTTAAATGTAAAAAACTGTTGAGCGGACTAAAGGGTAATTTGCTAGCTACATTGACATTATTGGTAACAATAATGCTTGCATTGTCGACTACAAATCTATTTTTAAATATAAACAATGCCTATGCGGCTACCGCCGCACCCAATTCATCACAAATTACATCACTGCAACAACAGGCCAATCAACTCTTAAATCAAATCTCTTCTCTAAACAATCAAATTAATTCAATAAGCGAGCAGTACGATCAAACTCAAATTCAAATGACACAAGTTCAGAGTCAGGTTCAGCAGACGCAGATTCTAATAACCGCTAAATCAGTGCAGGTGAACCAATCCAAAGCCAATCTTCGAAAAGCGGCCCTCACCGCTTTAATCATCGCGTCCCCTTTGGATCAAGTGTCAAATTTTTTTCTCTCTGACCAAAAAGACTTCGGATACAAACAAACATTTGCAAGCCAGGCCACATCAAATTTGAACTATGCGATAACGGTTATGAAATCGGATGAAAACGCTTTAAACGGACAATTGGAGGTGCGTCAGGGAGAACTGATAAAGGTCAAGCAAGAATCTAATAACTTAGTTTCCCAAAAGGCTCAGATCACCGCAGCCAACAACACTGCTCAACAGACATTGGGTCAGATAAAAGGTCAATTAGCTACTGCATTAGCTCAGCAAGCTGCACAACAGGCTCAGCAAGCTGCTTTGGCGTTACAGCAAGCCAAAAATGCCCAGGCGGCAGCTTTGGCACGACAGAAAGCCCAACAAGCCGTAACGGTTGCCATAACGGTAAGTTCGATAACCGGTAATACAAACGTTCTTTCAAATGTATCAAACTCCTTGGGCACAACCTCGACTTTATCCAACCTTACCCAAAGCGGATCCACGTCGACTTCAACCAACAAAAATAATACAACCACGGGCCCAGAAGGTTCAAACAGCTCAACCCAAACGAGTATTCCCGGATCGGTCACTCCCCTTCCTGACGGACTTTATCCACCAGGATCCACCTACAACGAACTCCCTGAAGCCAGTGCGGCTCAAGGTCTTGCTGCGGTCAAAAATGCAGAGACATATTTGGGCGTACCATATCTTTGGGGAGGCGCTTCCCAGCTTGGAGTTGACTGCTCCGGCTTAACCATGTTGGCCTGGGGTTCAGTTGGCATAAAACTATTGCATTCTGCTTACTATCAATATACCGAATCCACACCTGTTTCGGCAAGCGAGCTAAAACCCGGAGATTTGTTGTTTTATAATTTTTCATTTGACAATGTACCGTCAGATATCGATCACGTTGTAATGTATGTGGGCTCGGGACCTTATGGAGTAAATACGATCATTCAGGCCGCCTATACTGGTACGCTTGTTTCATATGCACCTCTGTATACCTTTGGGTTAGTTGCCATAGGACGACCGTAACGGCCGCACCATTTTAATAAAGCCATAACTCCCTACGGTTACCCGTAGCCTTTGACAATGAATTAGTCTGTTGAATTGTCTACGAACTTTAATTGACTTATTTCAGTCCTGCCATTCATTGAGCAACAGCATTATAGTTAGAAACGAACTACACCTCCAAATTATTTATTAAAATTGTCATTGGTATGGGCAATAGTTTCAGCAATGATCATATAGGTGAAATACTCAGCGAATGGAAAAGCTCACTTGATGAATTAATTAAAGCTATTGGCACTAACGGAGCCAAAACGGTGTTGCGTGGCTTAAATGCCTACTCAACGACCATTTACGACGATACGTATGCTTTATTCAACACTCCTTACAAAAACACAATTGGCGTAGAAGATGAGCCAGACTATCCGGGCAATCAAGCCTTAGAAAAGACGATCAGGGCTTACCTCAGGTGGAATGCCGTATCAATAGTGTTAAGGGCAAACCATAAGATACCCAACATTGGGGGACATTTGGCCACCTACGCTTCGGCTGCTACATTATACGAAGTTGGATTTCATCACTTCTTTAGAGGACAAAACAGCAAAAACAGAGATTTTGTATATTTCCAGGGCCACAGCTCTCCGGGAATCTATGCAAGAGCTTTTTTAGAAGGTAGGCTTACGGAATCCCACTTGGATCATTTTAGACAGGAAGCCTTTACGGATGGGCTTTCCAGCTACCCACATCCACGGTTAATGCCCAATTTCTGGCAGTTCCCGACGGTTTCGATGGGATTGGGTCCATTATCTGCCGTTCACCAAGCTTATGTATTAAAATACCTAGCCAACAGAGAAATAATACCAGAAAGCTCCTCTAAGGTATGGGCTTTTGTTGGAGATGGCGAAATGGATGAACCGGAATCGTCAGCAGCATTAGCTCTGGCGGGTAGGGAGCGACTGGACAACTTAATTTTCGTCGTAAACTGCAATCTTCAACGGCTTGATGGTCCTGTAAGGGGCAACACAAAGATCATTCAAGAGCTCGAATCCATCTTCACAGGTGCGAATTGGAATACAATAAAAATTATTTGGGGAAGCAAATGGGATCCGTTATTTGCCAAGGACCAAGATCTGGTTCTTGAAGACAAACTAGAAAGTACCTGTGACGGTCAATACCAGCAAATTGCCACCTTGGACGGAGCTTCTTTGCGCAAAGAGTATTTTGGAACCGATCCCAGACTTCTTGAGCTAGTAAAGGACGTCAGTGATACCGATCTTGCTAGATTACCGAGAGGAGGCCACGATCCTAAAAAAGTATATGCCGCATATCTTAAAGCCTTTAATCACAGCAATCAACCTAGTGTAATCTTGGCCAAGACAATTAAGGGATGGGATTTAGGTGTCCATATCGAATCCAGAAACGCAGCTCATGCCGTGAAGAAGATGGTATCTGGGGACATTATGGATCTGGCATTAAAACTTGGACTCGAGTCCAAAATTGACTTGGACAAACTTAAGGATAATAGCTATATTCCCGACTACCTCAAACTTGATCCAGAGTCACAAGAATATAGCTATTTGATCGAAAATCGAAATAAATTGGGTGGATTTATACCGCAAAGGCAAAACTTTAAGAAATCTATGGAGTTCTTCGATTCAAAACTGTTCGATGAATTTTATGAAGGATCTAAAGGCGCTGAGGTATCCACAACTTCGGTCATTACAAAAATGTTGCGAAACTTTACTCGCGATAAAACAAACGGGAAATTTATAGTACCTATTGTACCCGACGAGGGTAGAAGCTTTGGGCTGGAACCTCTGTTTGCAGAACTGGGAATTTTCAGCCAGTCAGGACAACGTTATAAATCCGTCGACGCCGAATTGATATTGAGATATAAGGAAACTACAAAAGGCCAGGTACTAGAAGAAGGTATTTCTGAAGCGGGAGCAATGTCGGCATTTAATGCTCTGGCGACAAGCTATTCGACAGTCAACAAACAAATGATTCCATTCTTTTTGTTCTATTCTATGTTTGGATTCCAACGAATCGGTGATTTAATCTGGGCCGGACTGGACATGAGGGCACGGGGTTTCTTGTTCGGTGCCACTGCCGGCAGAACAGCTTACAACGGCGAAGGACTTCAGCACGAGGACGGACAGTCTCACCTGTACGCTATGGCGTACCCACATTTAAAAGCCTATGACCCCACTTTTGCTTATGAAGCTGCAGTAATAGTCGAACAGGGTTTAAAGGATATCATTTCTGCAGATAAAGACTTTATCTATTACATTACGACCTATAACGAAAACTACCCAATGCCTAAAATTACTCCTTCGAGATTAAAACAGATTCGGAAAGGGATAATCGAAGGCGTCTATCTATTTGAACATCAAAGCCGAGACAAAGATTTACCGAAGGTAGCGATTTGGTTTTCGGGTCCTCTGTTTAAAGAAGCCATGAAGGCTAAAGACCTTTTGAAGTCTTTTGACATCAATGCGGAGTTATGGTCGCTTACGTCTATAAAACAATTACGGGAGACCGCAATGCGTCAAGAACGCTTAAACGAGATATCCGGTGAAAATAAGAAGTCATATTTAGACACAGTTCAAGATAAAATCGAAGCACCCATAGTTGTTGTAACCGATTTTATGAAGGCAGTTCCAGATCTTCTAGCACCCTACATGAGGCTACCTTTTGCCACTTTGGGAACTGAAGGGTTTGGACTTTCAGACAGCAGAGACGCCTTAAGGGACTACTTTGAGATCGACTACCGATACATTGCAACCCAAGCAATCAGAATGTTAGATAAAACGAATCTGCTAAAGGACCCGGCCTTTAAAGACATGTTTAAGATTCAACAAGCGCTGATGGATCGACATTAGTACAATTATTAAGGTACAGGAAATAACAATATGACATTTACGCCTACATTTGACGATAAAGCCGATGCGCTTTTAAATACCAATCCTTTCGCATTGCTATTGGCGATGATGTTGGACCAACAGATACCCCTCCAAAGAGCATTTATGGGCCCATATCTCTTGGAACAACGACTCAACGCGCGATTAACTCCCAAATTAATAAACAAAATGGATACTTTGGAACTGGTATCGGTATTTTGTGAATCGCCTTCGTTGCACCGGTTTCCAAAGTCAATGGCCGAGCGAGCCAAGTCTTTGACCGAAACAGTCATAAAAGAATTTAATTCTAACGTTGAGCTAATTTGGGACAAGAACCTGCCTGCCGAACAGATTTTAATCAACATAAAGTCGTTGCCAGGTTTCGGAGAACAGAAAGCCAAAATATTTTTAGCTCTGTTAGCTAAACAGTTCAATATCAAACCGTCAAACTGGCAAAAAGTCTGCGATCCATACGGAACTAAAAATGTGTACCTTTCAGTCGCTGATATCGACTCCGAACTTGCCTACCATAAAGTGAGAGAAATGAAGAAATCCTTAAAGGCACAAAGCACAAAATCATAAATTCCAAAATAACGCAATATATTTATTGTATTGACCGTTATAAACAACGATCAATACAAATTAAAGTGGGTCTATCTGCAAATCAGAAAACCTGTCAATATGAACTCAAATTCGATTAAATTACCGGACACCAGAAATCTATACCTCTGCAGCCCATATATGGCCAATATGAACACCTTCCTGGAGGATGTTTTAAGGGGTGGGGTAAATATCGTTCAATTGCGTGACAAGACGCTGAACGATAAAGAGCTTATTGAGGCAGCGTTTGAAATGAAAGCGATTTGCAAAAGATATGGGGCGTTGTTTATAGTCAACGACAGACCCGATATAGCTTTACATGTAGATGCCGACGGTGTACATGTCGGGCAAGAAGACATACCTCCATCCGTATGCAGAAAGATCCTCGGTGAAAATAAAATTGTGGGTCTGTCAACGCACAGCCTTGAAGATTTTAGCTCTTCAATCAACGAACCGATAGATTACATTTCGGCAGGCCCGGTAGTTGAAACACCGACTAAACCCAATAGGCCTGGTACTGGTATTGACTACATTCGTTATATAGCAGATACTTGTAAAATTCCTTGGTATTTAACCGGAGATGTCAACATAGAAACAGTAGATGGCTACATAGATGCAGGCGCATCGCGTTTTGTTGTAGTTCGTTACCTTACCAATTCGGCCAACCCTAAAAATGACGCATCAAAACTTCTTGAGCACATTGATCGGTCTCATCGACCACAATAGGCAGTGCGGCCGTAACCAGCATCAGTTAAGCTGCCCAATTAATGACCTGAAATTAAATTCCCAATCTTTGAAGCATTAGCTCGCGATGGTAGCTGGGGTCGCCAAGCATAAGCTCCGAAGACTTAGCTCTCTTGAAATAGAGGTGGGCGTCGTGCTCCCATGTAAATCCGATTCCACCGTGTATTTGAATATTCTCACCTGCACAATGAAAAAAGGCTTCAGAGCAAAATGCCTTCGCCAAGCTAGAGACCACAGGTAATTCTTCTGAATTTTCCTGGGCAGCCCAGGCAGCGTAGTAGGCTGCTGACCTGGCTGATTCTACCTGTAAAAGCATGTCGGCGCATTTATGCTTAATGGCCTGAAAAGATCCGATAGGCCTACCGAATTGAATACGATTCTTGGCGTATTCTACACTCATGTCCAGACACACCTGTGCGCCGCCAAGCTGCTCGGCCGCCAAACATACTGCGGCGAGTTGCAAACCTTTTTCAACAGCATTCCATCCGTTTCCTTCCTGACCAATCAACCTGGCTGGAACATTATCAAACTCGAGTCGCGCCTGTTTTCTGGTCTGGTCCATGGTGGCCAAAGGTTGCTTATTCAAACCTGCGGCACCGGACTCCACTCCAAAAAGCGATATTCCATTTGACGTTCGACCAACAACCAAAATTAAATCTGCGGTATGTCCGTCAACCACGAATGATTTATGTCCGTTAAGTACATAACCGTCACCTGACTTATCTGCCGTCAATGTTATTCCGTCCGCATCAAAGCGACCAGAATCTTCGGAAATTGCTACAGTGGCAATTTTATCTCCGGATGCAATTAAGGAAAGATAGTCTTTTCTGGCATCAGCATCGTCTGTCGACAACAAAGTACCCGTGGCAAGGCCGACTGTGGAAAAAAATGGAACGCATGCCAATGTTCGTCCCAGTTCTTCGAATATAACGAGAAGTTCTACATAGCTAAAGCCTGATCCTCCATACTCTTCGGGTATAACGATCCCTTGAAGACCCAGCTGCGTACCCATCTGAGACCATATGCCTCTGTCAAAACCTTCTTCGGACTCCATCAAATCGCGCACGGCAGAGATGGGAGATTTGTCTTCCAAAAAACGCTTAATTGATTTGCGCAACTCTTCTTGCTCATCAGTAAATGCAAAATTCACTTTTCACTCTCCATTTAAATGTAACTAAACTTTAGACTTTTTGCTAGAACACTTCAATTCTACTATTAATACGGTAACTTTAAATTCGGATAGTTAAGAGTTCAATAAGTGAGCTTTAGACTGACTTAACCCCAACGACAGAGATTAATTCCGTATAAAACTTATCATTTTGGACTATAGCGATACTTTTTAACCCCATATATAAAGTCACACATTACCGATTTTTAATTTTAATATTGCTCGAATCAAGATTTCAAATCTGGTGAAGCATTATTTGATGAAGATTTGCAAATATAATGTTTATTGAGATTTTATTTATTTACTTTGCAAATAGTTTGCCTACTTAATGACCCTAGCCGCCAAAATCACACAAGCTTCTTCCAGTTCAAAATTCAGAATCAAAGTAATTTTACTTATTACACTTGTATTAATTGCTGGTGCAGCAGTCTCGTCCATAGACATGACTTTGGCTAGACATCCTAAATTAAATTTACCGGTTGAAATCTCCAAAATAAATCAAACTTCAATAGAACTTATAAATTCTTTTAATTCCCTTAGCTGTCCTACCTATGAAACATGTTATGCCGCCGGCTCTTCAGTATTTTCGCAGTCTCCCGTTATTGTCAAATCTACAGATTCTGGGCGCAATTGGACGATCTTAACGATCCCCAAAAAAATAGATGTTGTCAACTCAATCGTGTGTCCTACCGCAACCGACTGCATGGTAGCGGTGAATACATTTTTAGGGTTAGCTGGTTACATTATGTACACCGTAAATGGAGGCCTGACATGGACTTTGATTGCTTTGTCGTCAAAGCGCCCGCTGCTGTCATCTTTAAGTTGTAATAGCACTGAGTTCTGTATTGGATCAGTAGACGTAGTTACTAACGGAAACATACTTGAGAGTACTTCCAATTTTGGCCAAACCTGGACCCCCATTAAACCACTGGGAAACGACATCGGTCTTTCGTTAGAACCAATCACGTACTGCTATACCCGCGATTTCTGCTTGATTTCGGGCACGGACAGTGTTCCAAATAATAGACTACACCTAAAGACAACACTAAACGACTTAAAAAACTACATAGGATTCATCAACTCACAAACAAACACGGTAAGCTACATTCAATTGCCGAGCTATATTTCAATTGTCACGTCAATTTCATGTGCGACATCCAAATTATGCATTGCAGTAGGAATGGCCGACAGCACGATTCCTGTGATAATTAAGACTTCAAACGACTTCAAAACCATTACAACTGTCAAATTGCCAGCATATATTGGGTCTGCTGCAAACATAAATTGCAATAAAAACTTACTATGTCTAATTACCGGGGGTACTAAAGCAAACAAAAGCGCGGCTCTAAATTATTTTGCAAAAAACAATACCTTCAATCAATTAGATGTCAACATAGCCAACGTACCGGACATAACCCTCCAGACTTGTAACAAAAATCTTTCTTATTGTATTTTCGGAGGTTCGAATCAACACCTTACCTTTACTGCGGTAGATATTGTATCAACAATAACCACATCTATAAATCCGATTAAGCTCGCACCATTTGTCCCTCCCAAATTGAAACAATATTCCAGTTATCAAAAGATGCTGATTGTTGGCGATTCCACCGCCACGGTAATGGCAGTTGGTTTTCAGAAAAATCAGCTTAATTTTGGTTATATTTTAAACGACGGATCAATTGTGGGGTGCGGATTGGTAACGAATTCGCCCCAAAGATATACCGGGAAAACACTGCCGACTGCATCTAATTGTTATGGCTGGCAACAGGATTATACCCAATCGGTTGCTAAAACCAAACCGAGCATATCGGTACTCTTAATTGGTCCGTGGGATGTTATTTCAAGAATGCTGAATGGAACATTTCAACACGTAGGCGATCCACAATATAACCAATTATTTATGGAAAATCTAAATCAGGCGATTACCATTCTTTCGGCAAACAATTCAAAGGTCGTCATATTGAATTCACCTTACTTCTATCACGGGTTAATGTCAGAGACGTCTTTATGGCCACAAGATGATCCACAAAGAGTAAATATCCTTAATCAACTTGAAGATCAAGTTGCCACACAACATCCAAATACAGTTCGCGTAATTAATTACGGTGCTCATATATCACAGCCTAATAGCTATATGAGGGTGGTAAACGGCGTAGAAATACGTACTCCAGATGGGATACACTACACCTATCTGGGCTCAATATATGAAAGCTATTGGTTACTCCAACAAATTGGAAAATTAAATTGGGTGCCAACGATAAACCACGCCAAATTAAATAATGCTACTTCGAAGAAGTAAACATTATCAATTGTCCAACTGTGCCTAAACGCCATTCAAATCAAGTAAATAAGTCACGATTCATTGGGCCTGACAAATGACTCAAGCAAAAACAAAATTGCATTTAATCATATCTGTATGTATGTGTGAAAACTAAAATTTCACTCACCCAAATTAAATTTTGGCTCCAGAATTTTATTGCTGAGTTTGTTCGGCTTCAACGGTTTCAGATTCACTTGAGGTTTCGCCGCTAGATTCAATCTCTTGCTCTTTAAGATTTTCAGGCATTGAAAGATTTTCTCGAAAATCTTTCAATTCTGTTTTGCGTTTGATGACAAGTATCAATATACCGGAAATTGCTACTAAAATCAAACTGAATACCTCTACTGCGTCCCACAACCTCTGTGGTCTATCTAGATATAGGAACTCATCGAAAAACCGAGTAATATCCCAAAAAAACACCGCCGATAAAACTACAATAAAGTCTCGCTTTTTTCCGGCTTGTTTTTGGCGTTTAACAATGTATATTAATATCAAGAAAACAATAAAACATTCAATTGCCTGAAATATGGGCACAGGTAGTCGTTTCCCAACCTCTCCGGCATATTCCATTCCGAACCACAAACTCGTTCTTCGTCCCCCTCCCCTATACATTACCTGGGGACCTAAAAGTCTTCCTATACTCCAACATATAACCAATATCGGAGCCACCAAATCCAATGCTTCAGCAATCTTGAGTTCTGGAAGCTTCCGTCGAACAAGAGGCAATCCTATCAAAAACCCTCCTATTAGACCACCGTAAGAAGAAACGCCGCCCTGCCAGATCTCAAACACTTGGACCCAGTCGCTAGAATAATACTTAATATTGGCTACAACGCTTACAATTCTTGCACCAACAATCGCCGATACTATTATCCAGATAAAGGCAGTAGAAAGCCACTCGACATCGTAATGACGTTTTTTTAGTGCCCGCTCAAATAACTTATAACCTATGTAAAAGGTAATTGCTAAGCCTATTCCGTATGTGTGTATCGTTAAAAATCCAATTTTAAAAGATACTGGAATTGGTTTCATGGTTGCCCGATGGCCACTGGCGTACCTGCATAAAACAATGAATCAACCTGCACTTGTGTTCCGGTTTGCAATGCTTCAACTACCTGTCCTCCACCTATATACATAGCTACGTGAAATATATCTGAGGTCCCATAACCGTAGAATACCAAATCTCCAGGCTGCCACTGACTCGGATTAGTAAGCGCCACGTGAGCGGTTGCATAATACTGCTCCTGTGCAGTTCTCGGAAGTTGCACTCCAGCAGCCTCCCATGAAATCATAGTCAGTCCAGAGCAATCAACGCCATTCCTCGAGGTTCCGCCCCATTGATACCAAACTCCTATATAAGACATTGCAGCTCTAACAGCAGCTGCGCCCACGCCAGAACCAGTAACTATCGGAATATTAGAGCTCGCTCTATTAGAATTTATTGCAGCTGCCGCTAAGGCAGCTGCCTGGGCTGCTTGCTCCTGCCTAAATCGCGCTGCCGCTGCCGCTGCAGCTGCAGCTCTGGCTGCAGCTTGCTGTTGTGCAACCATAGTAGCAATTTGACCCTTTAAACCGTTTTCGGTATTAACCAAATTTGCCTGAATTTGAGTAGCTTGATTTTTGGCTTGATTTAAACTATTAGCTAGCTGCTGTTCGGAAGCTTGTTGCTGAGTCAATGAATTCTCTTGAGCATTCAACTTATTCTGAACATCAACCAGTTGTGCGACCGATGCACTTAAATTCCCTGTAGCTGATTCAAGATATGTTTCTTTAAGTCCAATAGTAACGGCATTAGAATTCAACACCGAGCTAAGTCCCTGCCCCGATTCAGCTTCGACATATGCGGCTAAAGCTTCCTGCCGTATTTGTGCTTTGATAGCAAGCTGTGATTTAGTCAACCCTTCTATTTGACCTTGAGTATTGGAAATATTCTGATCAATAACGTTCAAGTTTTGCTGAGCTGTCAAATACTGTTGATCTAACTGATCTAACTTATTATTTTCAGTGGTAATTTGATTGGCAATTTGAACCGCCTGTTGCTGCAAAGACTGCACTGTTGCAGCTTTGGACATTGAAACAGACCTCAACCTGCTAGAAGGATACATTGCCACCATCACACACAGACAAATTAATACTAGTATCAACTGCTTTGGTAGAGTAGACAATACGTTACTGTCGTCAGAAAATAAATATCTTCTTGGCGACCCATGCCTTCGTCGATTTTTTTCTCGCTCAAACTTATCGGTTTGATCGACTATTACAAATTTACGTAGCTTCATAAATACAAATTTTCTCGCGATTTAGACTCGTCTTCGATCTAATTAAATTTTGATCTAATCCAGTTTGCAACCATTAGTCTGAGTATTTAATAATGTCGAGCTAGATTTAATTAAACAATCTCCATCGTCCGCTAATATGTTGACAAGGAAATACCTTAGATTAAATTCCACTCTTATTTTTTATATTTGCTAATTCAAAAAAGCTATTTAAATACCACAAACTTAAAATTTATTGCTACTTTTTAAAGTAAACAACAATATTGGTTAAAATCACGATTTAAACATCTTACTACAACTTTAGCGTCAAGCCCTACTTAAATCAAGAATTACCCGGTTTTTATTGACATTATATATTGATAAACACTTAGTATTGGTGGTGGTGACGGAAAATTCAAAGGAAGTAAGGTTTAGTTGACCCTGATCCTGAAAATTAAAAGATCGATTTGTTCTTTTAAAATTAGTAGACTAACAACGTTT
>DAHXLF010000003.1 GCA_027371755.1 Acidimicrobiales bacterium
AAATCTTTTATAGGTATTACTGTTAAGTTGTTATTTGAAAATTCATTACAAAGGTCTTTTTGCAGTGTTGAATAATTGGAAAAACTTGTCATTGTTTTGCTCACTGCATAAAGCTTAGACAAAATAAACAAATATATATAAAATCGAATATTAGAGTTGGGAAAATTTTAAAAAAATGCAGGAAAACGACGACGAAAAAGGTGACGAAGCAGAACCGCATCTATCTCCGATATTGGAAAATATAGAAGGGTTTATGAATAAGGGTTCGGACGGTTTGAAGGACCTTCTAATCAAAAGGGGGATAGACAGACTAGCCCGCTTAAACACGTACAAACTTTAACTAACAAAGAGTTTATGATTTATCCAGATATTAATCGCAGCGGAACTCCTGTGCTGTCGATACCGGCAAATTTAAATTTTAAATTTATGTACGGGAGTCGTTCTTTCCAAAAACATATTTCTCAAATCGAATCTTTAAATGCCGGTATAAAAATAGTTGAAGACTTTAACTGGTCTTTTGACTTGGACACAAAGTTTGATCTTTTGAAGTACTATGACCTAAGTGAAAATTTAGAAAAATGATCTCTTATGACTTAAATGAAATTCCAAGCAGTATTTTGGCAATAGGGGCCCACCCGGATGACATCGAATTTAATGCTTTCGGCACGCTGGCAAAATGGGCAAGTGTCGGCAGCAAGATCGATATGGCAATAATGACCGACGGATCCAAAGGCTCTTGGGACCCGGATCAAAATATTGACGAATTAAAAGAAATCAGGCGCATTGAAGCAAAAATGGCCGCAGATACAATCGGCGCCGATCTGCATTTTTTAAACTACGTCGACGGTGAACTTGAATTTAACAAAGATACCGTAAAGGCAATTGCAAAACTTATCAGGCACGTCAAACCTCAAATGGTTATAACGCACGACCCGTTCAAAAAATATAGGCTTCATCCAGATCATCGAAACTGCGGACAGATAGTATTGGATGCGATTGTCGCCGCTCGGGATCCCCACTTCTTAAAAGACCTTGGTATCTTACATCACAGACCACACAAGATATTACTTTTCGAACCCGAAGTTACGGACCACCTTGAAACTATACAGGAGTTTATAAACACCAAAATAGAAGCTCTTCTAAAGCACAAAAGCCAGTATATAACCACGATGGATATAACTGACCCCGAAAACCCAACCCAAATTATGCGCTTTAAAAACTGGATTGATGAACTTGCACATTCTGCCGGTAACCCTATCGGTAAACCGGCAGAATGCTTTAAGTTAATTGATAAAGTCTAAAGCTACTTTTTCTTAGCTTTAGGCGCAGGCTTACGGCCGTTAAGGACATCCTTAAATGTTGAGCCTGCCGCAAATCTAACTCCCTTGGAAGCTGCAATTTTTCTTTTTTCTCCGGTTCTGGGGTTGACACCCATGCGAGCTGCTCTCTTGGTCGGGTGAAAGGTTCCGAATCCGGGAATGGTGGTCTTCTGACCTGACTTTGCTTCGATGACTACCGAATTCAAAACAACTTCCAGCGCACCTTCTGCCTGCTTTTTAGTCAAACCTGCACCTTCGGCTATCGCATTAACTAATTCTGTTTTATTCACTAATACCTCCTATAGGACTAACTTAAATAATTTAAGTAATTTTACAACTATAGTCAAGTATTTAAGCCGATTTAAGTTATTAATAAAGAAAATAGCCCTAAAGTCCGCGACTTATTTGGAGCTCTACTTTCTGTCCTCTAGATATTTCATTTATACTAACTTCGAGTTTTTTTAGTTCGTTAAGCTGCCTCAATGAAAAATTTGGTTCTTTCATAATTTCAAATTTGGATTTTCCCAACGGGCGCAGTTCGTCTTGAATATTAAACCTATTGCGATATATCTCTATCTGCGCTGCCGTTTTGGACCATTTTAAATAAGCACTTGGATCCGTAGGATGTTCGCCTATTAAGTCTTTTACATAGGTAGAGCAATCTTTTTTCTTATCGCTGTCTACTGTTCTATAGAACTGCGCATTATTCAAAAGATTCGCAGAACTTAATCCAAGTGTATTTAACTTTTGACACCAACTTTGCCTAAGGTCAACTAAATTAGAATCCAATCTTTTAGCCGGCCTTTGGTACTTGGGATCATATTGCGCTTTATTTTCCAAAAAATAGTTTAAGTTCTGGCTAAAATCTTTATTGCTATCATTAAAAATTCCCAGAAGCTGCTGCCGACGCTTGGAAAACGCAAATATAGTTTTATCATCTATCCCTTTAATTTCAGCCAACCCGTAGCGGTATCTGTCCCAATCGACTTGAAGATTTTTGGTAATTTCATTACGCAAAGAGACATGATAAATCGAACTGATATGTCGCTTCAGAATATAGGCGGTGTGAACATGGGCTGCACTGAATCTTGAATCATAACCTTTTGCAATGTTAGCCATAACTACGTGGCTGTGAATATGGGGATCGTTTGATCTTGATGTCTTGTGATAAAATGACACTCCTAAGGCGCCGGTGGTTTTAAGGAAATGGCGTTGTCCGTCATAAGACCTTGAAACAAACATGCAATTTGCTGATACAAAATCCATTGCATTTGAAACCGAAAGTTGGTGAGCTTGCCTAATTGTTCGTTCGGTATCTGAATCCGTCATCATTGCCAACACGGAAACCGACTTCGGAGCCGAGAATACGAAATCAAATCCGGCAATCTTTTTTGCAGGTAGTTTATATTCCAACGGATCATTGGTAACGGGGTGAATTCCATTGATAAAGTCTTGGAACTGGGACAATTCAACCGATCCATCTAATCCCAACAAATTCGTTGCCTGTTGCGTCCACTGCCCCCTGTCTTCTAAATCTAAGCTATGAGCTTTATCATTAAAATAATATGATTCGTGACCGAATTTAAAACTGTTTATATTTAGCACGCAAATTTCATTACAAAAAAATCGATATTTTTTAGTCATGAAATCACATGAAATTACATATAATATATTATCAAATTATTTTGCAGGTATAACCACTCCCAGAATTTAGAAGGCTCAAAAGGATTTAAATAAGCTCGTAAAGAGATTTGAATTTGCATTAGCGACAGATGCTGCCAGGTCTGCTGATAAAGTAGGTCTTTCCGATAAAACCTAGTTCTACTGATAAAGCTTAAGCAACCGCTTGGCAAGCTTCAAATCCAGCTCTTTGAACTCTTCGGGTTCAAGCACTTCGATTTTTTCGTGGCTAAGCATCAAGGCGGAAAACCATTGACGATCCGTTACAAATATTTCAAAGATTATTCGATCTTTTTTTTGCTCAACTATTTTATTAAAGGCAATAGCCTCTAAAAGCCACTTATGGTCTATGGGAATTGACAATACTACCCGAATCGCTTTTTCACTTGACGGGTTGTACGCTCTTTTTGAAATAGAGATCAGCTGATTTTTTATCTCTGGCGAATCCTTAAAAGTTTTACTTAAAATCGAAACAGACAGTATCCTTTCGTGTTTAAGAGTTTTCAAAACGTTATCTTTAGTGTCAACTGCGTAAAGATACCAATTTCCGTCAACGTATTTCTGCAAATAGGGTGCAACCTTTTTATCTGTCAGCGTGTCTGAATACTTTGAGAAATAACTCATATCGAGAAGTTTTTTATTATCGATAGCGATATCAATTTCATCGCTAAATTTAGGAGGGCGCATCTGAATCTTAAATGCATTTGTGGGAACCAAAAGTATCTTGTCTATGGCGGACTCCAATATGCCCGAGCCTGCAAATTTACTTATATTAGCCAATGTCTGTTTCAGCTGCTCCAATATCATTAAATCTTGAAAATCGATAAAAACAGACTGGTTGAACTGAGCCGATATGTCCGCGGTCACCACCACTGATTCTAAGTCACCATCAAAGCTATCCATGTCCAAATACGGCAAATCAATCTCAATATCCAACAGTGAATCGGGCGTAAATGGTTTAATCCCACAACAGGCGGCAAGTTCAAGGTCTCTTAATACAGTCAACGGATCCAACCCCAGTATTTGAGACAACTCACCTACCGTTGCCTGCCTGTGAACGGACAGATACTCCAACAGCGAAATCAAAATTCCTAATCTAGATTCAATCGTCTTTGGATTCCTTGAAATCTTTTTTGCCACAGCCTTGGTTGCGTCAATCTGAGACCGAGCGTTTCCTTTATCTGTATTGACTTTTTTATCAGAAGACAATTTATCTTTATCGGAAATATTATTTGCCGGCATTTAACTTTCCGTTACTTTTGATTGATCTGCTTTTAGACTTGATATAGTCTTTAAGGTATTTTTTCAGTCTGTCCCTTACAAACTCTGGCTCTATAATTTCTATACCGTCACCGAAACCCAAAATTTGGCTATAAAAATATTCGGATTCAACTGCTTCAAATTCAACTTTAAGTCGATTCGAATCATGGCTCAAAATTAAATCTTGTCCAAATTCAGATATTATTGAATCCGCAAGAGTCTCATCGACGTAACACTTAATCGATATTTTTTCTGAATCCATATCAGTGAAAAACATCAAATTTTCAGTTTGTATGGACTTTTCGTCCAACAATCTTAATTCGGCCTTAGTTAATTTAAATTTGGATATAGCCGAATCGCTTATTCTGTCCACCTTAAAAAACTTAATTTGTCCTGAAGGTACTTCGCTGGCAATAAAATACCAAGCACCGTTTTTAAAGAGGACTCTAAGAGGTAGCACCTCTCGTACTTTTCCGGAGTATTTAAAAATAAACTTTTTCTTCTGGCGTACTGCGCCATAAATTTGAGCTATATTGGAATCCAATCTGACCACTGAAGAAACGTCAAGCAGCTTAAATGGCGTTATGTTACCGCCTTTTATATCAGCATCGTTATATTGGGTTACGAATTCTCCGCTTTTAACCATATTTAGAGCAAACGCAATTAATTTTGACTCTTCAACGGTCAAAATTAAATTGCTTAAGTCACTTCTGTGGTCTTCGAGTTCGTAGCCAAACTTCTCAACGGTATCTACGGGAACAGTTTTTAGCTCAAAGCCAAAGTCCCTCAGAACTTGCTTATCGCGCATGAATACCTGCCTGCAGGTATTAAATAAGTTATCATAGCTTGGGTAACCGTCCACCAAAGAGGTAACTTGTTTCAGTGTTAACGGAGTTTTTGCTTCTTTAAAGCAAAGCAACAGATTAGTTATCCGTTCAATTGAATCGCTTTTCATACCGTAGGAAACCGATCAAAACTATATTGACAAAACTAAGTTAAACATCTACTTATAAGCTGACCATGTTTTTGAAGGCTTAGCTTATTCTCTCGGCCCCAAAACACGGTTGATCTCTTCTAAAGAAATTTCAGTAGTATTGGACTCACTACAGCGAGTACAAGGATCCTTGTGAATAAATGATTTCAACAACCGCGTACCGGACTCATTAAGTTGGACGACGAAAGACTTGCTCGACTCGTCAACATTAAGACCGAAATAAGGACGCCAGTCGGTTGACACATCCTCGGTTTCACCGGATAAATTTCGGATACGACGCTTGAACTCCATTGTCTGTGTATCAAATATCCAAACCGAGTTGCAAGACTCTATGGAAGTAACGTCATTTTTTGATTGATCTGATTCCATAACTTCTCCCGCAAATAGTTTCCAACCAATACAGTTGGCTTAATAGCACTTTATATTGTGTATTTATTAAATGCTAAGCATCTTATATTACACAAGTATTTTAAATCACAATGTATCTTAAATGTTATATGTATCTCAGTTGTTATATTAAATCGCCAAGTGGCCGCTTGCATGCAAAAGAACAAGCAGCACCGTAAGTACTACCATCCCCGCAAAAGCAATGTAGGGAAGCGACTCCGACAGAACATTATTGTGGTCATCTACCAAACCCTGGCTTCCAGCAAACTCTTTTGCTACCACTGACAATTTTTGAGCCAACACCTTAGCATCTTGCCCACGTAGTCTGAATTGATGACTCCGTCTGGCAGTGGCGACTACCATCGAAGCGGCAACGGGATCCACCGGTGAATAGCGGTAATCTTCAACATATATATCTAACAGAGAATCCCACGGCAGCAGCTTAACCAGATCCCCCGAGGTTTTAAGAATGTTCAAACCGTTGGAGTCAAACTCGATATTCAATCCAGGAATTTCAACAATACCGACATCACCTTGCGTGAGCAGAGATACATTAGATATTTGCAAACCGGAATCGTTAACGCCTTCTGGTTGTGCGGTCGTTTGGAATGCTTCTTCATGAGACATCGTAGATGAACCGCCCGACAAGTTTGCCGACGGAGGAATAGCAGCCGGTTGGGGGATTGCGGAATTAGGAGGGCCACCCAAACCACCGGGATTCTGACCCGTTTCAGGATTTTGCATATTATCTGTCATTTAAATCGACTCCTTAAATCAATCCTACCAATAAAACCATAATAGTTCAACAATTTATTACCATTATTTAAACCTATAAAATCGCCACATTTTATTCACCACCCTTAACAGTCGGCATATTACTACTCTAAACTTAATACGGCGGAGACACTTGATCTAAAAATTCAGTAATTATTAAGTATATAAACTATACCAATACCACATGTTTTGTCAAAATATCGCCCGAAAATTGGGAAATTTAGTTAAATAATCACTTTCAGCTTTACTGATTGGGAAAATAATTATAAAATTTATATTAATGCGTTGGTTCAAAAATCATAAAGTCCGACTCTTTTAGTTAAAGCTTAATTTAACTAAAAGGATTACAAGATTTTATTACACTTTTAAAACCCACACAGTTTAGCATTTAAACGATTGAATTAATCTAAGCATAAATATAATAGGATTTTTTAAATAACCGGAAGTATTAAAACTTTTGATAATTTGCCAAAGCTTTTAGACAAGATAAAGTTGCAGGCTAAGATCATAATTTACGGACATAATTATTTATCAATTTAAAAATACTGAAACTTTGGAAACACAAATAATAGAAAACTGAGAGGTTGTAGATGGAAAAGACAGATTTAGACAGACTCTTAACACTTTTGGCCGACCTGGACGGATCGGACCTTCATTTAAAAGTCGGTTCGGAACCACGTATCAGAGTTAACGGTGACTTAAGAAAGATCCCTGGAGAAGAACCGCTGAGACCAACGGACACTTCCGCCGTCGCCGAAGCAATTATGCACCCCGATATTGCCATTAAGTTTCATCAAGACCACGAAGCCGACTTTGCTTACGGAGTATCTGGCCTCGGTAGATTCAGAGTAAATGCATTTAGACAGCGAGGATCTGTGGGAATGGTTTTCAGACGAGTTCGTCACACCGTTACAACAGTGGAAGATCTCGGACTGCCAGATGCAATAACTCAACTTTCGAATGAGCAAAGAGGGCTGATCTTGGTAACAGGACCAACTGGAAGCGGTAAAACCACAACTTTGGCGGCAATGATCGATCACATAAACAAAACCCGTGAATGCCACATTATAACTATCGAAGATCCCATTGAAGTTCTTCACCGCGACGAACTTGCCGCAATTAATCAGCGTGAGGTAGGCTTTGACACTTTAAGCTTCTTAAATGCCCTAAGGGCCAGCCTTCGTGAAGACCCTGACGTCATTTTAATCGGTGAGATGCGTGACGTAGAAACCGTACAGACAGCGTTGACCGCTGCTGAAACCGGTCACTTAGTTTTATCCACATTGCATACAATAGATGCAACCGAAACCATTAACCGTGTGATTGACTTTTTCCCGAGCTCACAGCAGCATCAGGTTAGGGTAACCCTGGCAGGAGCACTCAAAGGAACCGTGTGTCAAAGATTGGTTCCTACTCAAGACGGAAAAGGTCGAGTCCCCGCCGTAGAGGTAATGGTTGTAAACGGAAGAATTCAAAACTGCATTATAGATCCCGATAAAACAGGTGAAATTGTCGAAATTATTCGAGAAGGCGACTACTACGGTATGATGACATTTGACCAAAGTTTGGCGGATTTGTTTGAAGACGGAGTGATAGATCTGAGATCGGCAATGATGGCTGCATCCAACTCGCACGACTTGAGGGTTTTGTTACAAAACCGAGGTCTACTTGCCGTAGGTCAAACCTACCAAAATTAAATATTTTTCGTGATCGATTCTGTCGGTACGATTGAATTCCTTAACGGCTAAACTCTAATACTTAGATTGATACTTCATGCAAATTGTTTAATTGAATAGGCCAAAAAGATGACCGACGGCGAAAATATCGAAAAAAATAACAACATAAGCGGCGCTGGAAGCGTATGGGATGAACGCTATGCCAACAACCCGTGGCCAACGGAGCCAAATGAATCACTGGTTGAATTAGCGCAATCGCTTTCTCCGAAAAAAGCTATCGATTTCGGATGCGGCACGGGAAGAAACAGTATCTATCTTGCAAGTTTAGGCTGGGACGTAACAGGAGTGGACGGATCCGTAGTCGGTTTAGAAATTGCACAGCAGAAAGCCAAAGAAAATAATCTTAAACTCACAACTATTCATGCGGACTTAACTGATTTTGTCCCGAAGGAAAATTATTACGATCTGGCGGTAATGAGTTATATACATTTTGACAAACAGACTCTAAAGGGCGTCGTCACCAAGACAGTATCTTCGCTTGCAGCGGGTGGATATCTTTATATCGTAGGACACCATGTGAGTGACTTGGGTAAAACGGGTCCGCCGAGCCCAGAACTTCTTTACGAACTGAAAGACCTCGACAAAGTAGATAAAATTAACGTAATTACCCTGGCTGAGATAAAAAAAGATTACGAAGATGGTACTTTTAACACCGATGTATTGCTTATCGGCACAAAAATCGGTTAAACATAATTAATGCCGCGACGGTTGTCGCCTACCTTAGCCAAACCGGAAACGCCAAAGTCAAAAAGGCTGAGCTGAGAGCGCCAATTGACAAAAACGGACCAAAGGGAATCTTATCTTTCATCTTTTTTACTCCGAATGCCAGCAAACCCAAAGTCAAAAATCCTCCCACGACAATCCCAAGCGCAAAGCCCAATATTGCAAACTTCCAACTAAACCATCCTAAAAATAGACTCTGCACCGCTACAAGTCTCACATCCCCCAAACCGATAGACCCTGGGGGCAGTATCAAAAAGAAAACAAAAAGTAAAACGGCAGCAATTGCACCAACTATCGCCGCCACCAAAAGCCGCTTATAGTCATGGGTATTAAACGAAGCCAATGCCAACAAAATTAAACCGAAAACTGCGGTTGGATATAAAATCTTGGTCGGCAATTTCATGTATTTTAAATCGATGACCGATGTTGACAAAGTTGCTGCAGCCAATAAACAAATTGCAGGCGTTACCGATAACGGTTTAATAAAATACACAATGCAAAAAAACAATGCCGCCGTAATTAATTCAACCAACGGATACTGGAAGCTAATTGCTTTTTTACAATTACGACATTCGCCTTTTAATATCAACCAAGAAATGACCGGAATATTGTCATAAGCCTTAATCGGTGTCTTGCAACTCGGACAAAATGATCTTGGCTTGGCCAAAGACATCTTATTTGGAACTCTATAGATAACAACGTTAAGAAAAGATCCCAAAAGCAATCCAAAAACGGCGGCGACAATAGCCCAAAATTCAACTGGTATGTGTTTCATAGTTACTTAATATCATAGAATACTTTAGGCGTTGCCGTTCAAATCCCGGTCATAATTAGACTATCGGTCTAGCTAATTCCCATTAAATTCCGTTAAGAGCATTATGGTGAAACTTCAACATTAAGTTGTCAATGTTAATTCAATATCCGTACTACATGATTATCGGTTCACATTAATTCAATTCCAACTGGTCATTTATCCACAAATATTGCACTTACACTTGGACTCAGAACTTAGGACTCAGAAGTTTTAACTTTAAGAATATAATTAAATAGTAGTAAATGAATTCAATTAAATGAATTTTTTCTTACAGCGTCGTCCGGTGTCAGCTGGCATCGGCCGGCGTCGGTTCACAGATATCGGATAACAATATTGTCACAACATCGACAACTTAAATTAAATGACGGCCAAAAGCATATAGATGTCACAATTGTTTCCTACAACAACAGTGATACCATTCAAGAATGCATAGCCTCCGTGAGACATTTAGGCAGTGTCGACAAAATTATTGTTGTAGACCACGGCTCTGACGACACCACAAAGCAAGCTACATTACTTGGGGCTGAGGCAATTCAAGATCCGACAAACCCGGGGTACGGACAGGGACAGAACCATGCCGTAAAATTATGCGAAAGCAGCTTTATTTTACTTTTGAACCCAGATGCCAAAATAGTCCCTGAGGCTATTCTTCAAGGTTTGGAATATCTAACCAAACATGACAACGTTGCAGCCATACAGGGAATAATAAAGAGCTTTGACGAAACCGTAATCGAGCGCAGCCATGGCAACAACATAGGATTGATACATCTTTATGGCAGAGCGATGGGGCTCAAACGACTTTTAAAATATAGCTTTATAAGACGTATCTTTTCAAACAACAATCTTTTAAAAGACCATGTCAACCGTATTCCCACCGAACCGGTCAAGACAGAGGCTTTGGGGTTCGTTGCCGTTTTAATGAGACGATCGGCTTTTGAATCGGTCGGAGGCTTTGATCGGAGTTTTTTCATGTATGGCGAAGATATGGATCTTTGCAAAAGACTGACAAATAAAGGCTATGAGTTAATATCACTTCCCACCTTATGGGCTTTACACCTCGGTCAGTATTCGTCTGGTTCCAACTTTAATACCGAACTTCTTTGGTGGCAAGGTACACTTCGTTATGCCTACAAATGGTGGAGTACTCACGATAAACTCTTACTGATGGTGGCTCAAGTAATTGAATTCTTAAAACTATCAATTAAACAACCCGGTGAGATAAAAACTATTTATCGACACCTGTTTTTAAAATAGACAAGTCTTAAAAACTTAAACTTAAACGGGTACGATTAACTTTTCGTTATTATTTGCGGGACTGTTGACTAAAGTTGAGACTTTGTAAAAATCCAAAACATCGGGATCAATCGGACTTACGACTTGATCATAATCGTAGTTGTCAAGCTCCCCGTTTGTCAGCCATTTATCAATATGCTCATTTCTTAAAATCACGGGCATTCGCGAATGAATAACGCTAACACCTTCATTTGCCTTACAGGTTAAAATTGCAAACGAATGCTGTGGCATTAAAGTATCGGAGACTTCAGTTTTTTCATATATACCGGCTGCGGCAATAAGTAATTCATCCTTGCGTCTAAAGTAATACGGTATTTTAATTTTACTTGTGGCATCTTTAGACCACTCATAATAACCGTCCATGAAAACTACACATCGAGTATTCTTAACCGCCGCAGCAAAGTACTTCTTCTCAAAGGCGGTCTCAGAAACAGCGTTTATCATCGGTTTAACAGAGTTTAATTTAACCGCCCACTTAGGTAGAAACCCCCACTTAAAACAGTCCAGTTTGTAAGTTTGTCTCTCATTTACAGCAACCATCGCCGCCGATGACGGTGTGATATTGTAGCTGGGCTTAAAGATCTGCGCTGAGCCTGTGACTTCTGAAATATTGTAAATTTCAGCTAATAAAGATGCCGGACTGAATTGTACAAACCTTCCGCACATATCATTAATTGCTCACATTAAAACAGATATTAATTTTTTAGCGAATCTATAAATCGTTGCCGAAGTTCTCGCTTTAAAAACTTTCCGGCAGCATTTCTGAGCAATGGCTCTTTGCTGAAACTTACATGCTCGGGTACTTTAAATTTTGCCAATCTTTGCCCCACGAACTCTTTAATCTTTTCTTCGGATATCACAGCATCGTCTTTTAAGACAACGGTAGCTACAAGTTCTTCGCCCAATCGCTCGTCGGGTATGCCAAATACTACGGCCTCGTAGATCTCAGGAATTTCATATAAAGCTGCTTCAACTTCCACGCAATAGATGTTTTCACCCCCGCGCAGAACCATGTCTTTAACACGATCTACCACATAAATATACTTCTCGTCATCCAAATATCCCAAATCACCTGATTTAAGCCATCCGTCATGAATCACTTCGGCAGTATATTTATCGTCTTTCCAGTAACCGTTAATTAAATTCGGTCCGTAAAATTCAATCTCCCCGACTGTATTGTTTTCAAGCTCGTTTCCATTATCGTCAACGACCCTGACTTTCATGAATGGAACCACTCTGCCGGCACTGGTAGGTTTGGCAAGATAGTCGTCACCACCGTTTTGCGGACCGTATGCGTTAGTCTCGGTCATTCCATAACCTATTTGAGGCCTGCCGTGCGAGAATTTGGAATCGATCTGCTTGACCAACTCAGGAGCAGCCGGTGCACCGCCTCCGCTGATATTTTTAAGAGACGATGTGTCGTACTTTGAAAAGTTTGGGCTCTCTAATAAATCATGAGCCATAGTCGGTACGCCGACAAAGATCGTAACCTTTTCTCTTTCAATGAGCTGAAGAGCTCTCTCGGGATCCCACTTATACATCATTACTAAACGATTTCCCGTCGTAAAACTTCCCAACATAACGGGAACCAACCCCGTAACGTGAAACAGCGGGACTACCAAAATAAAGGTATTGGGTCCGTTTATATCCTCGTCTTCTTTGTCTTTGGGTTTTCTTGCCGCATCGACTGCGCCCTTTATTCCAAATCCGAGAAGGCCGTGCAAAACCGCACGGTGGGTCGAAACAGCTCCTTTAGGCTTTCCGGTGGTGCCGGAGGTAAATAGCATAGTAGCAATATCTTCCGTATCGATATCAACCGTCGGCATCGCTTTGCCGAGCTCTAACTCTTTGTCGTAAAGATAAATTTGCTTATTTTTAAACTCATCGGTACTGTCATGGCGAACTATAATCATCTTTGTTTCGTCAGATTTTATAATATTGTCTATTTTTTTTGCCCGTTCGAAATCTGCAATAATAAGCTTTGATTCAGCCAGTTCGATTCCGTATTCAAGTTCGTCTTCGGTCCACCAGGCGTTAAGTAAACAAGCAACAGCTCCCAAGGAAACTACCGCAAAAAATGCAACTATCCATTCGGGATAGTTTCTCATTGCAATAGCGACATTGTCACCTTTTTTAAGGTTAAATTTTTCGGACAGCATGTAAGCCGTCGAATCTACTTTGTCTACCAGTTCTTTATAGGTGTACCTTTCGTCTTCGTATACTATGGCCTCGGCATCACCTCGCAGTCGTCCAAGATCAAAGAGTTGTCGCAATGACTGCGGGCAGTATTTAAAGACGGTGTACTGCAGTCCGTTGATAGTTTTATCCTCGAGTTCATATAATGTTCCCGGTCCGGATGCTATTTTTACTGCTTCATCAAAGCTTATTGGGGTATTAATTTCAGACATATATAACCTTACAAAACGTAAATAAATTAATTAATAAAACCGCACAAACACTGTTTTTGTGCCAGATACTACTTTTGTGTGCCATACGACGCTAATACGCAGACGTCACATCAGATAAGCACAGTGTGAACAAACAGTGAATAAATAAAGTGCTAATATAAAAATTTTACTACTAAAAATATAGTGATATTAAAATACTGGACATAATGGAAGATATAAAATTGCGATATAGATATCATCACAATATCCCGACTTCAATTAATTAAAATTTAATATAAATCGATATGCGATTTATATTTGAAAAGATCCACCATGACCGATAACTCTAAATTTAGCAATGTTCAAAACTCACTGTTTGACAACGAACTTTGCGGTCACTTCGAACCTGCAGAAGTTAAATACGAGTATTGGCCCGCCGACGTCACGATCGTAGGATCCGCATCCAAACTATTGCCATGCTGCAATAAAAAGGTTAGCGTTGTCCCTGGAACTAGAATTACAAAGAAGAGGTGTTCAAAATGCAAACGTTCCTTTTATCCGAGTTTCAGTGTGTCAGACTATCTGACCGATAAGTTACAAAAGCCAGCCATTACGTTAACTTGGCATGACGCATCTTTAACCAAAAAAATATCACCTAATCAATCGAGCGACCAATTAACGTTCACCTATTGAACCACAGTGATTTAGGATCGAAATTTTCACAAATCTATCATAAAAGATATTTTTTTGTGCCTTCTGTTTGGACCAATTAATTTAACGAAGATATTAGAATCGGCATCTCTTTGTCCAGCACTTTCGAGGTTAACTTCATTTCGTAACCGCCCTGTTCGGCCAACATCAAAAATATAACCTCCGAAACCGGCTTATTCATCAAAACGTTCATGCCATAAGCATAAGCTATGCCTTGGGCCTCATAGTCTTTTTTTAAATTCTCAAGTTCAGCTTCATCTGACAGCGCGGTGGTTTTATAATCCACAATAGTTAGAGAGTTTTCAAATTCTATCAACAGATCTATGAATCCCTCCAATATAAAATTCTCCTTATTTGGACTGCAAATCGGCACTCCGATATAAACTTCTTTGTAATGATTGCGTTTGGAGGCTTGTTTGATGCAAGCGGAATTTAATGCATGATTTACCAGCTTGGCAACCCTTGACTTCTGATCTGAAACTTCAAATTCTTTGACCGCTTCGGAAACAATATCGTCTACATAAATTTTAAATTTGTCTTCGGGTAGCTCTACAGACTTTTTAAAATCAATTAATTCCAGCGCCTTATGGACCGTAGTCCCGATTCTGGTACCCATAGGCCCTTTTGAAGAGCTTGGTATATTGGTGGCATAGCTCAATCTGTCATCTTCAATCGCTTGGGCAATTTGGGCCGTAGTAACCCTTCTATTTAAACTACTTGGCGTAACAATATGGCGTGTTTTTAATTGACGGCTAACTTGAAGTACCCTTTCGTTAACTTGATCAATTACCTTTTTAATGTCATTTTCATCAGATACTACAAGATTAGTTTTGTCGTTTATTATAGGTTCAAAACCACTAATCAAATTATCTGCATCCAATTCTTTACATGCAAATTTAGATATGATTTCAAAAAACCATTCGACTATACCTTTATCCATGCAATTGTCCGCGTCGCGATCAATGACGGGTTTATCTGTAGCAATAGACTTATTTTCAAAATTAAACGGACGATCCAAGCTGACTAAATCAATAAACATTAGCTCCTTTGCCCTCGTACAGGCGACATAGAGTCGGCGAATTGCCTCATAGTCAATAGTTTCAACTTTCAAATTTTTAGTATAACAATCCTTATTTATGTAAATATCGGCAATATTCGGATTCGATTCAAAATCACACTTGACCAAAATTTTATTTGCAGCTTTTGGCTCAAGATTTCTAAGGCCGGTTAGAAATACAACATTATACTCAAGCCCCTTTGCCGCATGTATCGTTACTATTCTCACAGCGTCATAGTCTTCTTCAAATATCGAAATATCACTAAAATCAGCAGACCGTTGCCGTAAATACTCTAGCCAGTCAATTAGTTTGGTCAAAGTGAGGTTGCCCGCCTTAATAAAATCATAGGCTGCATATATAAAATTATTCAGCTTACTTATTGCGTCACGATATTTAGGATAAAGCACTGCGGTAACTTTGACATAAAACTCCTGCAGTATTCCGTCGAAGATTTCGTCAAACGGTTGCTGAGAGGCGGCCTTATTGTATTTAAGCACCAAGTTAATGAGTTTGTTATTTGATAATGTCACATTGACCTCATTACCGGTTGATATTTTAAATTTATTTATAAAAGAACATAGTTCCTCTTCTCCCAACGAATTTGGAATATCCGCCAATAGATAGACCCACGAGTTTAGGTCTGTCGGATCGAGAATTACCTTTAATAAAGATACAAGCGATTTAACCGTATCCGCCTGCATAATGTCGCTTTTTAACTCAAACTTGCAGGGGATGTCGTACTTTTCCAAAGCAAATGCAATCTGATTTATTGCAGTTCTAGTCGGAACTATTATTGCAATATCGTTGAAACTGATTGGATTGGATTCTTCGTTAAATCTGATCTTTCTATCAACCAAAAATCTTATAGTTCTCGCAATTTTTTCAGATCCGTACTCCCTGAGCTCTTGTGCATTTAAACCAGATTTTACGGGTTTGGTTGATTTTTTTGTCGGAGGTATTTCATTTTCAGCCAAATCATCTAAGTTTAAATTTTGCTCTTTTGATTCTCGGTTTAAATCATCTAAAATGCCTTCGTCGGTTTCTTTTACGCTGTCTTTATATGTTAAATAAAATACCTTTTGGTTTGGATGATTACCAAGTTCAACAATGGGAGTGTGTTCTTTCTGCAGCTCTAAATTCTGAATTTCTTCAAATTTTGGATCTTTGTCAAACAGTGGTTTAAAGATCTGGTTAACCCAGTTGATAATTTCCGGTTGTGATCTAAAATTCGACAAGAGATAGGAAATCTCCATTTTTCTATCATTATCAGTGGGATTATCAAAGTCCTTCTTTGTCTTAAAGTACAGATCCAAATTGGCATCCCTAAATGCATATATCGACTGTTTTGGATCTCCGACAAAAAATATCTTTAGATCTTTACCTATTTCTTGTGCGCCTTGAGTGATTAGGTTTAATAACCGATACTGCCTGTAATCGGTATCCTGATATTCGTCCACGGAAATATATTTAAACTGGCTTGCGATCTCTTGCCGTATAGATTCATTGTTTTCCAAGAGTTTGACCGAATACTTAAGTAAATCATCAAAACTTAAATAGCCTTTCTTAAATAACTTTTTGTTCAATTTAACCAACTCGTTTATCGTTACATACAGATACAGTTTGAGTAAATTACCAAAATACCTATTTTTAGCCAATTCAAGATTGGTAATAGTTTCTCTTACCTCTTCTATGTAATCTCCTTGTTCTTCACCCGCACGTTGCCAATTTGCACCAACTCCCACTTTTTTTGAGTTGAATTTTAAAAGCCCCAATTTTGAATATCTATATTTACCGCTATTTTGATCTTGATAGGAAATTTCGCCCATATTCAATGGCTTATCATCTCTGTCACCATTTTGAGAAACCGTGACCGTGTTTTCGACATTAAACAGATGCGCATCCTCTAGTTCTTCAATTAGATTTAATAGCTTCAAATAAAGCTTGTCTTGGTTGTCCGTACAGTATCTTAAAGAATCGTGTAACTTTTGGATTACGATTTGAATCTTGTCTTCTAAGACCGGAATGTTAGCGTACAACGATTCTGTATCCACCGGCTGTAGATCAATTTTTCGCAAAACGTCGATCAAACCCGTTAAGTCACTTCTGTCAAAACTACTCTTATCCGGATAGGCATCGTTTAAAGCTTCAATTAACTCATAATGAGTGTTTTTTATCTCAACTTCAATCTTTTGATATTCCTGGAATATCTCATAATCATTGCTTAAGATGTTAAATGAAAATGGAATTCCGGCTTCGGTTGAATATTTGGTAAGAATTTTGTGAGCAAACCCGTGAATGGTACTCAAGATAAAATCCTCGATATGATCAATGGCATATTTCAAGTTTTTATACTCTTCAGTGTCAAAATCGAAATCTTTTAATCGAACTTGCATCGTTTCAAACAAACGGCTCTTTAGCTCAACCGCTGCCGCTTCAGTAAATGTTATAGCGACGATATCTTTGGGTTTGGCAGTGCCTTTTTGAATTAAATATGTCAACCTATTTATCAAAGCTGCTGTTTTACCTGCTCCAGCACCGGCTTCAATAAAAAAAGAGCGGTCTGTCTCAGATTCAATTCTGACTCGAGTGTTGGATTCTTCTTTGTTCACAATAATTTCACTTTAATACTGTCTAAATTAATCTTGGCTGACACTGGTGATCCTGCCGATTATTGAAATTTGATAATTAGAGTTCCAATTACCTTTAGTTCGGTCTTTGCATATCTCTTTATAACTGCAATAATCACAATTCTCCTTAGTGACTTTTGCCGGAAATTCATGGGCCAGAATACCTTCTGAGACGGCATTAAGTAATCTGTCAATATTTTCATACACCTTATCGGTTAACTGACCACTATAACTATTTCGATCTACGCTGAAAGGAAACTCATAACTAAATTGAATATCGGCAACTGAATCTTTATCTAATTCTAACTGATCGCATTTTTTAAACATCCAACCGTAAAAAATAGTTTGCAATATATCAGGAACATTTAAATAATCTTGTATCGCAATTTCATTTATTCTGCCTAAAGGCTTTTCGTAACGGGTTTTAATACTTTTGATTCGGTCCGTGACTTTATAGTCCCTAAAGACTGCAGTACTAGAATCGTACTTTTCCAACCTGTCTATCTTGCCTTTAAAGCAAACATTGATATTTGATATGTTGGTTTTATAAGTTATCGACAGTTCTGAATCTAAATCAGTTAGACCTTGGTGAACATAGTTTCTAAACTGTTTTAACTCTTCAAGTAAAGCGACTTTAAGCAACTGTTTTTGTGAGTCCAAAAGCCTTTTTTCGTAATCATTTTGATTTACAATTTGCAAGTTAAATGAGTCACAATATTTTTCAATGGAGTTGTTTATCAAACGACGAATTTTGTCTGGATCGTCAGACCACAAATTTTGATCTTGAATTGTATTTTCTTGAATTGCATTTTTAAGTGCAATGTTAAAGTAATTTAATGAACAGTGTAAGGCAGTGCCTTTGGCTTTTTGTGACGAAGGCAGCTGTAAATCCAGTTCATTGATACTATCGAGACCCAAAACGTAAGAGTAATAATATAGTTTTGGACACTTAAGATATGCTTTAATTTTATAAAAGTTTAAATTAAGTTGATAATCACTGAGATTATCAATCGCTAAGCTTTCGGTTAGTTCCAACTCTTTTAATTCTAAATTATTTCTTTTAAGCAACTCATTTTTACCGTCTAAATCTGATCCGTCTACTTTAAATTTAAAATGTTGAAAAAAATCGGTATCTTTTAAATCAAGATTATTGTCAGAGATTTTGATAAAATAGCTCAGCAGGGCATCTGCCTGGTTTAACAGGTTATTGGGAGAATCCAAATATACGCTAAAGTATGACGGGTACCTGACATAGTACGGTTGATCTTTAAATTTAATTAAGTCTTTGGCCACAATTCCATTGAATCCGTCAACCGGGCTTTCCGCTTTAGCTTTTTCGGCAAGATATAAGAAGAAAAATCTTGAAACGACTGATTTTTTTGACGAAACTATCTCATTTAAAGGACAGAAAAATCTGACTGCTTTGGCTGACCTTACGCTACTTTCCAATTTTAGTAATTGATCCAACATATTAACTCTTGAGTCATTGCCCAAATACTGCAAAAGTTCGTTGGACAGCATCAGCTCATCAGAGCCCCCCGAAGGCAAAATACCTTCGAGTAGACCTAGAACATAGAGGCGGTTTGTCATAATACCGCCTGAGGTGTCGAGATTGCCATATTTAATTCCATTCCCAATTACAGGAATCAACGACCAGCTACTGCCCAAAAAACTAGTCAGAACTTGGACAATATGTTCTTGACTCACCTCGAACAATTCGCCCTCTAAAGCCTTCAATTCTTCCAACAAATTATTAAAGTCATACAATGCTTTCAGCTGCTGTGAAGTTGAAAACAGCTGTTCGTCTAAGTTTTCTTTGAACAGCAAATCTCTGTGAAGTTTAAGCCACGATACGACCTGATTCCAATCAACTAAATTTTCGATTTCCTTTACACTGTTTTCAAATTCACATAATTTCGGATCTACCGCCAAAATGTAATCGGGATTATTGGCAGCTGCTCGACGAAGGTCAGACTTTAAGGTGTAGATTGATTTGGTTTTCAGGTCCACAAGTTTTTGCAAAGCTGAATCTTGTAATACGGACAGTAAGTCCCAAAGTTCGAATCCGCCGTATCCGTTTTGAATATAAGATACAAAACGACTTAAAACCATTCCCACATAAGACTGTGATATGTCCGCTGGAATGAACCCGTTGCAATCAATTGAAGAATGGTTAATGGTCTTAAGCAGCGACTTACCATATCCGCTACTTTGAGCAAGAATCGTTAAATTATACGGGCTTTCGCCCTCAAGAATGTCCGCGCTTATTTCATTATTCAAAGCCGCAATTTCAGCAGCCGCATCTGTGGTAACTATAAATTTAAAATCTGGATTTTTAATAACTGCCGGGTCCATAGAATTGTCATTAGATACACAATCTTTAAGGTTGGTATTTGACGGATCGTTATTAAAAATATTGCAAAGAGGTCCGAGTATTTTTAAATAGATATGCTCTTGGATTTCGCTTAAGGGTGAACTGCCGACAATAAATTTTAAATTTTGACTGAAAACCGATTCATTTAAACTAGGTGATTGCAGTATCTTTAGCAGTTGTTCAATTTGGTGGTCGATAAGCAATTCAGGTAGGTAAAATACCGTGGGTACAAATTTACCTGCTTCAACCTGATTTTTATATGTATTGTCATTTCGAATACCGAAGCCAAACCTACTAAAAAGACGGTTTCGATCTTCGAGGATCTTAATTACGCCTTGATATAAAGATATTAGGCTTCGTGTTTTCCGGTCCAATTCTTTTGACTCATCGACCTTTTTAATAAAATCATAAAATGCGCTGCTCCTATCCAGTTTTTTTAATAAAACAGCAAGTCGATTCCGTGTGGGCAGATGATTTCTAAATTCATAAAAATACGAACCCGGATCATTTTCAAGGCAATTCCAGATAACCGCATCAACTAGCAGACCTGAAGCAATTTTATCTTTAGACTCGAACAGATCATCGCAAAATCGGTCAAAATCAGTGAACTCTACGTTAATCAACCCAATCTTAAGATTACTTTCAGAAGAGTTGTCAACTAACAGGCTGCCCAAATAATCAAGTAGGTTATGTCTTAAGTACAGTGCCTTGGCTTTTGAGCTTACTATAACTCGTACACCCCTAAAAGGATCTTCGTTCTTAAAGTTCTTTATTACTTCATTTAAAATTTTTAGGCTCTGGGGTCCGTAATTAACCTTGTACAGAGTTTCCATAGTTAAACTATATCCAATAACTGCTACACAAATATTGACCCCGGTAATTTAATCCTAAAATTAACTCAAGCCAATCTATAAACCTATTTTTACCGTTTATTAAAAGCCTGTAACCAAGTCGTTCAATGTATCAAGCTTCAGTCATAGATACGGCAAACAAATTCGTATAGGTAAATTTGATACTACTGCGGCCCAGGAATATTTCTAAAATTAAACGGCTCACTGGCTCTTCCAGGTATAACATACCAGCAATTTCCGCTTTGATTCGATTCCAAAATCTGTTCAAAAGTATCGGCTACATCGGAAACATCTAAAATAGGAAAGTTTGCCTGAACCAAAAACTCTTTGGCCATTGCAATGATATCTGTATCTACAAAAGAGGGGCATAACGCATTAATTTCGATTCGTTTATCATTAAAGTAGTTTGGTCCTACCGCTCTGACTAATCCGACCACTCCGTGCTTTGTCACCGTATAAAAAGGATCCAAAGACAGTCCCATTAATCCGGCTATCGATGCTGTTGCGATTATCTTGCCGCCGTTAAGTTTGAGCATTTGAGTAATTGCCGCATCCATCCCGTAAACAACACCGTCTAAATTTATCGAAGTTATCTTTTTATAGGCTTCTATCGTATTTTCATTTCCAAATGTCACGCCGCTTGCAATTCCCGCATTCAAATGAACTATATCCAGTCCACCGAATGTATCTATTGCGTACTGAATAAGTTTTCTGTTGTCATTTTCGATTGAGACATCACAGAAAACAAATTTACAACCAATTTCATCTGCGGTCAGCCGGCCAAGTTTTTCGTTGACATCGCCTATTACGACTGAAGCTCCGCCTGATGCGAGCCTACTTGCCACAGCCTTGCCGATTCCTTTGGCTCCGCCGGTTATAACGGCCACCTTATCGCTATATTTTCCGCTCACGTTTCTCCTTTATAAATATAAATTTGTTAACACTATAGAGGTAAATCACCCAGGTTTGCACCCGCAGCTTTTGTATCCCTATAAAGAGATATCACCCTGTCGGCTATTCTCCACTGGTGGATCTCATCGGCTCCATCTGCCAATCTTGCCCACCTAGCATGCTGAAACATTGTCGCAAGCGGTGTGTCGGTGGAATAACCTAATGCTCCGTGAACTTGTATTGCTCTATCCACTATCCTGTTAAGTGAATTTGCAACAAAGTGTTTTGCCATGGAGACTTCCGTTTTAAAATCTTCCTGTCGGTCAATTTTATATGCCGCATGTAAAATCATTAGTTTGCACTGATAAATTTCCATTGCAGAATCTGCGATCAACCATTGAATTCCCTGCTTTTCGGCCAAATATGATCCATGGGAGTATCGCCCAATTGCCCTATCGATCATCATGTCCAATGCCACCTCAGCTTGAGCCAACCAACGCATGCAATGCGCTAATCTTGCCGGTCCGAGACGATACTGTCCAAGTTTGTGACCGTTGCCCCTACCGCCTAATATTGCGCTGTCCGTAACCCTGACATCTTCCAGCAAGATCTCCGAATGGCCGGTAGAACCGTGCATGGTTTCAATCTCTCGTACCTCATTCCAACCCTTTGTCGAAGTTTCGACAATAAAAGCCGTGTTGGCGCCTCTGAAACCGGGCTCTACGTCCATTTCGGTTCTAGCGATCACAATTGCAAAACTTGCGCGCCTTGCGTTTGAGATAAACCACTTATGTCCGTTTATAACCCATTCGTCACCGTCTTTTACCGCCGTAGTTTTTATAAGTGTGGGATCGCTTCCGGCTACTTCAGGTTCAGTCATCGCAAAACATGACATCATGTTTCCTTCGCACAGAGGTCTTAGATACTTCTCTTTCTGCTCGTCGGTTCCCCAATGGTACAGAGTATGCATATTGCCTTCGTCTGGAGCCTGACAGTTTAAGATCCACGGACCCAGTCTGGTTCTGCCGGCTTCGGCTTGTACCATAGCCATTTCAACATGGCTCAGCCCCAGTCCTCCGAACTCTTTAGGCATGTGCGGAAGCCAAAGCCCTTCTTTTTTTGCCTGTTCTCTCAAATCTAATATCGTCAAAATGTAGTCTTGTCGGGTTAATAACTTTTCTTCGTCATCAAAATCAGAAATAGCGGGAATGACTTTATTGTCCATAAAATCTTTTACTTTTTTTCTTATCTTTTCGACATTTTCGTCCAAAGTGAAATCAATTGCCATATTTGTCTCCTTATTTTTTATAAATTACTGCTTAATAGATGTTTTGCCTGGTTGGACCAATTACTAGCGCTAAACCTTGAAGCACTGCAACTCGTCGTTTCTTTAAAATTAAATTTACATATGCTTTCAATTCAGATTCTCTTTAAATTTCCCTTTAAATCCCGCTAAGGTTTCCCACTTGGGTTACCCGGTAAATTTTCCTGCGGATCTACGGAAAGAGAATCTACGATATCCAATATCTGATCCACGGACGATATGACGCAATCGGGTTTTGATTCACCGGATAAATTAGATACAGCCTTCATTGTCGAAGTCTTTAGCAACACCGAAACCATAGAAACCGAATTGGCGCCTTTGATATCAGCAAACGGTGTGTCACCGACAAATATCGTTTCAGGAGCCGAAACGGGGCAACTCGAATTGTTGCTTAAATTAATCAACTCCAAGCCCTTTAAAAATATTGTTTGGTCGGGTTTACAAGATTTTGCGGCTTGAGAACTTAAAAATACATCTGACTTGTCTGTTAATTCCAACTTTTCAAGCATCGGGTGAAAATAGTCTTCATCTATATTGGAAACGACCGCTATTTTTATTCCTCTGTCTCTTAATAACTGTAATGTCTTATGCACACCGGATCTGACCTTTATTGACCTAATCGTAAGTTCTCGTTGATTTTTTAATGCAAACCTTATATCTTCATCTGTATAGCTGTTCACATTGTGAAAACCTAAAAAGTTTTTAATTGCTTGAGCAAATAAATCATCGTGAAGGTAATAGCTTTGTTTGCCAACAGTCAAAAATGAATTCATTAATCCGGTAGCATATGAAACCTCTATATCTTCGGGTTCGGCTTGGACACCGAACGTACCGACAAATTCAGTCAAAAAATTATTGAATGGTAACTTCAAACCGGATAGTGAACACAAAGTTCCGGCCAAGTCGAACATAACTGATTTTATTTCATGCATCTAGATTAATTTGTAATAAACTATAATTAAATAAATAATAGCCCATTAATTTAACAGTTTTCAAAAAAATATAAAAAATGCCAAAAGATTCTGCCGATACCCAATCTGCCATAATTACCGCAGCCGAAAAATTAATGTCGCAAAACGGCATTCAAAATGTCTCCTTAAAAGAGATTATACGAGTCGCAAATCAAAAAAACGCAACTGCAATTCAATACCATTTTCAGAACAAGTTCGGCCTAATAAATGCAATAATAAAAAAACATTCAAGAGACATCGATTTGCAGCGAAATGCGTTACTGGACCTGTTGCAGTCCAACGAAGATTCTACACTCAGAGACTATGTGTCGGCTCTAATTATGCCGCTGGCAGGTAAGCTGGACGACGAAAACGGAGGCCGTGATTTTTTGATAATCGTTTCCGAGTCGATAAACACATATAATCCGGCATTTTTGAAAAAGGTCGTTGCTAATATCGATGACTCCGTAAACAGATGGCGCAACCTGGTAGAGCCATTTTTAAATAAGACATCGGTAATTCGCTTACACACCAGGTTTTCGGCCATAAGATTCACCTATACAGAACTTGCCCGAAGGGCCGCAACTACCGATTCAACTCAAAACAACAAACTTTTTATATCACACTTAACCGATCTGGTCGAATCAATATTAACGACGCCCATATCTAAAGAAACTAAGCGATTGTTATAGAAGCAGTTTGTACCAAAAGGACAGATTTCTGTAAATAAATTGGAAATTAATCTATAACCACATACAAGTCAAGTTCGCTTTTTTTTGAAAAGACTCAAGATGCGGGTATTCAAAAAAGCATATAAGTCTGCTCGACCGAAAAGCGCTAAGCTATTGTATCTTTTTGCCCAGTAAATCAATCTAGGGTCTTCTCGTTTGAAAAGACCCTAGATGATAGTTAAGGGAATTGGGCAATTAAGAATTACATGTGCTCTGCGAAGTAGAACTCTGTGAAGTAGAGTTCTGTGAAGTTTGAGGATTTCTATTTTCGGAGTGAGAATTTCCATTTCCCTTAGACGAATTTCCCGGAGATACTCCGCTGGTTCCAGTAGAACCTGACGAAGAGTTGCCAACTACACCGTGGTTGGAGTGACCATTGACATGAGAGTTTGCACCACTATCGTTTGTGGTGGAATTATCCTGCGAGGTGGTAGTCGCCTGATCTGACGAAGTCGTTGTGTTTGAATTCGAAGTTGAAGTAGTGGACGACCCTTGGCAACTTGACGCGGGCTTTCCGCAAGATGACTTTGCGGCTTGAGATACGACTGCTCCTCCTGGATGAGTCTTGGCCACAGACGACACGTACTTTCCGTGATTTGTATATTGAGGTCCACAAGCAGGAAGCGTTACCGAAGTCGAAACCGATCCGCTGTTGGCAGTTCCAGCGACCGTGGTCGGAACATTCGAAGAAGAATTTAAAATAGTATCTGAACTGTTGTGTGCCGAAAAGGTAAGTGCTCCAACCCCAAACAGGACCAAACCACCCAAAGCCAATACAGCCATTGAAGATCCCTTTGCGTGCACTAAAAACTTAATAATACTTTTCATGATCTTTATCCTTAAAATCTATATTTAACTTTTATACTTTTATTTCTCGTTCTGTAATATAAATCGTAACTAAAAGGCAAATTGTTGCAGTTTTAATGAATTTTCTACGATAGCCGTGGTAAATAAGGGTTACTTTTCAAGACCGACCCTAAAAAACTTTGAAATTTAATATGCTGCTACTGTCGTATTTGGGTTACCTTAAAAAGGAGATGGAATTAGAAACCAGACAATTCAATGTCTGATACCGTCCCATATATGGCAGTTCAAGTTTGACGACTGCGACAATGGAAATGATTAAAGACGAATGATTTTTTACTAACGCCTTTTTAACCGTTAAAGTCTTTTTCTAAGCAGTTATCATTCTGATAAATTGATTAATATTGTGTATTACTTTTTATTTGAATTACTGGTTCAACGCACGTCGAGTCCTAAAGTAATTGCGTCAACTTTTTTATTTAATTCCTTCTAATATTCTCTAATTACCTCAGAGATTATACTTAGTGAATAACTTCTTAGTGAATAACTTACTCGGCCGGTTTCTTCGTATTTAAGATGATCCGTGCCAACGGTAATCTTCGCTATCAAAATGAATTATTTTAAAATCTCAGCTATTTTAAAAAAAGGTTAATTTTTACTTTCACAATTGCTTTCCAGCGACTTATAAATAGATTCGGCGCATTTTTGTATCTTGTCACCTGATTCTTTAATTGAACTTAATACGTCTCCGCTGACAGTACCCCAGTTCCCCAAATAACCAAACGTATAATCGGAGGTATCAATCTCCATCATTGCACAAACTATATAAGCGACAGATTCAGCTTCAAGTTCAGCTTTGGCCCTATCGACCTCAAATTCGTGCAATAAGCCGTGTGCTAATTCATGGGCCAGTGTCTTTATTCTCTGGTTTATGGAATTGACGCTTTTAATTCTTATAGTCATGGTTTCAAAGGAACAGTCGCCATTAGTAGTATCTGAAAAATCATGATCCGTTACCTTAAATCCAAAATCATTGGCAACTTTGATTAGGGTTTCATACATATCCGCCGACGAATTTCCTCCCAGCAAATTACAGACGCTCGGAGGTTCTTCACCGGTTGTTTGACTTATGTCAAAAACCGGAACATATTTAAAACCCCGAACTTGAATTTCATCGCCGTCATTTTCCATTTTTACTTTTGTAACAATCGGAGCTAATATCCAAATGGCCTTTTCGTTTTCCATAACCGTTCGATTCAGCTTCTTCCATGTAGTAAAGCTTGCCACTTTAGTGGCATTCGGAAGCTGTTTAAAAATCAAGACAACATTGTTAAAGCTGTAACAGTGAAATTTACTTTGGAATTCCAAAAACTCGGCCCACTTTTTTGAATTCATAAGCTGGATTAAACCGTCATTCAGTTGATTGAAAAGTACGGTTGTTCTTTTGGATTTTATGCTTTTTACGGCAGTCATTAAGGTCTCCTTAAATAGTTTTTCTATATTGAAGGCCTTACCAGAAGGCGACGCGCTTTATTGCAAGTATCCACACTAAGCTATAAGTGTTACAAAAGCAATATGTATTGTAAATCTATACCGACAACTAAGTTGTTTGGTCATTTGATTATTTGAAATGAAATAACGGAGGATATTAATGGGACGCGAAGTAATAACAGTTGAAAAAATTGTAAATACAACTCCGGATAAGATTTTTGATATCCTGTCGAGACCGTCACGACACCCTGAATTGGATGGATCCAATACCGTTAAGAAGGTAAACTCTTCATCACCGGAGCCTTTGAAACTCGGCGATAAATTCAATATGGCCATGAAACTGGGAATACCGTATTTTATGATAAGTACAATCGTAGAGTATGAAGAGAACCGCAAGATAGCTTGGCAGCCCAAAGCGCCGGGTTTATTCGGAAACATAGCGGGAGGGCGAATTTGGAGGTACGAGCTTGAACCACGAGGTGAAAAAGCCACTTTAGTAAAAGAGACCTGGGACATAACTCAAGAAGCCAACCCATTGTCCAAGAAACTCCTGTTGAAGGATTTCAGCCAGCAAAAAATCGTCGACGCCATTGAAAAAACCTTAGAGAATCTGGCCAATTTGTTTCAGTAACGACAACGGTTTATTGCGGTTTATTGCACTAAACGGTGTCTTAGGATATTTTTTAACCTATAACGTCAGCTTATTTTTGCTTAGCGCTTTTATCTTTGATTTTTTGAATCTCGGTTTTTTAATAATTTTTTAATAAACTGTAAATCATTAAGCCAAGTTGAATACCAAAGACCTATAAGAACTCAAATAAGCCGTTTAAATTATTACAGCAGAATCTACTCAATAAATTATTTTCGATATAGGCATCATTGCTATAGCTCCTGGATTCTAAATCCCAATGAACCATTTCCATTTAGACAAAAGGAAATCACCCATCCGCTTAATTAAAATGCTTAGAACCAACATAGTCGGAAAAACCAACTTTGTAGGACAAACATTTCAAAAATTAAATATCTCATTGACTACTAATGTTGTGGATTTTTTGTCGCAGAGTTTCGTCAAATTAATGAGATATCGATGCGTTAATGCTGTAACACTGCCGTAAGATTTGAATTAAAAGGCTCGATTGGGTAACTACACTTGGGTAACTACACTTGAGTGAATATCCGGTAGGTATACTTTATAAGGCACCATTGCAATACCCGTTATAATTATAATATTACGCTTTTATAACACATGTCTAATTATCGTAATTTCACCGCCAGATCAGTTATTCTTTCAGTTCTTTTGGGCTTAAGGCCGCCAAGTTTGCCTGTTTCGATGATTGTCAAAACTACAGAGCTTTTCAACATATCAGAAGGAACTACACGTACTGCAATATCAAGGATGCTAAAGAGTAAAGAGCTTAAAGTCAGTGGTACAAACTATGAAATAGCTTCAGTCAAACATCTTCAACGACAGGCACGTCAACTTGAATCACTTAAACCCAAATACAAGACGTGGGATGAATCCACTTGGATTTTAGCCATAGTCACACAATCCAATCGCGAAGCAGCCGAACGAGCACAGCTTAGGGATGATTTAAAATTCCATAAGTTCGGAGAGCTCAAAGAAGGAGTCTGGATCAGACCCGACAACTTAGAAGAAAACTACATCAAAGATCATAAACACCTAAGCTGGTTTAAATCGATTCCTGAGGACGATCCCAAATATTTGGTAAAAAAACTTTTTAAAATACATTCTTGGAATACTACAAGCATGCAGCTAACCGACCAATTGAATAACTTGGCCGGTCCTCTTCAACAAGAAGGAGCTCGCTACCTCAAAGACAGCTTTATAGTTATGGCTAAGGTCCTGAGGCATGTTCAAGACGATCCGCTTCTGCCGGCGCAACTTTTGCCTAAAGACTTTAAAGGGCAGGAACTTAGAGATACTTATTTTAAGTTCGATAAAATTTTTCGTAATTTAATGACGGCATGGTTGCTAAGTGAAAAATCCTAAACAACGTCAGTTAATACAGTAAATACAAACTGAACAGCTCAATAGAATTTAGAAATTTATTTAAAATAGCAACGATATTTATTCGCAAATTGAATCTATCTGTCGCTTTTATGAATTGATCTTTGATATAAATTTAATAGCTAAATTGTTTTTTTAGAGGTAAAAAAAGTAATGTTAAGGCTATGTCTTTAACGTCTTTAACGAAAATCTTTTTTTTACAAAGAATCCGGCCTTTAAACAGTTCAATATCGCTAGCAAAAAAGGTATTTACGTTTTCGGTATTTGTTATAATCTCACTTACAATTGCATCATGTGGTACAACTACCGTTTCTCACACTGCGGTAGTCGCCGACAAAAATGTTATTCCGATAATCAAACGTCCAATACTGATAGCGCATACTGCTGACGGAACGGTATCATACCGTACCGACGGAGCGGGCCCTCCTTTGGTTCTTATAATGGGATATTCGGGATCGATGGACGCTTGGATGCCGACGTTCGTAGATACTTTGGCCAAATACCACGAAGTAATTATATTTGACAATGCGGGAATCGGGCAAACATCGATGCCAAACGGTACATTAACAATCGGCAAGATGGCACAGCAGACCAACGCTCTGATTCGGTACTTACACCTGAACAAACCCGATGTACTCGGTTGGTCTATGGGAGGTATGATAGCTCAAGCACTGGCAATCAATTACCCCAACGACGTAAATCATCTAATTTTGGCAGCTACTTTGCCAGGTAACGGACATGCCACTTCACCAAGTATGTCTACAGTTGCACAACTGACCAACACCTCCGCATCCAATGCACTGAATTTACTGAACTTACTGTTTCCAAAAAATCAATCCGCGTGGACCACTAAATATATAGAGGCTTTGTCAAAATATCCAAATTTTTATGTTGCAGACCAAACTGTGACGACCGCACAATTTAACGCGCTTGCATTGTGGAGCTTCGCCAAAGATCCTTCGGGTTTTAAACTTAAAAGCGTCAAGGCACAAACTTTGATTGCCGACGGATCGGACGATCAACTCATTCCTCAGGCAAATTCCAAATATATGCATTCGGTTATAAAAAATAGTAAACTAATCTTTTATCCGGATGCCGGACACGGATTTTTGTTTCAGGATCAAAATAAATTCATACCGTTGCTTTTAAACTTTTTGAACAACAACAATTAGAAACCTGCAGCCGACCTATTAAAGAGAAAACAATTTAAATCATGATACAAGAACTATTTGACATAGACGGCAAGGTGGCACTGGTAACAGGTGGATCAAGAGGCATCGGTAAGATGATTGCTACTGGATTCGTGAAGTCGGGAGTAAAGACTTACATATCATCAAGAAAAGTCGAAGCTTGCAACGAGACCGCCGAGGAACTGTCCGAATTCGGAACATGCATAAGCCTACCGTTTGATTTGTCAACCGAAGCCAACTGTAAAGCTTTAGCCGAGGCGGTCGCAAAACATGAGAACAGCTTGGATATTTTAGTCAATAATGCTGGTGCCACCTGGGGAGCACCGATTGAAACGTTTGATGATGCCGCATGGGACCGAGTACTGTCTTTAAACGTTAAGTGTGTTTTTCATTTAACGAAATTTTTAATACCTCTATTAACTAAATCGGCGACTTTGGAATCTCCGTCCCGAGTTATCAACATAGGATCCATAGACGGCATTCAGGTACCGGTATTGGAGACCTATTCTTATTCGGCCTCAAAAGCGGCGGTACATCAGCTGACAAAACACCTGGCTCGGAAACTGGCTCCATTTGTCACTGTAAATGCAATTGCACCCGGACCTTTTGAATCGAAAATGATGCACGCCACCTTAGAAGCCTTCGGAGAACAAATCGCCGAAATGGCACCTATGAAAAGGATAGGCAGGCCATCGGATATGGCAGCAACCGCTATATTCTTGGCATCTCAGGGGGCATCGTATATAACGGGAGCAATACTACCCGTAGACGGTGGGATTGCCACACTTAAATAGATCGGTTGATATTAAAATTACCGATCTGCCAGAGGTATCTTAACTTCAAATGTCAGACCCGAATCGGATTCAGTTGGCCGAGCAGTTATCGTGCCATTGTGAGCCTGTATGATCGCATAAACAATAGACAGCCCCAAACCGGATCCAGAAGTTACGCTTCCGTCGGATTTGACTTTATTTTCTCTATAGAATCTTTCAAATATCTTGTTTAAATCCGTGACACCTTTACCGTAATCCGAAACAATGTAGACTCCGTAGTTATCTTCAGTCGTAACCGTTACGCTCACTGGAGTGCCCTCTTTCGTATGGTTAAATATGTTACTTGCAAAATTAGTGACAACCTGTCGAAGTTTAACGGAATCACCCATAACAAACATGGGTTCAGCGGCATTCACCTTTACATTTCTGGAAGGATCCAGCAACAGAACATCGGCGGCAAGTTCATGAGCCAGCAATCTTAAGTCGACCGGTTCAAACTGGAGTTTCTGTCCCTCGTCAAGCCTTGCCAATACCAAAAGCTCTTCTATAAGCTTAGACATACGCGACGCTTGCTCTTTAATCTTTTCGATACTCGGATCCTGAGAGTATGAATTTTTTAACAAGAGATCCGCATAACCCAAAATAAAGGTTAAGGGGGTGCGCAACTCATGAGATGCATCGGACAAAAACTCTCTTAGTCTTTGTTCACTTAAGGACCTGAGATAAAATTCTTCTTGAATTCGCGCAACCATATTGTTAAAGTCGGTTTGAAGCTCGCCTATCTCTGTCTTTGGATTTGAGACCTCAAGACGCTGACTTAAATCACCCGAGCTGACGGCCTTAGAAGCTTTTCGAATTCTGTCGATCGGAGACAGCGACAGTTTTATTGCCAGCAATCCAATTAATATTGCCGCGGCAACGGCTAACACTCCCGTGTAGATTTCAAAATGCAAAAGATTGGTCATAGTGTCATTTACTGCCGTCAACGGAAAAGCTTCAAGCAACACGTAAGTTTGACTCAAAGGATATATCAGTACCCTATAAGCTTCAGAAGATGCCTTGGGAGTTGCTGTAACATAAATTGCCTGTTGAGATGAGGTCGCAAGTTTTACAGATGCGGCACTTACCAGAGGAAAAGGTTGAAAAGCGGTAGTTTTATTTCCGTATGAAACCTGAATTGATGTTACTATAGCTCCGTTATCACGAAGCTGTCCCAATGCTCCGGCCTGCAAAGAGGTAGTGCCTACGGTGCCCGCGGTGTTGGTTCCCAAATTTATGTTTATTTGGGTTGCCCTCACCAGTTCATGAGTCATTTCATTTACAGATTGAAAGAGTTGCTGATCTTCGCGCCCGATTAGAAATGTTTGAAGTGAATTGTAAGTGACAACGTCTACAAGACAAAATATAAAAGCAATTAAACCGATAATTGCAACTAACAATCTGGACTTTAAAGACATGTCATTACCGGAGTCTCAAAATTTGAGACTCAAAATAGATCTACTTATGGATTTTCTTTGTTTTTTATAACGTATCCGAATCCCCGTACAGTATGAATCAGCTTTGGCTCTTTGAAATCTACTTTTTTCCTCAAGTAACTAATATATGTTTCTAATATTCCCGAATCTCCACCAAAGTCATAGTTCCAAACATAGTCCATAATTTGTGCTCTGGTAACAACTTTTTTGGCATTGGATAACAGATAGTGGAGAAGCCTAAACTCCGTAGTTGTCAAATCAATAAGTTTTCCGTCACGACGCACTTCCCTGGTCTCTTCATCCATCTCCAACCCGTGAAATTCCACGCGTCCTGAACCCCCTGCGTCATTTCCGGCGCGCCTTAAAATAGCATTTACTCTAGCAACCAACTCTTCCAAACTAAATGGTTTCGTAACGTAATCGTCTCCGCCGACTGTAAGTCCTCTGATTTTGTCTTCCGTTGAGTCCTTAGCCGTCAAAAACAGAATGGGAGTCCTGGGTGCCGAAGTTGAAATTTTCTTGGCTAAATCAAACCCGTTCATATCGGGCAACATAACATCCAATATGATGATGTCAAACTTGTCGGCTAAATATTTTTTTATTGCTCCTGTCCCATTAGTGGCAACTTCTGGTTGAAATCCGGCAAATTTCAGTGCCGAAGCGATTAAGTCTGCCAATCCCGGTTCGTCGTCTACTACCAATACTCTGGGTGAATTTTTATTTAAAGCCATAAATATATTATGACATTAAGGTTTTAAATTAAGCTGTAAATTTCCTTAAAATTTGCAGATTATCTATCAATCTTCTTCTACCGTCTCAGGATACACTTCGGATTTGACCTTATACAACTTTGAGGGCCACCAGTTAATTCGTCCCAGTAAAACTACGGTAGACGGTACGAGAAGTGTTCTTACAAAGAACGTATCCATAATGATTCCCAGCGCTAAACCGAACCCGACATTACTTATCTCAGACGAACCTGAAATAGCTCCTTCTATGGCAAAAACGATAAAGGTTCCAGCCAAAATTAACCCGGCGGAAGTTACCGTTGTGCCTGTCGTCGAAAGTGCCTTAGATACAGCCTGTCTTAAGGTCAAACCGTGAGCTTCCTCCCTAATCCTAGTCATTACCAAAATGTTATAGTCTTCTCCCAGGGCCAATAAAAATACAAACATCAAAAAAGGCAAAATGAAGGTCAATCCTCCGTCGTGCAATATGTCAATGAAAAGTAATACGGAAACTCCGAGTGCGGCAAAGTAGCTTACGGCCACCGAAGCAATTAGATACAGCGGAGCCACCAACGATCTCATGACCAAAATTAATAAAATGGCGATGATTAAAATCGCTATCGGAATAACGGTTTTAAGGTCAGAAGACGATACGGAACTGATGTCATAGATAGCGGGAGCTTCTCCAGCTACCCCGGAATCAACTGCTGACACTTGACTGGCTATTGCAGTAACCGAAGTTCTGATCTGCGGCACTAAATCAATTGAAGAGGTATTTTGGGGATCGCCGGTTGAAAGCCCCACTAGATACCGAACGGTTTCACCATTTTGGGAAACAAAATTTTTAGATTCTGCATATGCGATATATTCAGACTCATTTACACTACCAGAAAGTAAATTTGAAGGCGGAAGTTGCGAAAGATTTTGCGGATTGCCTAATACGGAATGAAGCTTTGCCCACTGGGCGGCCGTTAGTTTAAGAGTTGAGACAGATAAAGGTCCCGAAATTTTACTAAAGTATCCGGTTTTTACCAAATTATTTTGAATTTGAGTAAGTTTAGTCGGATTTTGCCAAATCGGCCGATTGAATTTAAAGATCACTGCCGTGGGATTAGAGCTAATTTTGGGAAAGTACTTGGCGGCCAGCTGTGTCGCTATTGCTGCGTTGGAACCTTTCGGTGCCGTGGCGGTACCTCCGAATCCGGCCGGTTTGTCACCGGCTGAAAATATGGCCATGGAACCAAAGAGAATAATACCGATAATTAAAGTAACACCCGGTTTTCTTACGATTGTCGCAGATATTTCACCCCATACCCCGGTTTTCTTTTGATCTGGATTAGGTCTGCTGGGCCAGAATACGGCCCTGCCAAATATGGCAAATAAAGCCGGTAGCAGTGTTAGACCCGCTAGCAACATAAAAAATATGCCAATAGCTAGCGGAGCGCCCAAAGATTTATATATGCCGAACGTAGAAGCCGTTAAGGACAAAAGAGCAGCAATAACGGTTCCGGCAGAAAACGTTATAGACTCACCTACTCTGGTAACGGCTTTTATGATGGCGTCGTTATGAGACAGACCGTTTCTAATCTCTTCTCTTTGTCTGAAAATTAGAAACAGACCATAATCGGTACCAGCACCCAATAACAAAACGATAAGCAGAAATGAACTGATGGAAGAAACCTGCAATCCGTAATGCGCGAGTTCGGCTATGACCGGACCCGATAACGCCACTACCAAAACTGCAGGGAGCAATACCAAAAACGGAGCCAGTATGGATCTAAAGACCAAAAACAGCAGCACCAAAATAAAAATAATCGAAAACAGCTGCAACTGATTTGAAGTATTACCAGACTTGGACTGACTGGCTACCCCTACGGCAACTTGACCTCCTACATACCCAGACAGATCACTTTGGGCCAAATTATGTTTAACTGCAGCCGTCAAATCCGATATCAACAAAACGTTGTTTGAAGCTGACGGACCTTGGGGTGTATTACTTAATACCTGAATCAGTTCTGCTTGTTTATTCAACGATATACCCAAATCCTGAACCTTAACGATTGAAGTAACCCTAGAAAGTTGCTTTCTAAGTCCAGCGATCACATTTACATCATTGGAAGTGAGCAGGCCATTTTTAGAAACAACGACAATTTGAACTGGTATAACTCCCGTCGGTGAAAAGGGTGCATCCAAGGCCTCGGCTTTTGTAGAAGGCGAATTCGCAGGCAAAAACGCCGAATTATTGGAATTTGCTACTGAATTTAACGAAGGAAAAAAATGAACGGCCAAAATTGTCGCTACAAACCAAAAAATCACGATAAACCATCGAGCTTTTACAGCAAAAGTGCCGACTCCCTTATAAAATTTGTGCATTAATAATACAACTCCCTATGTAAAGTTTTAAATTTGAAACTTTTCGAATTTTTAAATCAATTACCCACGACTAAGCATCAGCATAATTTTCGCCTAAAAACTCCGACAACATAGTCAGAGTTCTAGCCCAAGCATCCCTGGCGGCATCAATCGAATATGCCGGTCTGGTATCGTTATTAAAACCGTGAAGTACTTTGGGATAGATAACCGTTCTATAGTCACCGTTTACTTCTTTAACTTTAGATCTGAATGGTTCAATACCAGAATTAACACCCGGATCTTCACCGGCATAAATTCCCAAAAGCGGACAGCCAATTTTATCCATAATATCTTCGGTAGGAACCGACCCGTAAAACGAAACTCCTACGTCCAATTTGGAGTCCGAACAAACTAACGTCGATACAATTCCGCCTCCCATGCAGAACCCAACCGCTCCCACTTTTCTTGAACTGTTATTTGCTTTGCAACCCGCAATTATCGACTTAATAGTTTCTACATATTGAGTTCGCTTCCCCATTTGAGAAAATACGACTTCTTGAGTTTTGATCAATCTCGAAACCAATTCGGGATCCATATCTTTAAAGGCTTCCTGCCTTTTTTGCTCGTCGGCAAAAACCGCAAAACCCAGAGTATCTATTACGCCTTTAATCTCTTCGACTCTTTCGAAGCTTGCTTCATGCGGCCGAAGACCTCCTAAAGACAAAAGGTCTGGAGCGACCACAGAGTAACCGGCTTTAGCTAATCTGATGGCCACATCTTCCATGTGATCATTTACTCCCCATACCTCCTGAACCAGCACAACCGCCGGAGCCGAGTTCTCAGTTTGAACGTACGAACTCATGAAAGCTTGAATAGAAGTATCTCCTACCTCTAAGTTTTCCCAACCGAACTTTAATTCCATATCAAATCCCTGTTTAAAATAAATCGCTATATTTGCTTAAATCTCTGAAGTTGATTAAATCCCAATATTTGATTAATCGCTGTTAGCTATTAATTCTTGATACCGGTCAATACATTTTATTTACTGATTGTTTACAAACTTCAGTTTTATAAAAAGTTAATCTGGCTCATTTGATAAAGACGTTAATTCAAATTCTTTAAATTTATGCATCAAAACTTAAACCACACTCTAATTTTAATCTAGATAAAAAAACAAATTTTAAAGCTAATATTTGCCGTTCAATTAAGATTTTAATAATATTTTAAGGAAAGCTTTTTTGACAAATAAGGCAAATTCCAAAACAAAAAACAGGAATTAAAAAATCTACTAAAATATTTATCTGCGATATCGTTATTTAAAACGGTTATATAGTACTTGATTTCAATCACTGGATTATTTCAATCACTGGATTATTTCAATCACTGGATTATTTAAATTCCTGGATTATCTATTGGATGATTAATGGATCGGGATCATTAAGAATTAGTTTTGGCTAACTCTTAACTCTTGTGATGATTGAGGCAAAGAGTGTCTGCTATATACTCATTTTAGCTTTATTATACCGTTTGGACCTGTAGTGCAGCCTGGAGTGCACGTCGGCCTGTCAAGCCGAAGGTCGCGGGTTCAAATCCCGTCAGGTCCGCCACTAAAGTTTAAATTAAAAACTGATCATTTTAATTTAAACTTTAATTCAATACATAGATAAAACTTTGTAAACAGAATCCAAGTCAGTTAATCTCTCTAAATCAGGTAAAATCTATTTGGTCAAGTTGGTTCAAAACGAGAAGTTTAAAACTGAACTGATTTGAAGTCATTTTATGATAAGTTAAATACCTGATTAAATCAAAAGGTCGAGTAGCTCAGTTGGTAGAGCGCGCGCCTGAAAAGCGTGAGGTCACCGGATCGATGCCGGTCTCGACCACTTAAGTTTAATGAAAATTGATATATTAAGTCAGTTGTTAAAATAACTTGTTCAACTCATAACGATATCTAACATCGTATTTTTTATAAACCTCTGTGTATTTTTTATAAACCTCTGTTATTTCTATTTTTTATATCAAACTCAATTTTTCAAACTTGTATCCGATAGCGCCTGTAATTTAAGTTGACATCTTTTACGTTTCGACCATCATCTTTTGTAATGCTACGAATAACCATGAAATTAATGGGTCCGCGATTGCAATCTGACAATGTCTTGGCCGATTTGACCCTTGCTTTGTCCACCTGAAAAACATTGAGCGATGAAGCCTTTAAAATCAAATCATTACTGAAACGATCATGGCTTGTACCTAATATAACTTTATACTCAAAATAGTTCATTTCTTAAAGTAACCGGTATTTATTTAAGATCGCTTCATTAAAATTAAAATGATGTCAAAGAATGATTTATCTTCGGTCGTACAAACGCTCGTCTATGACATTTTTAAAAGAGAGCTGCCAATAAACCTGCATCTCTGGGATGGGTCCTCCATAATCTCCGACAGTGCCGTATGTACAATTAAAGTTAATTCTCCGAACGCATTCAGGCGGATTCTATATTCTCCGGGTGAGTTGGGTTTTGCGAGAGCATACGTAACCGGTGAATTGGAAATTGAAGGCAGTATTTTTAACCTATTGGAATTGCGCAAAGCACTGGAAGATAAAGACGGTGATGTTAACTTCAATTTGGACTTTAGAACTAAATTAACCGTAGCTAAAACTCTGATAAAACTTAAAGCGCTGGGCTTGCCGCTTCAGCCGCCTGCCATCGAAATGAAACCCTCTAAGAGGATAACAAAAGTACTGCATTCCAAAGATCGAGATAGAGAAGATATCTCATATCACTACGACATTTCAAATGAGTTCTATGAACTGGTATTGGGCAAGTCAATGGTATATTCTTGCGGATATTTCGGCAACGACTATAACCTAAAAGATGAAATTACCCTCGAACAGGCACAGTTAGATAAGTGTGATTTAATTTGCAGAAAATTGGAGTTATCCAAGGGACAAAAACTGTTAGACATCGGCTGCGGCTGGGGAACATTGTTGATCTATGCAGCTTTAACCTACGGGATCAGCGGAGTCGGCGTAACGCTTTCAAAAGAACAGTATGAATATGCAAACATGAGAATTAAGTCACTGCATCTGGAGGACAGGCTTGAAGTGAGGCTCGTGGACTATCGAGACTTAAAGGGAGAAGAGTTTGATGCCATCAGTTCAGTGGGTATGTCAGAACACATCGGTAAAGCCGAACTGACCAACTATTTTAAAAAACTCCACTCTCTCCTTAAAGATGAGGGAAAGATATTAAATCATGCAATTTCAAGACCTTCTGACAACGGCAAAAAGCACGGTTTTACTGGAAAAAACTCATTTATAAATCGATACGTGTTCCCCGACGGCGAACTTGAAGAGGTTGGTTGCGTAATAACTGCGATGCAAAATTCACACTTTGAAGTAAGAGATGTTGAATCTCTTCGTGAACACTACGCAAAGACTCTTCGTTGTTGGGTATCCAATTTAGAAAACGATTACGAATCTGCCGAACAGTTGGCAGGCACATTAAGAGCCAGAGTCTGGAAACTATATATGGCCGCTTCGGCAGTTACATTTGAAGACAATAAAGTCTCCATACATCAAATCTTGGCGGTAAAGACTCCCAAGTCAGGGATATCAAATTTTCCCTTGAGCAGATTGAAGTACTTGTTAAATATGACCACAACCCCGCCTGGTATAAAATCTCTTACATCTCCGGATTAGGTCTGTGTCCTATTAACCAAAATAAACCTAGTTCCCTAGCATCCAAGTTCAACCCAATAGATTATTTTTATCTTTTGAAAGTATTTTGACAAGAACCGTATTATGTTGTCAATTAAGCAAAATTCTTCTACGACTACAATTCAATATCGATAGAGAACTGATACAAACAAATTGTATCAGTTCGACTTTAAGTCAATACCAACACGTCATCGGGATCAAAGTGTAAATAAAATTCACAATTTAGATTGTCTTCGGCCACTTCAAACGAGCTCAACTTTGCCTTGATAAGACGGCCACAATCAAATTCAAAATATCCGTAAAATTCTAATGACGATGTCTTAAAAGTTGATTCAAGTCGACCTTTTAAGATTACTCCGTTAAAACTTTCGATTTTATGCTTTGAAACCGAAATTTTAGTTGGATGAACCGACCACAAAACTACGGCGTCGTTTCTGTGCGACGGTATCTTTAGGTCATGGCTGAGTACAATTTGATTGTCTGCTACGACTGATTCATTGAATGTCTCATAACCGCATATATGTGCCACGAGTAAGTCTTTAGGTGCCATTGCCAGATTATCAAAGGTATCCACCTGAACAACCTGAAGGTTTTCCACGACCCCTATTAGTTGAGATAGTCGTAAACCCTCATTTATGTCGTGGGTAACAAATATCCCAATGGCTTCCACGTGTTGCAAAATACTTTTAAGATCTTTTATTAAATTTGTTTTGGTTAAGACGTCCAAGTTTGCAAAAGGCTCGTCAAACAGTACAAGCGCGGGTCGATTCGCAAGTGCCCTGTAAATTCCAAGCCTCTGTTTTTCGCCGCCGGAAAGTACGTCTGTTTTAGAGGTCAGTAACCTATCTAAACCCAAAGCTTTAATAAGATACAAATTGCTTTCGGTAAATTGTTTTGTGCAGAGATTTATTTCGTAATAGACAGTTTTATTTAATATCACAGGTGAAGACTGTGCGACATATCCTACTCGAATAAGATTCTCTTTGTCGTTATTTTCCAACCTACGTTGGTTTAATAAGTTGTCTTTTAGCACGCTCTTTAGCAAAGTGGTTTTTCCTGCGCCCGTAGGTCCAACTAAAGTCAAATATTTATGCGTAATTAATTCTTCATCCAAGTTAAATGACCCGAGTTGCGATAAATACTTTGAAACTTTAGAACTTATATTTTGACCGTCACTTGAATTGTCGAATTTTGAAGCATCTTGATTTGTGCCCAAACCGACGGGTTCGTTTTCCCCGTGAATATTGCCGCAGAAATTATTGGCAAAGGGGCTACTCTTATTGGCATTATTTAGATTTGAGATTTTATTTAATAGATTTTTTGATCCGTGACTTTTCTTTGACTTTAGGTAGGTTTGAGAAAAAATAAAGTATATTGCGATTGCTATGGCTCCTATCAATATGGAAAAGGTAATAGCAGAGTCTATGTTGTTCATACCTGTCGAAGAGAATCTTACATACAGCAACACTGGAAGCGAATAAGGATGGTATGAAACCAGTATGGTTGCCCCAAACTCTCCGAAGGCTCTTAACCAAGTTAAAATTAAACCACCCAACCAAATTTGACGAGTGGAAGGGAGAATTATTTTAGTCAAAAGCTTAAATTTTGAATATCCCTGAGTCTTATAAACGTCCAGCAAATCTCTGTTTACACTTAGAAATGCACTTCTTAGTGCAATTGCCGAAAATGGCGTTGCTACAAAAATCTGAGCGAAGATAATCCCTATAAACGATTCTGTAAAGGAGATATTAACATGAGCTCCAATCAAACCATAGGGGCCGATGATTTTTAGCAACAGCAGCCCCGATACCAGTGGCGGAAAGCCAATGGGAACGGTAGTTAAAAAAAAACACTTCTGCTGATTAATTTATGACGGGTCATCGAAATGAAATAGATTAGCGGCACAATGGTTACAAAGGTAACTGCCGTAGATATGGTCGATGCGGCAATTGATATCTCAGTCGCTTTTACCAGCTGGGAATCACCAAAGTTTAAACGAACCGACGTTAACAAAAAATAGACGATCGGCAATCCCAAATAAACGGTTATCAGTCCCGCAAGCAATATTAAGACCGTCGTAGGGCTAAATATTGTAGAGCTAAGTGTTTTAGTTATTCTTACCGGCTTCAGTGTCTGCATCTTGAAATTGTTTAAGCCTTGGACGAGGAAATGATCTTTAGGGTGGAAGCTGGAACATCTGCCCGGTTACCGGTAATTGCAAAAGATGTCGGAGTCTCGATACCGTTGGCATTAAAGACTTTCTGCGCAGCGGAACTAAGAAGGTAATTCATAAATGCCAAAGCACCTTGTTTGTTTGTCGAATTCGTTAAGATGCTGACCGTATATACCGCGCCATTTGACAAATTTGCCATTGATTGATACAAGATATGCTGATCGACAGCCTCGGAAAGATAGAAGAAACCGCCGTCCAACTGGCCGCTCTCCAAACGACCTACTAAATCCTGTTCGGGAAACACATTACCGCTACCAGTCACAATCGAATCTAAAGCCGGATCACCTACAAGACTCGCTTCTTTTTTAACCAAACTGACGGTTAATACCCCTTTGGGATCCAACACCGGATCGGTTCGGCCAACCCTGAAACCGGGCTCAGTCACCACCTTGTACCATGGTTTACTTTTTAATTGCGAATAAAACTTGGAATTTGACGTATAGCCGAACACCAAAGGTGATGATCCGAAAATAATGTAGTAATCGATTCCTATGGGAGCCTTATTTAAAACAAGACTGTTTACTGAAGTACCAGCCGATATAAATATATCGGCTTTCAAGTCCTTTGATTCAATCTCATTGGCCAATAGAGAAGATCCTCCCGCATATCCTCTGAACTTATATCCGGTTTGAGCGGTAAAACCTTTTGAGATCTGATTATCAAATAAATTTTCCAAAGAGGCGGCGTATGCAACATTTACCGCTGGCTTTGGAGTAACCTCCTGTTTTGAACCATTGTTACCACCTATCGAATTCGTCGAGCAAGCCGCAAGAGCAATAGATATACCGACCAAAATTATTAAAGTGTATTTTTTCATAAGTTATCCACCACCTCAACGGTTACGGCACTGGCTTTTACTGATGCCAATGCAATTTTCCCCTTTTCAAGCTTTAAATCCCTGACAGCTTCAGTGGTCATTAGCGAAACGATTCGATTCTTTCCCGAGGCCATATTGACTTGCGACATGATTTGGTCGCTTTTAACATCGGTCACCAAACCCAAGAACCTGTTGCGTGCGCTCAATTTGGGAAGGTTGACGGATTCAAAGGCCAAGTTAGAATTTAAAAACTCTGCCAAATCAAGCGGATCGACAGTTCGATGCCCGCCTGCGGTCCTCTCCTCTTTAAGGTAGCCTTCATTTATAAGTCTTCTGAGTCTTTCGACGCTGACTCCTAAGATATCAGCGGCAACACCGATTCGAATATTATCCACAAATTACAGTATAACTCGTTTTTAATAGTTTTGGAAGCAATAAATCTAATTTTTGCTAGATTTTTTTTAACTCACCAATTATGTAACTTGCTTGACCTACAGATTCCAGAAAACTTATAACCGAATTCACGAATGAATTTTTGACCACAAGGATCATCCCGATTCCGTTGTTAAATACCAAATCCATTTCGGTTTCATCGACATTGCCCAATTTTTGCAACATATCAAATATCGGCGGTTTTTCCCAACTTCCTGCGTCAATAACGGGTTTAAGGTGTTCTGGAAGCACCCGCTGCAAATTGTTCATCATCCCGCCTCCCGTTATATGCGCAATGGCGGTTACGGCGTCAAAATGACTTTCAAGCAGTAAGGATATCTTTCGGGCATATATAACCGACGGTTCAAGAAGTAGATCAACAACCGTAGGCGAATCAAGACCTAAAGGGCGATCTTCCAATTTCAAACCGGCCGCCTCAAATACAATTTTGCGAGCCAATGAGAATCCATTGGATCTCAGATTATACGACGGCAAGCCTACCAAAATATTGTCCGAGCCTACCATCGACTTGTCCAAAATTTTGTCTTGGTCTACGATGCCGACAGCAAAACCGGCCAAATCGAATTCAAAGACGTCATCTGAGCGCGGGTGCTCGGCCATCTCACCACCGATTAATGAACAGGCGGCTTCGTTGCATCCTTTGACGATGCCCGACACCACATCTTTGATCATCAGTGGATCCAATTTAGAGATTGACACGTAATCGAGCATATAGGCTGGAGTTGCTCCGCAGCAAACCAAATCGTCTACACACATAGCAACTAAATCAATTCCGATGGTATCAAATCTTTTGGCCATTGACGCAAGGTAAGCTTTAGTTCCCACGCCATCGGTTGTCGAAACTAAAACAGGACTTTTGTAACGATCAAGCGGAACTTTGTACATTCCGCCGAAACCACCAAGTTGACTTATGACATCGGAACTGTATGTTGATTTTGCTAAATCTTTAATCAACTCAACGGCATGCTCGCCGCTTCGGATATCAACTCCGGAATCTTTATAACTTAAAAAATGATTGACGGGAAGATCAGTCAACACTACTCCTCAGAGCTTTTCAAATAATTTTGCATCTGATATGGTAGCCGGCATTTTGACTACGGTTTTCACGTCAGTCGGAACGGCGGAAGGATAGCTTCCCGTTAAACAGCCATTACAAAATTCCTTGCCTTGAGCATTGATGGCCTCAATTAACGATTTCAACGATAAGAATCCGACACTGTCGGCTCCAATTATTGAAGCTATCTCATCTATTTCGACATTTGCTGCCAAAAGCTCGTCTTTAGTCGGAATATCTATACCATAGAAACACGGCCATTTAAAAGGCGGTGAAGAAAACCTCATATGCACCTCTTTAGCTCCCGCTTCACGAAGCATCTTTATCAATGCAGAAGAAGTTGTGCCTCTGACAAATGAATCATCCACTACTATCAATCTTTTTCCCACAATGTTCTCTTTAAGAGGTGTCAGCTTTCGTCGAACATTTTTATATCTCTGCTCTTGAGTCGGATATATAAAAGTTCTTCCGATGTAACGGTTTTTAACCAAACCTTGTCCGTATGGTATCCCCGAATGCTTTGAATATCCCTCTGCGGCGGGAATTCCCGAATCGGGAACCCCCATTACCATGTCAGCGTCAACTCCGTGCTCTATTGCCAGAAGTTCTCCCATTCGTCTTCTTGTGCCGTGCACTTCTCTGTTATACAAAATTGAATCGGGTCTCGAAAAATAGACAAATTCAAATATGCATAACTTTTCTTTGGGTTCAACAATAAACGGAAAGTAGCTTTTTGTGCCGGTCTCATCAACTACGATCAATTCTCCGGAATCTTTATAACTTAAAAAATGATTGACGGGAAGATCAGTCAACACTACTCCTCAGAGCTTTTCAAATAAT